>JARRPL010000186.1:0-6266 GCA_037382905.1 Gemmatimonadota bacterium | reverse complement strand
GTCGATCTGATCGACGCCCTCGTCCTCGCCGGCAGCCCGGGCACGGCCCTACTCCACGCACAACGTCATGAAGAGCTCCTCCGGGGCGAGCTGGGGCTGGACCCGGACCCGTCCGTGGCCGCCGCTGTGGCCAGGATCAGGGTCGCGGAGGCCGTCGAGCCGCGCCGGGAAGCCCGCGCCCCCCTTCCCCGGGCCGTCGCCGCCGCGGTTGGCGACGCCTCGGAGGCGAATGTGGAGCCGCGCCGCACTGGGCCTCGCGACACCCACCCGGCGATCCGTCCCGTCGAACCCCGGTCCTGGACCTCGCGTCGGCTGGCCGTGGTCCTCGGGCTCGTCCTGCTGGCCGGTCTTCTAGGGGCATGGGGGCTGAAGACGGGAGGCGCTCGGGAGGCGGCGGGGGGGATCGGGCTCGACCTCGAGGCCCGGTCCGCCGTGGCCGTGCTCCCCTTCGAAGACCTGAGTCCGGAGGGGGACCGGGCGTGGCTTGCAGCCGGCTTCTCCGAAGAGTTGATCCAGGCCCTGCTCAGTATCCAGGATCTCCCGGTGATCCCCGCGGCCCAGCGCCTGCTCGAATCCGAGGCCTCGCTCCAAGCCCTCGCCGACAGTCTGGGGGCCCGCTTCCTGGTGGGAGGCAGCGTCCGGGTCGGGGGGGACAGCGTGTGGGTCTCCGCCTCACTGATCGACGGAGACACAGGGGTGCGTGAGTGGGGAGAAACCTATGCGGCCAAAGCGTCGCCCACGATGATCCGGGCCATCCAGGGTCGCTTCGCCGGTCGGATTGCCGCGACGGTTTCGCTCCAGCTCGGTCACGATGCGGGTGGAAACCCGCTGCGCACCGGTGAGCCGGCCTACGAGGCCTATCTCGACGGACGAACTCTCCTTCGGGGATTCCAGTATAGCTGGGCGGCCGTCCCGCAAGACGTTCTCCAGAGCATCGCGATCTTCCGGCAAACGGTGGACGAGTACCCTGAATGGGCCGATGCATGGGCGTCGCTGGGCGAGGCCCATTACTTTGCTGCGTTCAGGCGAGTCGACCTGGATACGGATCACTGGGAAGAGGCCCGTACGGCGCTGGACCGGGCTTTGAGCCTGGATCCCGATCATGCTCGGGCCCACGCTTCGATGGGATTCGTGCTCCATCGACTGGCGGAGGATCCCGACCGGGCCGAGGCTCACTTCGTTCGGGCCCTCTCCCTGGACAGCGACGTCTACTGGCACTGTGGTTACCTGTTCTTCCTCTTGTGGAGGTCGCGATACGACGAGGCCCTCGAGGTCGCGCGACGGGGAAAGGACCAGTACCCCTACTACGGACCTTTGCCAGAGCTCGAGGTCACCGGCGCTCGATGCTCGGGGCGTTTCGACGAGGCGGTCCGCCTTGCTCGCGATCTCCAATCACCGGGCGCACCGGCCATCCGGGATCTGGCGCTCTCCCTCAGTCGCCTGGGACGGACCGACGAGGCGCTGGCGACGTTGCCGAAGGAGGCTCGGACGGCTCCGTACTACTCCCTGGTCGAGGCTCTCGTCCTGGCCCGGGCCGGCCAGCTCCAGCAAGCCAAGGAGGTCCTGGCGAGCGTGGACCTGCCCGAGGCCGTGGCTCTGGTCAATGGGATCACCTCCGGGCAGGTGCGGGCCCAGCCCTTGGCGGCCGCCGCGCTCGTCGCCCTTGGAGACCACGACGCTGCCATCGAGCTCCTGGAAGAGGCCCACGAGGAAGATCCGTGGGTCCTCATCTACGACCGGTGTTATCCCGAGCTGGACTCCCTGGAGTCGGACCCCCGGTATCGGCGCCTTCTCGAGGAGACCGGGGTCGTGGTCGACTGAGACGGGACGCACCCGCGCTCCCGTACCTCCCGGTAACCGGCAGCCGCGGACCCAACGACGTGAAGATCCGGATCCGGCGTTTGTGGGCCTGGCGGAAGGCGAGGCCCGATGACGGAGGATCTCAACCGGGACCGGCCTCGGGGGAGTCCGAATCCACCAGCCCCACTACGCCGGCATACGTAGGGATCGCCCCGCTCCGGGAGGGCACCTTGGGTCAAGAACCGCTTGAAGAGCGATTCCC
This sequence comes from Gemmatimonadota bacterium, assembly GCA_037382905.1. Classification (GTDB taxonomy): domain Bacteria; phylum Gemmatimonadota; class Gemmatimonadetes; order Longimicrobiales; family Gaopeijiaceae; genus Gaopeijia. The sequence goes on along the minus strand of JARRPL010000186.1, from coordinate 4,204 downwards.
ATCCCCAGGAGCAGACCGGTGGCGCAAACTGAACGGATCGGCCCGATTTCATCCCGCACTCATGGGAAGCAGGCCAAAGTGCTCCTTACGCTCGGTGCTCTGGCCCTCGCGATCCTGTCTTCGGCGTGCGTGAGGGCGACGAACACGAGATCGGTGAACCTGCCTTTGGCGTCGTCGGACGTCGAAGAGATCAGCTCGGTGGCCGAGGATCGCAGCGGTGTGATCCGCTGGCGGGGAGCGGACGCCCCCGAGGTCCGAGCCGAAATCGGCACGATCACCCGGGACTCGCTGTCCTACGCGGAGTTGGAAGGGACACAGCTGCTGTGGGCTTCCCTGGCCGAGGTGTCGCGGGTCGAGTTCCCCTATTCCCGTACGCGCAACGTACTCGTGGGTAGCGTCTCGGGAGCACTGGGAGGAGCGCTGGGGTTCCTTGCGACCACCGGGTACTTTGCGCTGCTCTTGTGCGATGACGATTGCGATCTTCAGTGGGGCAGGGCAGCGGGGCGAGGGGCGGTCTACGGGGGGATCATCGGAGCCGTACTCGGGCTCTTGGCGAACGAGATCGACCCTCCCGCATTCGAGTTCTCGCCGGGATCGTGACCGCGATCGATGACGCCGGAAGCGCAGTCCCCAGCGCCACCGTCCGATCCAGCCCGGGTTTGAGGGGCATCGAGCGCAGCCGCTCCCCGATGACTGGCCAGACCGCGTTCCCGACTGCCCATATCATCCGGGAACGCCGAGAGACAACGAGTCGCAGGTACGAGGACCGCCTCACGCCCCGTCCAGCTCTTCCCGGACCCCTTCGCCCACCGCCTGGATCGCCGAACGCATCCGATCACTCGCGCGCTGCGCCGCGTCGACGTCCGAGCTTCCCCGAAGGTCGGTGAGATCCACCTCCGGCCCGATCGCCACCAACACCGGATGATCTCTCGGCGCGGATAGGTTGAGCGCGATCTCGGCGGGGATCCGGTTGCCCAGGCCAACGACGAAGACCGGCAGGATGTGCGCATGAGGTGCGGACAGGGCGATGCGTCCCGCTCCGGCCTGAGCCGGGAGCAGCTCGAACGGGTCCGGCCCCCGCCCTCGTGTGCTCTCGGGGTGGACGCCGAGGATCATCCGCGGACGCGCGAGGATCTCAGCGCAGCAGGCGAAGCTCCACGCGTTCACGGCCCGCTTCCGGCCGGTCCGGAACATGGGGGGAAACATACTCATGCCGGATCCGACCAGGTTGATCAGGACGCCGGCCAGGTGGCTGTAGAAGAATCGTCCTCGGACGGGGAAGAAGGCAGGGCGCAGCACGTGTCCGCGAATGCGCAGCGTCACGAGCACGACGAAGAAGTCGAAGAACGAGCGGTGGTTCGCGACGAGGAGCACGGAGTGGTCCCGGGGAAGCTCGGTGAGGTACTCGAGACCCGTCAGACGGACGCGCCGCCCGATCCCTGCCCATACGAGGGCGCCCATGGGGAAGTAGCTCACCGCCAGGGCCAGCCAGGGGATCCACCGTCGGCAGAACTGGGCGAGGCTCACGGAGAACCGCTCGGTGCGCGACAGGAGCCGAAGGCGGTCCTCGTTCCGGCGACTCACCCGTGATCGGAGTCGGCGTGCCTCAGGCGGAACTCCTCGACCTTGGCCTCCTCGGCCTCCGTGAGTGAGGTCCGAAGCGTCCCGAAGAGCCAGTCGGCGAGGGGGACCAGGAAGTTCTCGTTGGCTTCCGGGTCCACGTGGTGGATGTAGTGGTGCCGCTCCAGGAACGGGTACCAGGGCTGCGCTTCCACCAGGGGGTGGGCTCCAGGCCTGTGGATCGTGCCGTGCACTCTTCCGAAGAGCTGGAAGAGCGTCACCCCGGTCGCCGCCACCCCGAGGCAGAAGACGACGCTGCGGGTGACGAGCCACCCCGGGGTCACGATCAGCACCAGCCCCACGACGAGATAGACCCATCGGTCGGGAATCGAGACGTTCTCGCCGACGAACCTCCGGACCACCCGGAGCCAGACCGACGGGTGCGATTGGTGCGACCCGTCGACGATCTCGTCGTCGGTGAAGCGCCAGGGTGGATAGAACCGGAAGTGGTGATCCCGATGGTGCGTCAGGAAGATGGGCCGCAGCGCGGGCACCAGGATGCGATGATAGAGGTAGCGGTGGAAGGTCCACTCCCAGACCGAGAAGAAGATCATCGTCACCGCGATCCCGCAGCCGAGCGCCGCCGCGTAGCCCGGAAGCGACGCCGGCATCCGGGCCGCGAAGACGGTCAGCCCTGCGAGCGTCGCCAGCACCGCTGCCATCACGACGAAGATGCGCAGGGGACTCGGCTGAGGCCGCCTGGCGTCGGCGGTGGCGCTAGTCATGCGCAGCCGGTTCGGCCCCGGCATCCGCGCGTCGGTAGCCCGTGCGCCGGAGCCCCGCGTTGCGGAGCGCCTCGTGAGCAGGCTCCCCATGTCCGACCGGAACAGCCTTCGCTTCCTCCCACGTGCCGTGCTTCTCCAGTTCCTCGGGGGTCATCGAAACGCGGAGCGTCCCGTAGACCCAATCCGCCAACGGAAGCAGGAAGTTGACGTTCGCTTCGGTGTCGACGTGATGGATGTAGTGATGTCGGTCGAGGAACCGGAACCAGGATTGCCGCTCGATGAACGGGTGAGCACCGGGCCGGTGAATGGTGTCGTGCACGGTGACCATGAGGTCGCATACGAGCACGGACGACACGGCGATGCCGGCGAGAAGGGCGAGGTTGCCGGTCAACAGCCAAACCGGCAACCAGATCGTGCCCATGGCGAGCAGCATGTAGAACGTGAAGTGCTGGAGATGCACGAGGGCGTTGCGGAAGGCGCTCGTGTGCATGTGGTCGTGATCATGCCCGAAGACGGGAATGCGGCGCGGCTCACCCCCCGTCACGTACCGCCAGGTCGGGAAGTAGACGTAGTGGTGCACCCGATGGTGGACATTGTACAGCACCCGCAGGAAGGACCCTCGCTCGCGGTGATACACGTAGCGATGGACCAGCCACTCGACGGGCGACGCCATGATGGGCATCAGCAGGAAGCCCACCAGGAAGGCCACGGTGATCCCCGCGCCTGACGAGGGAAGCGACCTCGCGAGGAGAAGAGCCGAAGCCGTGAGCGCCGCCAAGGCAGCACTCGTAATGAGAACGCGGGAGGGTCGGACCTGCACCTGGGTGCGCGACATGGGGCATCCTCCTCCGTGAGGGAACCGCGCCAAGGAGGCCGACGGACGACCTGTTCCAGCCGTCGATAACACCGTAGTCCGCGTGTCGACGGCGGTCAAGCAGACCGTAGACTGCGCCGCGGGCGGACCGGAATGGTCTGGTCGAGCCCTTCCGACGCGGCGGCTGGATGCTCTCCGTCGCGGGCGCTACCGATCTGGTCCCCGGAACCATGGCGCGCCCAAGGCGTGTGATGACCACGCAAGGCGGCTTCCTCGAATCCGTAACGGACCGCTACCCGGACCTGGTCGTCTTCGCCGGCCTCACCTCGTATTTCAGTGGCCTCGACACACCCGAAGCTCGGCCCCTTCCATTGATCCCTTGCCTCCTCTGCGTCACCGGCTCCGTCCTGCCCTCCTGTGTGCGCGCTCGATCCGAGGAGTTGATCGGGAGCTGCAACGTGGCGTTTGTGGAGCGGGGCGAGCGCACGGTGGCAGGCGGCCCCAGGTCAGACAGGCTGCGCTTCCTGAAACTCCTCCGCGCCGCGGCTCGTCCGTGGAAAGGGGTGCCGGGGAACGACGGGCCGTGGACGCTGTGCCAGGAGTGGATGACCCAGTGAGCAACGCGATGGCGACCATCGAATGGGGCGAGTCCGTCCCCGAGACCCTGCCCTGCCCCATCTGCGCCGTGCAGATCCCGAAGGGGGTGAAGAAGTGCATGCACTGCGGCGAGTGGATCGAGCGCGCCTGCGAGCACTGCAACACGCCGCTCCGGGGGACCTTCGCGGCCCGCGGCGTCTGCGTGGAGTGTGCCGGCCAGCGATCAGGGCCACCCACCGTCTACGTCCAGAACGTGCAACCTGCGCAGGACGGGCCTCGCAAGTCCAAAGCGGTCGCCATCCTCCTGGCGCTGACGCTCGGGGCCTTCGGAGCGCACCGCTTCTACCTGGGCCGCCCCGTGAGCGGGTTCTTCTACCTGCTCTTCTCCTGGACGCTGATCCCCGCGCTGGTCGCCATCGTCGAGGCGGTCGTGATTCTCTGCACGGAC
>JARRPL010000185.1:0-6309 GCA_037382905.1 Gemmatimonadota bacterium | reverse complement strand
AAGGCTGCGGTGGCCACCGCCCCCGCCAACGCCGGGAGGATGAGCTCCAGGGTATCCACCGTGTCGAACAGCATGGACTTGTCCTCCTGGAGGTCCCGGTTGTACCCCGTGGGCAGCCCTTTGAGGAGCGTGAGCATCCCGGCGCTCCGACCGACGAGCCCTCCGGCCTTGCCCCGGACCAGCTCCGCCACATCCGGGTTCCGTTTCTGAGGCATGAGGCTCGAACCGGTGGAGTAGCCGTCGGCCAGGCGGACGAAACCGAACTCCCGGCTGCTGAAGAGGACCAGGTCCTCACCGAGGCGGGAGAGGTGCACGCCCAGGAGGGCGCCGGCGTGCAGCAGATCCGCCATCCAGTCCCGATCACTCACGGCATCCAGGGAGTTCCGGGAGATGGAGTGGAATCCCAGCTCCAGCGCCAGCGCCTCCCGGTCCACCGGGAAGGGGCATCCGGCCACGGCGCCGGATCCCAGGGGGAGGACCCCTGCGTCCCGGGCCACCCGCCGAAGCCGCTCCCGATCCCGGAGCAGGGGCCACACGTGGGACAGGGCCCAGTGTGCGGCCCGGAGGGGCTGCCCCTGCTGGAGGTGCGTGTACCCCGGCATGATGAGGTCCATCCCCGACCCGGCCAGCCCCAGGAGGGCCCCCGCCAGCTCGCTCACCCCGGCCTCGAGTCGACGGATCGCGTCCATCCCCCACAGGCGCACGTCGGTGGCCACCTGGTCGTTCCGGGAGCGGCCCGAGTGGAGCTTCCCGCCCACCGGACCCACCTCCTCCACCAGGAGGCGCTCCACCAGGGAGTGGATGTCCTCGTCGTCGGCGCCGGGAGGAGGCCCGAGCTCGAGGCGCAGGGCCACCCGCTCCAGACCGTCCTGAAGCTCCGTCACCTCCTCCCGGGAGAGGAGCCCGGCGTCCCCCAGGGCGGCGGCCCACGCCACCGACCCCTGGATGTCGTGGCGCCAGAGTCGGAAGTCCTGGTCCAGACTGAGGTTCAGGCGGACCATCTCCGGGGCGAGGCCCTGGGAGAATCGTCCCCCCCAGAGAGCCCCTCCGGAGGAGCCGTGCGGGTCGGCCGGGGGATCCTGCGGTGTCGAGGTCACGGGGGTGCGTCCGGGTCGGAGGGACGAGGCCGGTTCAGGACCGGAGCGGGATCATGCGAGCACACCCTCGACCATGGCCTTGATCCCCGCCGGATCCATGCCCACCACCCGGTTCTCCTCCCGACCGTCGTCGAAGAGGAGGAGGGTGGGGAGACCGCTGATCCGGTATTGCTGGGAGAGGGCCTGGGCCCGGTCCGAATCCACCTTGGCCACCAGGAGGCGACCCACTCCGGCGGAGGCGATCTCGTCCAGATGGGGCGCGAGCATATGGCAGGGCCCACACCAATCGGCGAAGAAGTCCACCAGGACCGGGACGCCGGCGTCGAGAACCGTCGCCTGGAAGTCATCGGCCTCCACCTTGACCGGCCGGTCCAGGAGCATGGGACGCTGGCACTTGCCGCACTGGGGTCGATCCCCGGCCCGCTCCATCCGGACCCGGTTCATGGTGAGGCAGAATCCGCAGCGGACCTGCACCGTGCCTCTGGAATCACCCACGACGTCCTCCCTTGTTGCCCTTACACTGTCCCGAACGCGCCACCCCCCACCACACCGAATTCTGGCGCGGCGGGGGTGGCGGATCAACCATCCCTGCGGGGTGCGGGGGAGATCAGAACTCGTACGTCATCTGCGCCAGCACCAGGCGGCCCATGAAGGGCGCACCGACGAATTCCTGGTGGACGTTGTCCAGGAGGTTCGTGGCGGTGATCCCCACCGACGCGCCCTGGATCCAGGGAAGCTTGTAGTTGAGGCTCGCGTCCACCACCGTGTACGCCTCGACCATCCCCACGAAGACGCCGGAGTTCATGGGGAAGCCTTCCGTGAAGCGGACCCGTGCGTCGACGCTGAAGCCCGCCTGGACGTCGTTCCAGAGGGCGCCCAGCGAGCCCTTGTTCTGGGGTGCGTTGAGGGCGATATCCTCCGCCCCGGAGCAGGACCCGTCGTCGTCGAAATCGAAGCACTCCTCGCTCACGTGGGAGTAGGAGCCGGTGAAGGAGAGGCGATCGGTGGCCAGGAGCTGGAAGGCGAGGTCGCCGCCCCAGAGGTCCACGTCTCCGAAGTTGCGGTAGGTGAGGATCAGATCGGTCGCGCACCCCGGACGGTTGCCCGACCGCTCGCAGTAGTCCTCCGTCTGGTCCGGGGCCACGGTCCCCAGGGGGATCGACGCCATGGCCTCGATGATGGCCGCGGCGTCCTCCGGGGACACCACCGTCCCCAGGAGCCCCTGGTCCTGAAGCCGCTGCAGCACGTAGGCCTGCACGGATTCCGGATCGTAGAAGACGTTCGGAGTCTCGGTCCGGAGGGGACCCACGAAGTCCTTGATCTGCTGGGTGTAGAGGTCGGCCTGGACCAGGAGTCGATTGCCCAGAATCCCCTGGTACCCCACCTCGAAGCTGTTGAAGATGGTGGGGTCGATGCGTCCGATGTCCGTGACCCCCGGGTCCGGGCCGAACGGTGCACCGACGGCGGCCCCCTCCTGGTCGAAGCGGAGGAAGCGGGAGCCGATGGCCGGATCGGTGGGGTTCGCCCCCGGGTTCTGGAGCGCCGGAGCCAGGGCCTCGGCCCCCTGGGAGGCCAGCACCTGGAAGATGAGGGCGTCCCAGAGGGGGAGCCCGTTCGCCGGGATCCGACCGGCCTGCGGGGCGAAGGGGGAGAACATGCAGAAGTCCTGCACCCCGCCGGGGCAGGTCTCGTTGAACGTGAAGCCCGTCTCGGGGACGCCCCGGGTCCGGACGCCGTAGCCGATCTGATCCGTGATGGGAATTCGTCCCGCCGCGAGGTCCAGGAAGAGGTTGTTGGTGGTGGGGGTGGAGAAGGCCCGGTTGTAGGAGAGGCGGAAGGTCTGGTTCTCCAGCGGTTCGAAGACCAGGGCGGCCCGGGGAGAGTAGACCAGGTCCTCGAGGCGGTTGTGGTAGTCCACCCGAAGGGCCGCCACCAGCTTGAGGCTCTCCGACAGGACCGTCTCGGAGTGGAGATACCCCCCGATCTCGTCGATGTCGTCGTCGTCCTCGTTGGCCCCGGTGATGGTGCCCTCGGTTCGGGGGCGGGTGAACTGGAAGTCCGCCCCGTAGATCAGGTCCAGGCGGCCGCCCAGGTCGAAGCCGTGCTGAAGCTGGGCCACCATGAGCCGGGACTTGTCGACGATGGGCTCTCCGGAGCGGAGGAGGATCGTCTCGCCGGCGTCGCTCTGGTTGATGAACGCCTGGGCGAAGAACCGCCCGGTGCGGAAGCGGGCCTGCCCGAAGCCGTAGCGCCAGTCGTTGGCCTGGCCCGACCCCACCCCGGTCATCTCGATGCTGGAGCCCAGGTTGTTGAGGCCCCCGGTGACGATCAGCTCCGTGTCGTCGGAGGGACGCCAGTCGAAGCGCGCCTCCCCGCTCCATCGCTCCAGGTCGTAGTTGCGGTCCGGCAGCTCCGGGTTCTCCTGATTCAGGGTGAATTCTGCGCGATCGCAGATCGTCTGGTCCTCGGCCGGGATCGACGGACTCCAGCACTCCCACTCGTTCCCCCGCATGTACTGGCCGGAGACCTTGAAGCCGAAGGTCTCCTCTCCCTGGGGGCCGAAGTTGAAGGCGGTGCGGAACTGCCCCATGAAGACGCTACGCTCGCCGCCGGACAGGCGCACCTTGGTGCCGGTCCGATCGATGGGCGAGGCGGTGATGATGTGCATGACGCCCGAGGCGGAATTCGGTCCGTACAGCGCCGCGGCGGGTCCCAGGAGGACCTCGATCCGCTCCGTGTCGAAGTCGTTGGCCGGGATCATGTTGGGGGCATTGACCCGAAGCGACGGCACCCCGGCGATCCGGTTGTCCGTGAGAACCAGCAGGGCCCCGGAGAAGACGTTGTTGAACCCCCGGGTCACCACGTTGCTGGAGCCGATCCCGGTCTGGGACACGTCGACCCCGGGCAGGGCTTTCACGTGGTCCACCGGTGTGACGGCTGCGCGACGCTGGATGGCTTCGTCGGACACGATGACCACATGATTGGGCGACTCGGTGGCCTTGGTGGCGTCCCCGCTCCGTCGGGTGGTCACCTCGAGACCCGCGAGCTGCAGCGCGGTGGACACGAGCTCCACGGTGATCTCGGTGGTCTCACCGGCGCGAACCTCCACGCCCCCGCCCTGGTCCAACCGCTGCGGGGTGTATCCCAGGTACTCGATCACGAAAACGTACGTGCCGACGGGGAGTTGAAGCCGGAATCGGCCCTGGGCATCGGACAGGGTGCCATCGGCGCCGGCTCCCCCTCGGAGGACCTGGATCTGGGCGCCCTGGACGGGCTGCCGCGTCTCGGCGTCGATCACCTGGCCGGTGACGGTGCCCGTCTGGGCGTGTGCGGGAGCCGCCATCAGGGCGACCCCGAGGGCGAAGAGACCGAAGAGGCTGCTCGGGCGGAGACGCATTTCGAGGCTCATCCTGTCGGGTCGGTGTGGGGGACGACATGTTCACCTTCCAGAGTTCGGGCAACCTATCCGACCTGCACCGGACTGGGCAACGACCTGGCTGGAAGTCCTCGAATCCCCTCCCCCCGGTCCCTCGCCGCCATGTGCCGACTCGTCGCCTATCAGGGCGCTCCCCTGCCCCTCCACAGCTGCGTCTTCGGAGGAACCCATTCCCTGTTCCGTCAGTCCTGGGCTCCCCAGGAGCTCCGCTCCGGGTCGGTAAACGTCGACGGCTACGGGGTGACGTGGCTGCCGGAGGATGCCACGGAGCTGGTCCGGCTGGCACGGGTCGAGCCCATCTGGCACGATCCGGATCTGGCGCCGCTCCTCCGGTCCGTGCGGTCCACCACGGTGTTGGCGGCGCTCCGGAACGCGACGCCCGGTCTTCCGGTGAGCCGCACGGCGCTCCTCCCCCTGATCCACCGGGACCGGGCTCTGGTCCTGAACGGATACGTGCCCGGGTTCCGTGAGGGGCACATGCGGGCCCTCCGGGCTCGCCTGCGGGACGACTGGTACGGGAGGCTCATGGGGTCCGGCGACGCGGAGACGCTCTTCCTCCGGGTCCTGCAGTCGCTGGAAGACGGTCTGGAGCCGGGCGCGGCGCTGGTGGGAGTGGCAGAGGCGGTCCGGGAGCGACTGGAGGACGACGAGACGGCTCCTCTCACCCTGGTCCTCCAGGAACCCGAGGGCCTCACGGCGCTCCACCTCACCTGGAATGGCCCCGTGAACTCCCTCTATCTGGGAGAGGCGCTGCCGCTGGCGCCCCAGGGCGTCTTGTTGGCCTCGGAGCCTCTCACCGGGACCGAATGGGAGCCCGTGCCTCCCCACACCCTGGTACGGATCCGGGCGGCCGGGGTCACGCTGGAGGCGATCTGAGACCCAGACTCGCCGCCATAGGAAGACGGTCCGGTTCCTTCGGGGCCGCCGCCGGAGGTGCCGAGGGCCTCCGCTTCGGTGACGTCAACTCCCCATCCAGCTCTCCGGCGCCGCGCCCGGGTCGAGGCCTCGGCGGGGAAAGACGTCGAAGAAGGCCGTCACGGTCCGCTGCAGAGACGGATCGGAGACGGCGGGCCCCAGCTCCCGGAGGCCGTCCTGGACCCGGTCGCGGAGCCAGCGGACTTCCTGCAACAACTCCCGGTCCCCGAGTCCCAGCCGGCCCGCCCTTTCGAGACGGTCCGGAGTGGCCCGGGGGATCCGGTTCAAGAGGGCCTCTCGAGCTCCCGGACCGTGAATCAGGCTCGTCACCACGGCTCCGGCCACGGTGCACCAGCGGGCCGGGAGGGCGTCGATGGAGCGGATCTCCAGATATCCCCGGGGCCGGACCTCGGGAAAGAGTGTGGTGAGATGGCGGCGAAACTCGTCGACGCCGACGGTCCCCGCCCGCCACCACTCCCGGAAGGGTCGGGCCCTCCGATCCCTCGGACCCAGCAGGAAGGCCTCGGCGTCCAACGCGAAGTCCAGGTAGGCCTGGATCGGGTCCCGGGCCTCCCCCTCCGGTGGATCGAAGAGTCCGGTGCGGGTGGGGTCCAGCCGGCGCCAGAGGGCGGCCCGGTGGCTTCGGTGGGGGACGGACGCGCCACAGCGACGGGGGGAGTTCGCGAAGAGGGCCACCAGGAGCGGTGCGAGGCGATTCGCGGCCCGCCACGCCTCCAGGGGCCGGCGACCCAGATCGACATTCACGTGGAGTGCGGCGCTCTGGAGCATCATGACCCGCCCCAGGGGCCCTCGCCGGTCGTAGTGGCCCCGCTGCCGGGGATAGCGCTCTCCCTCCACCAC
>JARRPL010000184.1:0-6352 GCA_037382905.1 Gemmatimonadota bacterium | reverse complement strand
TCCATCCTCTGCCTTGATCGAGGGAATGCCGCTGGAAAATTCTTCCTCGGTCACCAGGAAGTAGGAATGCGCTGCCCGGTGGATCGCCTCGGGCTCGAGCTCCGGCTCGACCCCCCGGAACGCCGCCATGGCCTTGACCTGCCCGATGAGGTCCCTGGGGTGGCACCCCCGGGGCAGGAAATCCCTGGCGTTGTAGTACTCGTGGAACAGCAGGTCCACGATCTCCGGCTTGTAGTCGACTCCGAACTGTCGGCAGTTGATCTGGAAGATCTCCTCGAAGGCCTGACGCGTGGGGCTTCGGAGCTCGACCTTGTACTGGATACGGCGCAGGAACGCTTCGTCCACCAGATCCCGGGGGTTGAGGTTGGTCGCGAAGATCAAGATGCAGTCGAAGGGCACGGGGAACTTGATCCCCGAGTGGAGCGTCAGGTTGTCGAAGCCCTTCTCCAGAGGCACGATCCAGCGGTTCAGCAGCTCCTCCGGACGCATGCGCTGGCGGCCGAAGTCGTCGATGATGAGGACGCCACCGGCGGCTTTGAGCTGGAAGGGCGCCTGGTAGACCTTGGAGTAGGGATCGTATTGGAGGTCGAGCTGGTCCAGCGTCAGCTCGCCGCCGACGAACACGGTGGGGCGCCGCACCCTCACGTATCGCTGGTCGAAGGTCGGACCCGAGCGGAAGATGGGAGAGTGGCGACGAAGATCGGAATCCACCGGCTGCTCGTCGGCAGGGTGGTGGAAGACGGGGTCGTAGAGCACCATGACGTGGCCCTGGATCATCAAGGCCTGGGGCAGGAAGATGGTGCTGGAGGTGAGGCTGCCCACCCTCTCGGCGATGGCGGTCTTTCCGTTCCCCGGGGCACCGTGGAGGAAGATGGAGCCGCCGGAGTTCAGCGCCGGGCCCAGCGCCTCCATCACGCCGTCGGGCAGGACCAGGTCCGAGAAGGCCGATTCGAGCTGCTCCCGGCGGACGTCCACATCCTTGACCGACTCCCGCTCCAGGGCGGTACGGAACTGGTCCAGGGGCACCGGGGCCGGCCCCACGTAGCGGCTGGCCTCCAGCGCCGCCCGGGCTCTGGCCGCTCCCTCGCTGGTCAACTGGAAGGTGTAGCCGCCCCGACCGTGACCGTGGGCTTCCAGGACCTCGAGAAAGTGCCGCTGCTGGGCGGTGAGAAGAAGGTCGTCGATCAGCGGGAAGGGCAGGGCGATGGTGTCGGCGAGCTGATCGCCGGTCATGGCCCCCCGCTGATGGAGGATCTTCATGAGCAGATCCGAGATCTGCGATTCCGAGAGCCCCGTCTCCTCCACGGATTCGGGCACCGCGGGGTGCCATGAGGTGGATCGGGTCTCGGGAGCGTCCGGGTCCGAGACAGGCCAGCTGGTCTGTTCGGGCCCTTCGTTCCCGGTTCGGCGGGTCGACTCGATGGGACGTGAGCTCACAGCGTCTCCTGGGGTCGGGGGGCTTCGTTTCGTGTCCACGCGCAGCGGTCACCCACGGAGGTACCCGTTGCCCGGACGGTGCCGGCGGGCACCTCCAGGACGTAACGGGCCTCGGGGACCATGGAAGACGTTCTCCAGGGGCGGAGCTCCTCCTCGACGGCCACGATGTCTCCGCTGTTGTCCAGGAAGATCACGTCGAGGGGGTAGCGCATGCCCCACATGTGCACGGCACGGCAGGGGGACAGCAGAATGCCCTCACCCGCTTCCGGGCGGGGGCGAGCCAGGAAGCCACGCAGCCGGGACCACCAGGTGTCGGCCACGACGATGTCGCTGCCCAGCACCGTCCCTCGGGTCCGGTTGGTGACGCGCAGGCGGGACGTCACGATCCCCCCAGTCGACTGAACTCCGTGATCATGGTCAGGGCCGCCGGGCCCAGGATCACCACGAAGAGGGACGGGAAGATGCAGAAGGCCAGCGGGAAGATCATCTTGATGGTCGTCTTGGCCGCCGCCTCTTCGGCCCGCTGACGTCGCTTCGACCGCATGGTCTCGGCGTGGACTCGCAGGGAGTGGGCGATGGAGGTTCCGAACCGCTCCGTCTGGACCAGCATGTTCGCCAGGGAGCGGACATCCGCCACCCCGGTGCGCTCGGCCCAATCCATGAGGGCCTGATCCCGGGGCGTCCCGGCCCGGATGGCGGAGTTGGTGAGGGCCAGCTCCTCCGTCATGACCTTGCTCTGGAAGCGCATCTCGTTGGCGACCCGGACCAGCGCCTGATTCAGGCCCAGACCCGCCTCCACGCAGATCACCAGGAGGTCCAGGGCGTCCGGGAGGGCCTTCTGGATCTCGTTCTGGCGTCTCGAGACCCGGGCACTCAGGAAGAAGCCGGGAAGGAACCAACCGGTGAACAATCCCAACCCCCCGACGACCAAGGCGAAGCCGCCGGAGACGTTCGCCGCCGTCCCCACGAAGAGCCCGAAGAGTCCCAGGAGCGCCACGGACAGATAGCGGATCCCGAGATACAGGGGCAGCGCCCGGGCCTCCCGGTACCCGGCGTGAACCAGCCGTCTGCGGGTGCGGCCCCAATCGTGGCCCCGCTGCTCCATCCGCTCGCCCAGGTACTCCAGCAGGTCCTGCAGCCGGCCCCGCTCCCGTTCCCGGCGCCGGACCGCGTCCTGGGTGAACATCCCGTCCAGACCCATCTCCACCATGCGCGACTTCACCGCCTTGGAGCGGGCGGGTGCGGCATTGGAGACGAGCAACACGACCAGACCGACGGTCAGGGCGATGCTGGCAACGGCGAGAAGGAGCATGAGAGACTCGGGTCAGATATCGATGTCGATGATCTTTCGGATCCAGAACACGCCCACGATCTGGAGGAGGACGGCGGTCACGATGAGCAGCTGCCCGAGCGGCTGTTCCAGCAGGATGCCGAAGTACTCGGGCTGCATCAGGTAGGTGACGAAGCCCACGACCACCGGGAGCGCCGCCAGGGTGTAGCCGCTCATCCGTCCCTGTGCGGTGTAGACCCGGAGCTGACGGCGGATGTAGAAGCGGCCGCGGATCGTCTGGGCCAGGTTGTCCAGGATCTCTGCCAGATTGCCGCCCACCTCCCGCTGGATGAGGACGGCGATGACGAAGATCCGGACGTCCACCAGGTCCACCCGGTCCACCATCCCCAGGAGTGCGTCGTTGAAGGGCAGGCCGAACTTCTGCTCCTCGAAGGTCTGGCGGAATTCCGCCGCCACCGCCGGCGGGCCCTCGTCGCCCACCATGCGCATCCCCGACGCCAGGGGGTGTCCGGCACGGATCGCCCGTGTCAGCAGGTCGATGGATTCGGGGAACTCCTCCTCGAACTGGCGAAGGCGCATGGTGGCGCGGCGCCGCACCCAGGCGTAGGGGATCAACCCGCCGATGACGGCGGCGATGAACCCCAGGATGAGGATTCCGCTCAGGAGGAAGACCACCGCCCCCATCCCGAAGGCCAGTCCGGTGGAGATGAGGAGCAGGGACTCGGGGCGCCACTCGAGGCGGGCCTCGTGGAGAAGCTTCTCCGCCCGGCGGACCCCGGGGAGGGCCGAGCCCAGCTGCCCCAGGACGCCCGAGTCGCTCTGGAACTTCCGCACGAGCTCGTCGGCGGTCCCCGCCTGCCCCGCCTCCACCTGGGCCAGTACCGGCTCGATGCGCTTGGCCACCTGGCGGCGCTTCGACCAGTCCCGGAACACCTCCCACATCAGGGCGATGGCCACCGTGGAGAAGACGGCGGAGGTGAAGACCAGGAAGGCGGTGACGCCCAGGGAGAAGTTCACTACCAGCCTCCCCGCTCACCACCGGCGGCCGCCTTTCCGGAGCCCTCGTCGGTGGGGCGGTCCAGGAAGAGGGCTCCGGCGAGCTCGACGCCGCGGGCCTTGAGGCTGTCGGCGAACTTGGGCCGGATCCCGGTGGGGCGGAACCGACCCAGGACATTCCCGTTCTCGTCCAGCCCCTGCCGCTCGAAGGCGAAGATCTCCTGCATGGTGATGACGTCCCCCTCCATCCCCACGACCTCGGAGATGGACATGAGCTTCCGGCTCCCGTCCGAGAGGCGGCTCACCTGGAGCACCACCTGGATGCCGTTGGCGATCTGCTGCCGGACCGCCTTCTCCGGCAGGTTGAGGTTGGCCATGGCCACCATGGTGGCGAGGCGATTGAGGGCGTCCCGAGGCGTATTGGCGTGGAGGGTGGTGAGGGAACCGTCGTGCCCCGTGTTCATGGCCTGGAGCATGTCCACCGCCTCGGCGCCCCGGACCTCACCCACGATGATGCGGTCGGGACGCATGCGCAGCGAGTTCACCACCAGCGCCCGGGCCGGCACCTCGCCTCGACCTTCCACGTTGGGTGGACGGGTCTCCAGTCGAACCACGTGGGTCTGCCGGAGCTGGAGCTCCGCCGAGTCCTCTACGGTGACGATCCGCTCGTTGGAGGGGATGTGGGAGGAGAGGACGTTGAGCAGGGTGGTCTTACCGGCGCCGGTTCCCCCGGAGATCAGGACGTTGAGCCGGCCCAGGACGATGGCCTTCAGCACCTCCAGCATGGGCCGGGTGAAGGTGTCCTTCCCCAGGAGATCCTCGTCGCTGAGGACGTCCCGCTTGAAGCGGCGGATGGACAGATGGGGCCCGTCGATGGCCAGCGGCGGGATGATGGCGTTCACCCGGGAGTTGTCCGGGAGACGGGCGTCCACCATGGGTGAGGAGTCGTCGATGCGGCGTCCCACACCCGACACGATGCGGTCGATCACCTGCATGAGGTGTCGGTCGTCCTTGAACCGGATGTCGGTGGGATAGAGCTTGCCGCCCTTCTCGATCCAGACGTCCTTGTAGGTGTTGACCAGGATGTCCGAGACCTCCGGGTCCTTCATGAGGGGCTCCAGCGGTCCAAGCCCGAAGATCTCGTCCACGATCTCCGCCTGGAGGAGCTCCCGTTCCTTCACGTTCAGGGCGATGGTGTCCCGCTCCTGGACCAGGAGGTCCTGGATCGCCGAGCGGATGGCCAGCGTCGCCTCTTCCCGGCTCACCGACTCCAGATTGGCCAGATTCAGGCGGCTCAGGAGCTTGCGGTGGATGCGGGCCTTGATCTCGGGGAGTCCGAGGGTGTCGGAGGCGGCTCCGATGGTGCGCTCGCCGGCCGTCGTGTCCGTGGTGTCGTCCCAACCCGTCATGTGTCCTTCTCCTTGCTCGCCCCGGACCCGGAGGACCGGAAGGGGCGAAGTAGTGCGTGCATGAATCCACCGCGGCGGTCCGACTTGATCGCGTCGCCTGCCACCCGGGAGGTGAGGTCCTCCATGGTGCGGCTGAACGACGAGCGCCTCATCTGGACCGCCGGCGTGCCCAGATTGATGCTCTCGGCGATGAGGTCGCTCTCCCGTTTGATCACCAGGTCCACGTCCAATCCGAGTCCCCGCCGCACCTCCTCCACGCTCATCCCCAGCCCCTCGGCGTACTGATTCAGGATGATCCGATCGGGCTTCTTGCCGTTGGTGGAGTGCTGCTCCCCCACCAGCTCCAGCGTGCGCTTGAGGTTCCGCAAGGTGGGAAGCTCCGGCGTGGAGACCCACAGCCGGTGATCCGCCTCCATGAGGGCCACGTGGGCGGCGTTGGTCAGGGCGTGCCCCGCGTCGACCACGATGAAGGTGAAGTGTTTCCGGCACAGCCGCAGGAGCCCCATCACCTCGTCCATGGTGGGCCCCGCCGGGTCTTCGGCCCGGGAGGGAGAGGCCAGCACCTGGATCCCCGACTCGTGCACCTGGAGGAATGACCGGAACAGCTCGATATCGAGCCGGTGAAAGTTCTGGACCACGTCCAGGTACGAGAAACGGGGCTGGAGGCCAAGGGTGAGGGCGGCGGTCCCCAGCGACGGGGCCAGGTCCACCAGGACGGTGGATTCCTCGGTGAGCTCGTGGAGATCCACCGCCAGGTTCACCGCCAGCGTCGTGACCCCCACGCCCCCCTTGGGGCTGAAGAGGGTGATCACCTTGCCGTCGGCGCCTCCGTCGTCCGGGCGGGCCCCGTTCACCCGTCGGCGCACCCGGTCGAAGGCTCCCTCCACCTCCTCGCTGGTGAGGGGACGGGGCAGGTATTCGCCGGCCCCGGACCGCATGACCTTCAGGAGCGAGTCCGCCGGGAGGCTCGGCCCTGCGGCCACCAGCTGGAGCTCTGGAGCCTCCCGGCTCAGGACCTCCAGGACCCGCAGTCCCGTAAGGGAATCCCCCAGGTCGATGAAGGCCACCTGGGGATTGGCGGCGAGCACGTCCGCCACCTGCTCCCGGGGGAACCGGGCGGCGGACTCGGCCGCCTCGAAGACCAGCTTGCCCGAGCTGCCGGGCTCCCGGATCAATCCGTTGACCAGGCGCCGAAGGTTCTCGTCGTCGGTGATGAGTG
>JARRPL010000183.1:0-8297 GCA_037382905.1 Gemmatimonadota bacterium | reverse complement strand
GGCGCAGCTTCGACTTTCGGTATATATTCGGTTTCGGCTTTTATTCGGCACCTGAACCGAGCGATCCGCCCTCCATGTCCTCCCACCTGCTGGCCCACGCCGCCCCCGCCTCGAAGGCCCGTTCCGACACCTGCCACACCGTCCGCCGGGCGCTCTCATCTGGGGAGAGGAGGGCCACCGATGTCCGGTCCAACTCCGGAGAGCGCACCAGCTCCAGGCGGAGCTCGAAGGTAGGAAGCCAGAGGCAGAGGGCGGTCCGGCTCCCCTTTCGGGCCGTGGCGGTGGAGGGGCGATGCGGTGTGCCGTGGGAGGAGCCTCGGGCGCGGGCGGCGTGGGCCAGCAGGTGGGAGGACATGGAGGGCGGATCGCTCGGTTCAGGTGCCGAATA
The DNA here is from genome assembly GCA_037382905.1 of Gemmatimonadota bacterium. Lineage (GTDB taxonomy): Bacteria > Gemmatimonadota > Gemmatimonadetes > Longimicrobiales > Gaopeijiaceae > Gaopeijia. The sequence goes on along the minus strand of JARRPL010000183.1, from coordinate 7,909 downwards.
AAAGCCGAAACCGAATATATACCGAAAGTCGGAGCCGCGCCAACGTGTCGGATTGCCGGTGCGGCCCGTGTCCCACCCGCCTCCCACACCGGACAGCCCGCGTCCGATTGTCGCCCGCCACCCGGGCAGGCTCGGGGGCGCGATTCACCGAGTTGAGGGACGGCAAACGGCGGCGACACCGTGCTTTCCTCCGTGCTCCGGGCCGGCCTGTTCGTTCTCGACCCGGGAGAGGATCACCCCGCTGGGAGCGGGGGACTTCGCCCTCCCGAGGCGGGACGCGTTCCCCATCTTCCCCGAATCCGAGAGCGGGTTCTTACGGCGCGGGCCCGCGTCTCAGGCGACATCTCCACCCGAACGCCCAGGTCAGCCCCGGACCCGGGGCGCCACGCGCGTGCTGCCCGCTCCCGTGAAACTCCGCCCCCGGCAGCGTTCCGCCTTGCCCCGGCAATCAGTCGTACTCGGCGGCGATTGCGCGCAGCTTCTCCTCTACCTCGCGGGCGCCTGCCGAGTCGTTCCGCTCAAGATGGCGGAGTCGTTCCCGTTCGAGCCGTGCCCACTCCACGAACCGGGCGTGCATCGCATCCTCGAATCCATTCTCGTCGGGCTCCCACTCGGTCAGGAACGCCGTCCAACCCGAGTCGGCGGCCGCCTCGGTGTCGGCTGCGGCTGCGTGGAAGAAGCTGCCCTGAAGTGTGCCTGCGGTCGGCTCCGGGCTCAGTGTCGCCGGGTACAGTTCGGCCCAGATCGAGCGATAGGCCGCCGAGTCCTGGGTGCCGCAGCCCGCCGCCAGGACCACGAGGCCCAGCAACAGCCACCGGTTCAGCACCGTGAATCCGGGAGCCACTCGACGATCTCGGGGTCCGGCACGATGCTCTCGGGACCGCCGCGTTCCCTGGATCACGAGCGGGTTGGGCGGTGCGGGCGAGTGCGCTTCAACGGTTGACCTGCAGATCCTCGACGATGGCCTCGACCAGGGCGGTGGCGATGGCCTCGCGGACCTCTTTCGCGTTGTCACCCGTGTTCAGAAGCGCATCCACCGCAGGATGGTCGATGAACTCGACCTCGATGAGGCAGGCTCGCGTGTCCTGGTCGGTGCGGCTGTTGCCGAGGGAGACGTGCTTCAGCACGCCGAGGCGCTGATTGTCCTTGACGCCGCGGTCTCGGGCATCGGGATCGAAATGCCCGATCGCGTTGAACATCGCCGCCTGCACCCGTTCGGCGAACCTGCGGTCTCGATGCGCGTTCTGGTTGCCGTCGGCGGCGGAGAGGATCCAGGTCTCGGTGCCGCGTGCGGCGCCGTTGAAGCCGTTGAAGTGGATGCTCAGGAAGACATCCGCGTCCTTCTTCTCCGCGAGCTGGGCCCGAGCGTTCAGGCCGAGGTTCGTGTCACCGGCCCGGGTCATGAACACCTTGATGTTCGAACCCGGAATGCCTTCGGCCAGCGCGTTCAGCTGTTTCTTGATCCGTTTGGCGAGATCCAGCGTCATCGTCTTCTCGAGGACTCCGCTGGCACTGATGGCGTTGTTCGGTGAGGATCCTCCGGTCTTGGTGTCACCGCCGTGCCCGGGGTCGAGCACGACGACCCCGGATACCGCCTGTGGAACGGCATCCTCGCCCAGGACCTCCTCACCGCCGATCTCCAGGCCCCGGGACCGCAGGTGAGCCGAATACCGCTCGAATGCCGCTTCCGACAACTCCCCCCAGTCGCCGTCGATCGCACCGCTGTAGAAGCCCTGCTCCCGCAGGTAGACCTGGGCCAGCTTCTTGATGTCCTTCGTGCCTGCACCCATGACCGGTACCTCCCGTTGTCGCGACGATGCTGCCGCGTTCGTGCGGCTGTCTGCCGCGTGACGGCGAGAACGACGCGGGCTGCGCAAGGGCGCGGGGTCGGGTCGGCTCTCTCCCTGAGCTGGCATAATTCGGGCGGCCGCAGGCTTCCCGCAAGCGGCGCGCGTCGCCTCATCGGGGCCCAGATGCGCGAAGGTGGCTCTCGAGTCGAGCTTCGAGAACTCGAGCTCCCCGAGGTCGGGGTCGAAGAGAGGCTCGAGTCCCCTCGGATGCTGGCGGCGATGTCGTCGGGTCCCGGACTCGACCCCGCGGCCTCCTCTTGCCCCGCCCGGAGTGCCCGGGGTACCCTCCTCCCGCGCCGCCCCGATCCGCCCGGATTTCCCTCGGTTGAATGGACAAAGCACTCATACAGAACGAGCCGCTGGATCGATGGTTGCACGGGGATGGGCTTGCCGCTCTCGAGGGGATCACGGGCAAGGCCCTGGACGTGATCGGCGTGGTCGATCGAGATCTCCGGATCCGATACCTCAACTGGACAGCCGAGGGCCTCCGCCGGGAGGACATGGTGGGGGGCGACGCCATCGATCTGGCGCCGCCCGACTATCGCGAGATCGCCGCGGAGACCTATCGCGGCGTCCTGCGGTCCGGAGAAGGGGCGCGCTTCGACATCGTCTCCGAGGTGGGGGAAACCGTTCGCATGTGGGATGTCCGGGTCGGACCGATCCAGTTCGAAGAAGAGATCGTGGGCCTGATCATCACCACCACCGACGTGACCGAGCAGCGACGGGCCCATGCCGACCGGGACCGGTTCTTCTCCCTCTCCCTCGACATGCTCGTGGTCGCGACCCCCGACGGGTACCTCAAGCGCGTCAATTCGGCTTTCGGCGAGGCGCTCGGGTACGAGGTGCGGGACTGCGAAGGAAGACCTTTCGTCAGTTTCATCCACCCCGACGACGTGGAGAGCACCCGGGCGGCCTACGAGGCCGTCCTCCGGGGTGAGCCGACTTCGGGCTTCGAGAACAGGTATCGGCACGCCGACGGGAGCTACCGCACGTTGTCCTGGCGGGCGGCCCTGGACCCCGTCACCGGCGACGTGTATGCGGTGGCGAGGGACATCACGGAGCGACGAGCCGCCGAGACACAGCTCCGTCACGCGCAGAAGATGGAGGCCGTCGGCCAGCTCGCGGGAGGGGTCGCGCACGACTTCAACAACCTCCTGCAGGCCATCCTGGGCCACACCCACCTGGCCAGCGCGAGGGCCAGCGGGGACACGGAGCTCGCCGCTCGTCTTGACGATGTACGGAGCGCGGCCGAGCGGGCCGCCGATCTGACCCGGCAGCTTCTCACCTTCAGCCGGCGGCAGACGCTTCGCCCCGTCGCCGTCGACCTGAACGAGGTGACGCGTGGCCTGATGCCGATGTTGCAGCGCCTCATCCCGGCGAGCATCGCCATCGACTTCATCCCGCATCCCGGCCTCCCGGCCGTGGACGCCGATCCGACGCAGATCGAGCAGGTGATCGTGAACCTCTGCGTCAATGCCAGGGACGCGATGGAGGACCCCGGGGGAATGATCTTGAGGACGGATGACGTGCTCCTCGAACGCCCCGTGGCGGACGGGTCGGGAGAGACCGAGGCCAGGCGCTACGTACGCCTGAGCGTCACCGACACGGGGACCGGCATTCCACCGGAGGTTCGCGAGCGGATCTTCGATCCGTTCTTCACCACCAAGGAACCGCAACGCGGCACGGGACTCGGGCTCGCGACGGTCTTCGGCATCGTGGAGCAGCACCGGGGCATGGTCGAGGTTCGCAGCCAGGTGGGAGAAGGCACGACCTTCGAGATCTACCTCCCGGCCACGGCCGCACCGGCGGGCCATGAGACGTCCGCCCTGCCCACGGATCCGTCCCCTGGGCACGAGACCGTCCTTGTGGCGGAAGACGAAGCGATGGTGCGCCGGGCCGTCGTCGAGATGTTGCAGCGGTCCGGCTACCGCACCCTGGTGGCGGTCGACGGGCGCGATGCCATACGGCTCCTGGATGAGTACGAGGGCCCCGTCCATCTGGCGCTCCTGGACGTCGTCATGCCCGAGCTGGGGGGCATCGATACCTGGGAGGAGCTTCGGAGGCGACGCCCCGAACTCCGGGTGCTCTTCGCCAGCGGATACGCAGACGCTCGGGTGCTGAGCCGCTTACCGGCCGGCACGGAGATCCTCGGCAAGCCTTTCGACCTGAACGAGTTGCTGGCCCGGATTCGCGAGACGCTGGATCGGTGATTCAGGGCGGGCGCGGGTCGCCGGAGGCGTACAGGGAGGTATCTCCGGTCCAGGAAGAGAAAATCCAAGCGGGATCACCCGGGCAGGGGTGAGACGGGGGAGGTCGCGCCTCAGCGGGCGACATCCCATCTTGCCGCCGGCTTCCACAGGGGAGCCCCTGGACCGGAGGAGGAGGGACGGCCGTGAGGGTGTGCATCGTCGGGGCGTCGGGGAAGCTCGGGCAGTACATGATTCGGCACGCCCTCGATCGGGGCTACGAGGTGGTCGGGGTGTGCCGCGAACAGAGCGTCCCGAAGCTCTCCGGTTTCGGCGACCGCATCACCGTCGTTCCGGGCCGCACGAACGACGAGGCCGTGATCCGGAAGGCGGTCGCCGGATGCCAGGGCGTCCTCACCGTGCTGGTGCCATGGGGGGTGGACGATTACGCCTCGGGGACGGCCCGGGCGGTGCTCCGGCACGCAGAGCCGGGAGCCCGGCTGATCTTCTCCTGCGGCTGGCACATCACCCGGGACGGGAAGGACCGGTATTCCTGGAAGCTGAAGTGGCTGGTCCCGGCGATCGGGTGGATCGCCCGGCTCTTCCGCGTGGTCGACCTGGAGGACCAGGAACGGGCGGCACGCCTGATCTTCGATAGCGACACCCGCTGGACCGTGGTGCGGGGCAGCGACCTTGAGGAGGGCGAAAGCCAGGGGCTTCCGTTGTGGAGCCGCCACGTGGGGGATCCCGTGCTGGAGAGCAACCTGACCCGCCGCACCGACTTCGCCCTCTTCATGGTGGAGGCGCTCACCGACGACACGCTGATCCGGGAGGCCCCCGCGATCGTGGGTCGCCAGACGCCGTCGGCGCTGGCGCATCGGGCCGACGCGACGGGATCCAACGGTGCCGGGAGGCGGTCCCGGTGAGCGGAGCGGTCGCGATGACCGCGCCACCCGTTCAGCCCGATCCCGGCGACAGGAGGTCGGGGCGCACCCTTTTGTCCCACAGGGCACCCATGCCGTCTTCGCGGGGGTGGGGCGGTGGCCGGCGTCCGATGAACCGTGGGGGCGGAACCGGGTCCCACAGGGGTGAGCGTCGGCGGGATGCTGGCGCCGGACGCCATCAGGAGCCCGAGGCACATGACGGACCCGGAGGTCGAGACCCTGATCGCGGCGGCCCGGGCGATCCAGGGCACCTTCGCGCTGAGCAAGCCCGATCTGAAGATCGGGGCGGTGGCCGCCGCACTGCGGACCCGCTCCGGTGCCGTCCACACCGGGGTCTGCCTGGACCTGGCCTGCGGTGTGGGATTCTGCGCGGAGCACGCCGCCATCGCCGAGATGCTGAAGCACCGGGAGCGGGAGATCGCCGCCATCGTCGCCCTCAACGACGGGAGGATCCTGTCGCCCTGCGGACGGTGCAGGGAGCTGATGCTCCAGCTGACCCCTCTCAACCGGGGGACGATCATCGTCCTCCCGGGGCGCCGCCTCGTCGCCCTCGAGGAGCTCCTCCCCGAGTACTGGCTGGGAGAGGACTACGGCCCATGAATACGCCCGTTCGCATACCCGCCCTCCCCCTGCTCCTGCTTCTCTGTCTCTCGGCCGGCCCGGTCCGGGGCCAGGAAGCCCACCCGGAGCTCCGCCCCGGGCGCTGGGCGGGTCACCTCGTGCCCATGCGTCACCCCGAGCTGCGGAGCAGAATCGCCCTGGTCGTCGCGGGGTCCGGCGCCGACACCTCGATCCGCATCCGTGGACCGGGAGGCGGGGAGATCGAGGCCGGGGCGGTGGTGGCGGCCGTGGGCGCAGTCCGCGTCGGACGCCGGACCCCGCGACGACCAGCATCTTCGGCCCGGTAGCAACGCTCTCCGGTCGGAGCCACCGATATGGATCGCCGGAGCCATTGGGAAGTCGTCCACGGCACGCAGCAGCCTGACCAGTTGAGCTGGTTCCAGGCCCGGGCCGGTACATCCGTGGAGTTGATAACCGAATCGGCCCCGGACCCGACCGTGGGCATCCTCGACGTCGGGGCCGGCGCCTCGCCGCTGTCGGCGGAGCTGGCGTCGGTCGGGTGCGAGGCCGTCACCGTGATGGATCTGGCGCTCGGGGCGCTCACCGACGAGGGGGCCGGTGCCCGGGATGTGCGACGGGTGGTGGGCGACGCGCTGCATGCACCGTTCGCCGATCGGTCGTTCGGGGTCTGGCACGACCGGGCCGCATTCCACTTCTTCACCGCGCCGGCGGACCGTGACCGGTACGTCGGCCAGGTCCGAAGGATCCTGTGCCCTGGAGGCACCCTCATCGTGGCCACCTTCGCGGTGGACGGACCGATCCGATGCAGCGGACTTCCCGTCGCCCGCTACGCGCCGGATGACCTTCAGCGTGCCTTCGGCGACGGCTTCGTTCCCGTGACGTTCCGGCGGGAGATCCACCGCACGCCGTCCGGGACGATCCAGCCCTTCACCTGGTCGGTGTTTCGGCGGGGGCCCGACTGAGGGAATTGCCGTCGTGGCGAAGCGTCCGGACGCCCGGTGCCCGTCCGGTCCGGGCTGCACGCCCTGCTTACACCCGAGTCTCGGCCCCCTGCGCCTCCGGAGCGCCAGCGTCCGAGAGGGTGACGGGATCTTCGAAGACCGGTACGAACGGCTGGCGCTCGCGCCCCTTCACGATGGCGCTCACGAGCCCCCGGCCCCGGGGGAAGGCGACGGAGCACCGGCCCGGTCGGTCGGGAAGGCCGACTCCGGCGTCGGATCGTCGAAGCCGCCGACCCGTGCATCGCCGCCCCATGGGGGACCTGTGGGACATTGGGGAGTAGGACTCGACCATGGTTCGAGCACTTTCCCTCCTCGTGGCCGCCCTGGCCCTGGCCGCGTGTGGCGGGCCAGCCCCGCAGCCGACCCCCAGCCCGGAGCCGATGGCTTTCGATCGCTGGCTCGAGCGGCATACCCTGGCGAAGCTGACGACGCCCGAGGAGTTCGTCGATCGCTTCGGCCCGGTGGTGGAACGGGATGCGAGCCCCCAGGCGAACCGCCACGTTCCGGGTCAGACGGACTCGATCCTGACGCTCCGGTTCGACGGCCCTCTGGTCGCTCGCTTCTACGCCGTGACCGGCGGTCGGAGCCTGCCCATGAGCGTCGACGTGGCAGCGCCCGGGCTGCTCGGGACGGAGGGGGTGGACGTGGGGACCCCATGGCCGCTCGTCGAGGCCTCGTTCGGCCCCCCGGACGGGACGCGAGAGGGGGATCCGTACTACGTCTGCGACTGCAAGGGGGCGGAGGAGCCGGTGGTCTTCCAGATCTCCGGTGGCGTGGTCCGGGCCATCCGCTTCCACTACTACGTGGATTGAGGGTAGAGCGCCGGGTTCCCGGGGTGCCGGTCCGGGGGCTCGACGGGACAGCGCTCCTGCTTCCGCGAAGAGATCCTCCCCATGGTGGCGACCGCTCGAGGGGACACCATCGGCCGAGTCGAATCAGGACGGCAACCCGGTCGGGGGTGCGGTCCTCGGTGGTAGAGCTCCGTCACCCGGCGCTCCGCCAGGGCCCTGCCGTCCCTCCGTTGGAGCGTTGCCGTTCCGGACGCTCGGACCGCGCACCTCATCACTTGTCATACCCGTACAGGACGGCGCTCCGCTCGTGGATCCAACCGTGGACGGTCGTGCACGGGGATCTCGTGAGGCCGGGGCGCGGACTGGATGTGCTGGGCGAGGGCGGGGCCGGTGACGGCCAGGAGGCCCGGATGAGCCGAGAGACCTGCCTCAGCGCAGCTCCCTCATTACGGTCAAGGTGCCGTCCCGGTACTCGTTGCCCGGAGTGCCGGAGGTGAGGACCCAGAGGGAGGCCGTGGCCGGGTCGTAGCGGACCGTGGCCGGCTCCTGCAGGCC
>JARRPL010000182.1:0-11950 GCA_037382905.1 Gemmatimonadota bacterium | reverse complement strand
ACCCACCCGGCTCGAAGCCGGCGGCCATGGGGCCTCCCTGGACCATTCTCGGTGCCGGCGCGGTCCTGACCGTCCTGACTTGGAATCGGTGGGTCGACCCCCAGGTGGATTTCGGGCGGGAATTGTATCTGGCGTGGCGGATCTCGGAAGGCGACGTGCTCTACCGGGACCTGGCGTCGTTCAGCGGCCCCCTGTCCCCCACCGTGAATGGAGCCCTGTTCCGGATCCTGGGTCCCGGGATCCATCCGCTGCTTGTGTTCAATATGGTGTTGCTGGTCGCCATTACAACACTGTCTTATCGTCTCCTCGCCAGGGAGATCGGCCGGTGGCCTGCGGCGCTGGCATGCACCGCCTTCCTCGCCCTCTGTGCCTTCGGTCACTCGTCGGGCTACGGCATCTTCAACTTCGTGGCGCCCTACTCCCACGAGCTGACCCACGGGACGCTCCTGGGCCTGGCGGGCCTCGCTCTCCTGGGGCGTGCCGAACGATCCCGTGGGTTGAGGCCTCTCCTGGGCGTCGGACTCTGCGCCGGGCTTTCCCTCCTCCTAAAGCCCGAAATCGCCCTCGCCGTCGTCGGCTCGCTCGGCACGGGCGTGGTGCTCCTGAGCGTCTTCGGTACCGGCCGCGTGCCCTGGCTCGGGGCCGCGTGGACGTTCGCCGCGGGTCTGATGGCCGCACCCCTCGGATACCTGTCCGTCGGTCTTCTGGAGGGACGTGGCTTCGACTGGACTGGACTCGTTTGGCCCTGGGCCGCCGCCCTGAACTCCGACGTCCGCGCCAGCCCCTTCTATGCGGTGACGCTGGGTCTGGACACGCCACTCCTGCACCTGGGCACGATGCTGGGCTGGGCCCTGGTGTGGGCACTCCTCACGGGGGGAGCGGCATGGGCCACTCGACGCCTTCCCCGGCGAGCCCGAGGTGAGCGGTTCACGGGACTCGCCTGGTTCGGTCTGGTGACACCCGTTGCGGCGGGGGCGATCGTCCTCGGCTACTGGCCCAGCGCCTTTGCACCCGTGGCCCCGCTACTCGCCGTCCTTCTCGTGAAGGCGTCGTCCGCATCGGCGGGGACCTCTTCGCCCTCCTCCTCCTGGCGAATCTGGGGCTCGCGCCCCGAGTCTGGGGATACGGCTTCGTCCTCGCGGCGCCGGCACTCATGATCGGCGTGGGATGGGTGTTGGGGCCCCTGCCCCGGCTCCTGAGCAGAGACCCGGTCGGGCAGCGGGCCGTCCGCGGGGTCGCCGCCGCCCTGCTCACGGTGATCGCGGGATTCCATGTCGCCGTGTTCCAGTACCGCTACGCTCAACAGAGCGTCCCCCTGGGGACCGGGCGGGATCGCGTCCTGGTGGATCCGGTGCGAGCGGAGGCACTGGGCCGGGTCGTTCAGGATCTGGACGGGACTGGGTTGTTGCCGGACGAGTCCTTGCTGGTGCTCCCCGAAGGCATCTACCTGAACTACCTGGTCCGGAGAAGATCCCCGACCCCGGTGCTCAACTACATGCCCATCGAGATGACGCTCTTCGACGAAGACGAGGTCCTCGGGGCGCTGCAGCTCCGCCCGCCAGCCGACGTGGTCTGGATCTCGAAGGACATCCGCAGCGAGTACGGAGTCGAGTTCGGGGAGTCGTACGCCCGCAGGATCATGCAGTGGCTGGAGGCAGAGTACCGACCGTCGGACCGATACGACGGTGGGGAGTTCGCCGGTCGACCGTTCACCGTGCGCCGCTGGACGCCACGGTAGAGGCGCCCCCAGGGATCCCGCTGAAGGGGCCCGAGTTGAAATACCGTGGCCGCACAGCATATTCGCAGGGAGCGTGCGCACGTGGATCGCCCTCCAGACTTCGACTCCTTCGGTCCTTGCCGGAGCTTCGGAGCACTGCAGAGCGACGATCCGGATGCGCTTGCGACCTCATTCAGTCCATCGAAAGGAGATACGCCTCATGTCCGTCAAGGAACGCTTCACCGAAGAGGAATGGAGTCTGATCCGCGCCGCCCCCGCCCTGATCGGGGCCGGCGTCATGGCCAGCGACCCGGGCGGTCTCATCAGCGCCGTCAAGGAGATGGCGGCCATGGGGAGCAGCACCCGGGATGCCCTCAAGGACCATGAGAACAGCCAGCTGCTCAAGGCCATCGTCGAGGCTCGGGACGAAGGGCTGAAAGAGGAGACTCGATCCATCGTGGACGGCGCCACCTCCGCCATGGACAAGAGGGAGCGGCTCCAGGGAGGGGCGCTGGAGCGACTTCAGCAGGCGCTGGCTCTCCTCCAGGACAAGGTCGACCCTGCCGAACTCGCCGCCTACAAGCGCTGGGTCTCCACCATGGCCCACCGGATGGCGGAGGCGGGCAAGGAAGGCGGCTTCATGGGATTCGGGGGTGTGACCATCACCGAGAGCGAGCAGGCCTTCCTGGACCGGGTCGAAGCCATCATGTCGTGACCCCGGGGGGCTCTCCGGGGCTCCGGGAGCCTGAAGTGCGCGGGGTCCGACGCACTTCAGGCCTCGCCGGCCCCGGGGGCCTCTCCGACTCCATGGTCTGGTCCGCTGTAGCGCATCGTATCAGTGGTGCGCCCCGGGACACTGAGGCCCGGGGCACCGGGCCAGAAGGGGCCTGCTCTGCACGGGGCCCGGGTTCAGCCCTGTCGACCCGCAGCGGTCGCACTCGCCGGATGGACCGGTCCCCGTCGTCGTGCAGCCTGGCGGGGGAGGGCCGGGACGGGCGCCATCCCCTGGCACGGAGTGTGCAGGTCGGTGGAGGTAGAGAGAGTGTCTCGAGGGCGCCGCGAGCCGCTCGCCACCCAGGTGCAGCGGAGCTCGGATCCGGGGAGCCGATCGTCCCCGGCAGACGGCAATCCCTCTCGACCAGGACCTGCAGGACGAGCGTAGTGGAGCGAAGGAGGCCCTCGGCAGACGTCGCTGGGGGCCTTTGCTCATGCCCCGGAGATCGACCGCCCGGCGGGCCCAGCGGGGGTCACCACGTATCCCGGGGCCGCCCTCTCGACCCCCGAAACGCCGAATGCCCCCGCGGCGCGGGGGCTTTCGAGGGATGGACCGAGGTGGACTTGAACCACCGACCTCACGCTTATCAGGCGTGCGCTCTAACCACCTGAGCTACCGGTCCGTTGAGCCGAAAAAGGTAACCCGGGCCCACGGCCCTCTCAAGGGGCCGGGAACCGGGTAGTGGAACACCCGACGTCCCGTCAGGTTCTTTCGGTCCGGTGGTTTCGTCCCTCTCTGCGCCGTCCTCCACTTCCGATCATGACGACCCTCAAGGCCCACCTCCAAGCGCTCCTGAACCTGGGGCGGGGCGTGATCTCGGGCATGCCCGACCCCACCGGGACCGAGCATCCCATGGAGCTCTTTCAGGACTGGTACGACACCGCTGAGGAGTCGGGTCTCTTTCTGCCGGAGGCCATGACCCTGGCCACGGCCACCTCCGACGGCCGGCCCTCGGCCCGCATGGTCCTCCTCAAGGGAGCCGACCGGGACGGATTCACCTTCTTCACGAACTACGGCTCGAGGAAGGCCCGGGAGCTCGATGCCAACCCCCACGCCGCCCTGGTCTTCCACTGGGCGGTGCTGGAGCGTCAGGTACGGGTCGAGGGCACCGTGAGCCGGGTCTCGGAAGAGGAGTCGTACGCCTACTTCCGCACCCGCGCCCGGGGAAGCAGGATCGGAGCCTGGGCGTCGGACCAGAGCCGGCCGCTTCCGGATCGCCGGACGCTGGAAGAGCGGGTGAAGGAGGCGGAGGCCCGCTTCCACGACGGTGAGGTTCCCCTTCCACCCCACTGGGGCGGGTACCGCCTGATTCCTCGGATGATGGAGTTCTGGCAGGGCAGGGCCAACCGGCTGCACGATCGCTGGGTCTTCCGCCGGGAGGAGGCCGAGGCGGTCTGGACGCTCACCCGGCTCTACCCGTAGGTCGATGCCGGCACGACCGAGACCCGACCCCTCGAGCCCCGCCCCGGCTCGGCGGGCGTTCCACCGGCTCGGGGCCGCACCCGGATGAGCCGGTGCTGACCCGGACCGTGGGGGTGGACGACCTGGACGCCATGGTGGCCACCCTCGAAGCCGACCAGGTTGTCGCGCTTCCCACGGAGACGGTCTACGGCCTGGCGGCCCGGGCCGTCAGTCGCCGAGCCGTGGAGCGGATCTTCCAGGTCAAGGGACGACCCGCCGACAACCCTCTGATCGTCCACGCCGCGTCGGCCGAGGCGGCCCTGGCGCTGTGCACCGACGTCCCCGGCTACGTGCCCCGGCTCGCCGCGTCCTTCTGGCCGGGCCCTCTGACGCTGGTCCTCCCGAGCGGGGTGGCATGGCCGTGGGTCCAGGCGGGCCACGATACCCTCGGGGTGCGGGTGCCTCGTCCCGCCTATCTTCGGCAGCTCCTGCGTCGCGTGGGTCCCCTGGCCGCTCCCAGCGCCAATCGATCGGGGCGACCCAGCCCCACCACCGCCGCCCACTGCCTTGCCGACCTCCAGGGGCTGATCCCTCTGGTGGTGGACGGCGGCCCCTGTGCCGGCGGGATGGAGAGCACGGTCCTGGACTGTACCGGACCCGACCCGGCGATCCTCCGCCCGGGACCGGTCACCCGGGACGACGTCCGGCGGGTTCTGGGCTCTCCGGGCACCGGCACCCCCGACGCTCCACCCCGCCCTGCCCCGGCGAGCCCCGGCACCCGGCACCCCCACTACCGTCCCCGGGCCCGGGTGGTGCTCGCGGACGACGCCGCCGAGGTGACCGAACCCGACGCCATGACCATCGCTCCGGTGCTCACCGGGGTCCGCCATCCCCGTCGCTACGCCGACGTGGAGGAGCTCGCCCGGAATCTCTACGCGTGGTTCCGGGAGGCGGACGCCCTGGGCGTGGCCACCATCTACGTCCAGCGGGTCCCGGAGACGGGGTTGGGCGCCGCCGTCATGAACCGGCTCCACAAGGCGGCGGCCCCGGACGGCTGAGCCGGAGCGGTCGAGCACGGGCCCCCGGCGACGGGTCAGTCCAGACGCTTGATCCGTCCCTCGCCCCCGGTCATGTCCGCCAGCGACCGCTGGAAGGCCGCCAGGCGCACCTCCGGCACCAGGACTTCGTAGCGCACCTCGGCCCCGTAGGCCTCATGCTCCACCCGGCCGTCCAGATCCTCCAGGAGGCGCTGCAGGCCGTCCACGTGGGGGTACCCCACCTCCACCGCCAGATGGGCCCGGGCCACCAGCTCCTCGAAGGGGAGCGTCTCCAGCGCCGCCTTGACTCCACCCGAGTAGGCGCGGCTCAACCCTCCGGTCCCGAGCTTGGTGCCGCCGTAGTAGCGGGTGCAGACGGCAACCACCTGGCCCACCCCGGAGTGGAGGAGGGTGGTGAGCATGGGCCGGCCGGCGGTGCCGTGGGGCTCACCGTCGTCGCTCATCCCCACGGAGGTGGTGCTGCCGGGAGGACCCGCGACGAAGGCCCAGCAGTTGTGGGTGGCGTCGGGAAACTCGTCCCGGATCCGACGGACGAAGCTGTGGGCGGCCTCCGGGGTGGGGGCGTGGGCGAGGGTCGTGATGAAGCGGCTCCGCTGGATCGACTCCTCGACCCGGTGGATGCGGGCGGGGATTGGGAAGCCGTGACGATGGTCCATGGGCGCCGCCGGGAGGACAACCTTGCGAAACCGCCGGGCGGCCCCGGGGGTTCTTGTGACGTGGAACCGGCCCACCCACCAGGTGGCGGCTGGACGAGATCATGGACTGATAGGAGGGACCAGCATGTTCGGTGTCAACGAAGGCAACCTGGACCGGGGCGTCCGTGTGGTACTCGGCGCGACCCTGATCTGGCTCGGATTCGCAAGCGGGGCCGTCTCCGGTGCCGCGGCTACCGGCCTGGGAATCGTGGGGATCGTCCTGGTCGTGACCGGCGTGACCGGTTTCTGCGGGATGTACAAGCTCTTCGGGATCAACACCTGCCCCCGGCGGTGACCCGGCGTCCCCGGGGGCTTCAGCTCCCGGGGATCCTCAGGACCAGGGTGCCGGAGTCCGAGCCGCCCCCGCCTCCGTCGTCGCCCCCGCTGAAGAGCACGACCCCCAGGAGAGCCGCGGCTCCGGCCCCCCCGGCGATCTTCCAGGGAAAACCGCCTCCCTCCCCCGGCTGCTGGGCCTCGGCGGGCTCCTGCACCGCCACGATGGCCTGATCCAGGAGGGCCTGGGCATAGGACCAGCTCAGCATCCGGTCCCGGGCTGTGGCCATTCCCAACAGCGCCCCGGACCGATCGACCACCGGGGCTCCGACCTCCGGCTCCGTCAGCGCAGGATCCATCCGCCAGGCCACGATCGGCCCGGCCCCGGGGGCGGACGGCTCCAGGGCCCACAGACGGGTCCGGCTCGGTTCCACCGGCCCGCAGCCCTTCTCGGAGAGGGCCCAGGCGTACTGGCCCTCCACGGCCTCCGCCGTCGTCACTCCCGTCCCGGGTCCGTCGCCGACTCCCGCCACCTGGAGCACCGCCAGATCCTCCACCGGATCCCGCCGCACCACCCGGGCCCCGGTGAACACACCGTCCGGGGTCGTGACGGTGAGGGGAGCCTCCGGGTCGATCCGGCTCAGGAGCGTGGTGACCTGGCCGGGAGCCGAACGGACCCCGTTGGTGCAGACCTCACCCGTCGCCGAAGGGCTCCACACCCCCACCGTGCTCCCTCGGGCCCCGGTAACGGCCTCTGGCGGGAGGAGCGGGGCGAGCTCCACCGTGACCGCCGTGGTGACCCCGGGCAGCACCTCCCGGGTCAGCTCCACGGACTCGTAGCCCGGCGCCGCCACCTGCAGCGTGTAGCTTCCAGGGGGCAGGAGACGCCCCCCCTCCGGCAGGGCCGCGCCGTCGAGAGAGACGGAGGCATCCGGCGCCGGACCCACAGCCTCGACCCGTAGCTCCCCATCGCCGTTCAGGTCCGCCGTCTCGGGCCAGCTCCAGGCCGTCCGGATGTCGCCGAACTCCGGGTCCGGCTGCCGACGCACCCGGGCCGCCGCGTCGGAGTACGCCTGCACCACCACCGGACGAAAGAGTTGCGGCGGGATGGGCCAGGCGCTCCCGTGCCGGGCAGCCCAGCGGAGCCAGGCCGAGGTCGAAGGGTGCTCCGCCTCCACGAGACGATCCGCCAGCCGATAGGTGGCCAGCACCGACAGACTGTCCAGACAGGCGTCCGACGGCTGCCCGAACCCTCCGGGGCACGGAGACGAAGCGGGCGCCATGACCCGGGTCAGGAGCTCCACGGCCAACGAATCCTCGGCCGCCGTCGCCTGGCTCAACAGCGCCTCCCGGTCGGCGGAATCCCCGCCAGGACCAGCCCCAGGAGGACGCCAGACCCCGGGGTCCGGCCCCCCGGGCGCCTAGCGAGGAGGGAGCTCATGATAGCACCGGCCCGGACAGGTCTCTGACACCACCACTTTCCACTGAATATCCACCACGTTGTCGTCGCTGTCCTCCACCCGGATGAAGAGGGTGTGCTGACCCGGGGACAGCCCCTGGAGGCGCTCCACGGTGCGTCCGGTCCCGAGGTATCCGTCCTCGCTGCTGAACCAATAGACCTGGTCGTCCCCGAGGATGCCCTCCTGCGGGTCCACGGCCTGCAGACGGAAGGTCACGGGCTCACCGGGGAGAAAGCTGTAGATGGAGGCGGGCTCGTAACGGGTCACGGTGGGGAGCTCGGCATCGCCCACCGGGATGTAGAGGTCCGCTCCCCCGTCCGACGGCCCCCCGTCGACGCCGGCGACGAACTGGACCCAGTAGAAACGGTCGTTTCCGTCGGGCTCGTGCTGGAGCCGGAGCTGCACATCCTGCTGGAAACCCGACTCCACCAGGGTGATCTCCTGACCCTGGTCGAAACCGAAGGAGGGATTGACGGTCCGGCCGGTGACCTGGTACTCGGTGCGTTGTCCCGCGGTGATCCAGAGAGACGCCAGGTCCACCGTGTTCATCACGCCCCGCTCCAGGTAGGTCAGCCCGTTCACGACCTCCATCTCCACCGCCTCGGGGCGGAACGGCACCACGTCGATGGTCAGCCCCGGCGCCGGCGTCGGCACCAGCGGGTTCGGGAAGCGGAGGCCGTAGGTGGTCGCTTCTGCTGGAACGGGCCGGCTCGACACCTCCACCTCCAGGGCATCAAGGGTCCGAGCCACGATCTCCACCGCGACGTCGGGAAAGCTGCTGGGCGAAACGGCCACGGACTCGATGAGGTCCACGTTCACGCCCTCGATGCGGGCCGGGTAGCTGCCGGCCCGGGGAAAGACGTCCGGCGGCACGTCCGCCAGCAGCCCCCGCCTCTCGGTCCGGACGATCCGCTCCACCGACACCTCGGTGCGGTCCGCCTGGAACGACACCTCCGCGACCTCTCCGTCGACCACCGTCACCTCCCGGTCTTCCTGGGGAAAGTCCAGGCCTGGGCCCGGCGAGCCCACCGCCACCACGTAGGCACCCACCGGGAGGTCCGTGAAGGTGGCCACGCCGTCGGACCCGGTGGACCGGGAGCGGACCGACCCGTCGACGTCGATGGACACCTCGATGTCCGGCAGCGGGACGTCCTCCTGGAGGCCCGCGGTGATCACCCGGACCCGGACGGTGCCCGCGCCCGTGGGCGGCTCACCCGGTTCCAGAAGGGCAGGCTCGCCGTCGTTGCCGAACCGGTTCACCGCCCGCACCCGGAAGAGGTACGCCCCCGGGTCCAGGGGACCCAACTCGAGCGAGGTTCCGCTGGTGGTCGCCTCCGCCACCACCGTCTGGGCGGGGGGGAGGAGGGCTTCCCCCCGGTATTCGGTGGCCCCGGCCACTGCGGTCCAGGTCAGGAGAACCGTGTCCCCCTGCCACTCGACCCTGGGGTCGGCAGGCTGGAACGGCCGCGCCGTCAGCGTCCGTTCCGTGACGGCCCCCGACTCCAGCGTGACCTCGATCTCGTCGAACCACGACACCGCCCCGGTCCCTGTCAGCCCTTCCACGGCGACGCGCCACAGTCCCGGCGTCAGACCCTCGATCCGGAGGGTCTCCCCGGGCCCGGCCACCAGGGTCCGGTTGGCCCCACCGGGCCCCTCCAGTCGCACCGTGGCCTGCTCGATGGGTGTCAGGACCTCCTGGGATCCCACCACCTGAAGGACGATCTGGGTCTGGGGCCGGGTCACCGGGGCATCGCTGCAGCCGACGGCGAGGATAGCGGCGACCCAAAGTCGGAATCCGCGGACCATCGGCCTCGCCCATCCTGGCTTCATGGCCGGATCAGGGGCTGGAGGCCCTGGTCGATCACCAACGAGTCCCCGGGCTCCAGCGCCACCGTGGTGTCCCAGGGAATCATCCCGGGGTTCTCCAGCCGCAGGCGGTGGGGCGCCCGGGCCAGGATCTCGAACCGCTCCGGGCGCCCGGCGCTGGTTCCCGCCGGATTCACCGTGTCTCCGTCCAGGGAGATGTAGGCCCAGGCGTTCGGGACCCGGACCACCAGCACCGCCGACGCGGGACGGAGCGCCTCACGCACCGTCGTGCTCCGAGCCGTCTCCTGACTGGTCGCTGTGGGGATCTCGGGGGTCCGTTCCGGTGGAGCCGGGAGGGAGTCCCCGGTGGCCTCGTCGGAGGGGGACGGGGAGGCGGTGGCCGCCAAAGGCCCGCCGGGCGGCGCTTCTCTCGGCTCGGGAGAAGCCGGCTGAATGGGGGCGACGCCCCGGGCGGCGACGGTGGCCGGCCGGGTCGGAACCGCGTCCGGCGGCGCCGGATCCCCGAAGAGGGAGGTCAGGACGGCCCACCCCCCCAGCAGGACCAGCGCCGCCGCCACGAGTCCGGCCCCGCCCCGTCGCCGCCGCCGGCGGCGAGCCTCCACCACCGTATCCGCTCCCAGGAAACGGACCGCGTCCCTCCCCGCCGGACGCGGGGATTCGTCGGCCGACCGCTCCACCTCCAGGATCTCCACCGGCGGCGAGGCCTCCCCCGCCCCGGGTCCGGAGTCCAACGAAGCCTCCTCCGTGGGATCCGACGGCCGGGCCGATGACTGCCGGACTTCGGGCCGAGCCGTGTCACCGGCGATGACCTCACGGGTCGTCCGAACCAGCTCCCGCATCTCGTCCACCACCGGATCGTCCGGTGCGGTGGCGCGAAGGCCCATGGCCCCGAGCGCCGCACGGAGGTCCGGCCACCGATCCTTGGGGCGTCTCGCCAGCATACGCTCCACGGCACTCGACAGCCCCGCCGGGCAGTCGGGTCGGATCGAGTCCAGGGGCGGCGGCGGCTCGGGCTCTCCATCCTCCCCGCCGACGGGACGGGCCCGTGGTTCGTCGAGAGGGGAGCCCGCCGCCAGGGCGTAGAGCACGCTTCCGAGACCGTACTGGTCCGAGGCAGCGGTGGCTCGACCCTCCGGTCCACCCGCCGGTCCCGGGTGACCCGGGGTCCGGAGCCCGCCATCCCCGTCCGTCTCGACCCCGTCGAAGCCGGCGATTCCGAAGTCCAGGAGGGTGGCCTGGCCGCGATCCTCGAGGAAGACGTTGGAGAGGCTCACGTCGCCGTGGACCACGCCCGGTTCCGCCTGGTGGGCGTGGATCAGGGCCCACCCGACCTGGCACGCCACCGCCTCCACCACCGGGATGGGGAGGGCGCCGTGATGCCGAAGCACCGCCTCGAGGGGGACGCCGTCCAGGTCCAGGACGAGGAAGGGATGTCCCTCCGTGCGACCCACCTGGTAGACCCGGGCGATGGAAGGGTGGCGCATGGCCGCCCAGGGCCGGACCCGTTCCTGGAAACGGGTCCAGGCCGCCCCGCCGTCGGCCCAATCCTGGGGCAGGACCTCCACGACGACCCTCCGATGCAGCTGTCGGTCCTCGCCCGAGAAGACGAAGCCGCCACGGCCCCTCACCACCTCGCCGTGCAGCTCGACCCGGTCGCCCAGGGCCCGGATGAGGCTCGACCGCGCCCGGCAGGCCGGACACCCGTCGTCACCGGCGGTGACGTTTCGTCCGCACGAGGGACAGGACCGCATCTGCACCCATCTCGCTACGAGAATTCCTTCCGTGGTCTGCCCGCGTCTTCCGGCGGAGGGCAACCAGCCGGTGGCGGGGGGCTTCGAGTGTCCTTCGCACCCGTCGACCTGTCAAGAGGCGGAGCCCGGCGGCCCCGGGGCCCCGTTCGGCGGTGGAACGAGGCCTGCGACCACCCGGAAGAAGCTCAGGCCCGTATCATGCGCTCCAGGAACTGGCGTTCCGAGGGCGTGAGGGCTCGGACGCCGTCGGTCCGGGCCTTGGACAGCAACGTCTCCACCTCTTCCCGGTTGAGCTCGTGGAGGCCCGCCGTGTCGATGGCCTCCCAGCGCCGGAGCGCCGCGTTCTCACCACCGGAGATCCGGGGCTCCGGGGCCGCCACCGGCCTTTCGAGCTTCTTCTTGAACTCCCGTTTGGCGGCCCCCTTCTTCCAGTCCCACCACTTGATATAGGCATAGCCGAAGGCGAGCCCACCCAGGTGGGCGAAGTGAGCCACGTTGCCGCCGCCTCCGCTCAGACCGAACCACAGGCTGGCCAGCACCATGACGAGCGCCAGGACCCAGGCCTGCACCGGGAGAACGGCCCAGATGTAGATCACGGTCCGGGGCCAGATCGCGGCGTAGGCGGCCAGCACCCCGTAGACGGCGCCGGAGGCCCCCACGATCCGCATGGGACCCGAGGCGCCCAGGGCCAGGAGGAGGCTCAGGACGGCTCCGGCGAAGCCTGCGCCGAGGTACATGGCCAGGAAGTGCCCCCCGCCCATCCGCTCCTCCAGCCGGGGACCGAAGAAGAAGAGGGCCAGCATGTTGAAGGCCAGGGGGCCGAAGCCGGCATGCAGGAACTGGTACGTGATCCCGGTCCACGGCTCGGACAGGAAGCGGCTCGTGTCGAAGACCAGGTAGTTGTAGAACGCCTGGAAGTCGGGCACGAGGTACGGCAGGAAGAAGATGACGGCGTTGGCCACCAACAGCCGTCGCACCCACGGTGTGAGAGGC
>JARRPL010000181.1:0-6435 GCA_037382905.1 Gemmatimonadota bacterium | reverse complement strand
GCGTCGCCAATGGGTATGGAACCACCCACCTCCCGGGTCTGATCGCTCCGCTCGGGCACTGGGCTCCGCTTCGGCCGCTCATCGTCCTGGTGCCCATGATCATGCACATCTCCCGCTACCCCCGCGCGTAGATGCTCCGAGGCCGGCAGGGCCGTCGGCGATAGAATGTCGGGACATGGAACGCATCGACGGGATCGCGCGCATCGCCGCGCTGGCGGTGCTCGTGGCAGGTCTGGCGACTTTCGCCGACGCCCAGGACGAAGGCTTGGACGCCATGCTCCACGTGCCCTCCGCGGCGCGGGGCGAGGCCGACGTCCGCGCCACGAGCTTCCAGATCTACCGGATTCCCCTGGCGTACTCGGTCTGGAGCGTGCAGGACCATCCGGTGGGGCTGCGGGTCACGTTCCCCGTGTCCCTGTCGTCGACCAGGGTCGAGGCCCTGAGCGATGTCCAGCCGTTCATCACCAACCTCCAGGCGGTGGCCATCATCCCCGGTGTGGAGGTCGTGGTGCCCTTGGGGGACCGCTGGCTGCTCAAGCCGTTCGCGGAGGTCGGAGTGGGAGCGGGCAGCGCGGAGGGCGACCTGGAGGTGCTGTACGGGACGGGGGTGAGGAGCACCGGAAGCCTGCCGGCTGGACGCCTGGACCTCACCGTGGGTAGCGCCGCAGCGTACAAGAAGCCGGCCACGAGCCGCACGGAGTACGACGGCTACTCCCGGCTCGAGGCCGGGGTCGACGCCCAGCTGCCCCTCGGAATCAAGCTCGGGATCCGCCATGCCAAGGGCGGCGTCTACGGGATCGTCCACCGTTTCTACGACCTCGATCTCGGGCGTCTGGGCCGACGCCCCATCCTGTTGGGGCACCAGTACGAGATCGGACTGAGCTTCTCCACGGAGCCGGCGCTCGAGCTGTGGAAGATCGAGCTGCCCTGGATCGGCATCGGGTATCAGTTCGGCGACGTCTTCACCGGCGTGCGGCTCTACCTCGCGTGGCCGTTCTGATGGACCCGTGCCGCGGTCACAGCGCGAGGAGGGATGGGTGAGCATGGACAGGCATTGGTCGCGGGCGCTCGTGGCCCTCGGCGGCATCGCCATGGTGGTGGGCGCCGTCGACCCCCTGGAGGGATCGCTCCTCATCCTGCCCGGGAGCGGTCTGTTCGCGCTCGGCGCCTTCCTCGGCCGTGGCGAACGCCGGGTGGTGGGATTCAGGGTCGCGGTCTTCATCCTGATCGTCATCGGCGTCGGAGCGCTGTGGATGCTCTCTGCCGGTGGAGGAATCGGCGGCTCGTCCGGGGCGTCGATCTGGTGGGGTGTGCTGGTCCTTCCCTACCTGATCGGCTGGTCCATGGGAATCTGGGGACCGGGCTCCCCGCGTTGGCTGCTGTGGCTGGGCCTCGGCGTCGGCGTGTGGTATCTGACCATCCTGGCGATGGTGCTGAGGACTTCGGTTCGCCAGGAGGAGACCATGCCGGTGGCCGTGGGCATCGTCTTCGGCGCCGTCGGCGTGCTCACCATCGGCGGCTGCGTCAGCCGACTGAGGAGGCAGGCGTCTCCGTGACAGACGCGTGGAGCGGGTATCGGATGCTCGCGCCCCGCACCCAGGGAAGGAAGTAGATGCGTCCGATCACCATCAGACCGGCCACGGCAGCCGACCGCACTTTCGTCCTGTCCACAGCGTGGGAGCTCGCCAGGTTCGACCCGCCCGAGTGGCGGCGGCGAGAGGAGATCGTGGCCGGCGAGGTGCGCACCCTCGAGGCGTTCTTCACGGCGCCGGATGAGGGGTCGGCCCTGTTCGTCGCCGAGGGTCCCGTGGGCGAGCCCCTGGGGTTCCTCTTCATGGAGACGGTGCGCGACTACTTCGGCGGCGAGGTGCACGGGCACGTGAGCATGATCGCCGTGATGCCCCAGGCCGAGGGCGCAGGGGTGGGGGGCGCCCTCATGGACGCGGGCGAGGAGTGGGCTGCGAGCCGCGGCTTTCGGCGGGTGTCCCTGAACGTCTTCGAGCGCAACCGGCACGCTCGGGCCGTGTACGAGCACCTGGGCTATGAGCCCGAGACGATGCGCTACGTCAAGCTCCTCCGACCCGGCGCCGCCCGTCGTCGTCGGCCATAGCGCAGACCGCGACGCCAGCTCGGGGAGGCCGATCCTGGTCATGGCCATGCAATCGGCGGCCTAACCGTCAGCGTTCTGTCGATCCCGACGTGCCGAGCCCGGCCGGGGGGATGGGGGCCTGGTGGTCGAGGCCTGCACGTTTCCATTGGGCCCTGTGGGGCGCAGCCGCCCCTGCATTCGGAGACCTAGAGCGCCGCACCGGGAATGTCTCCTCTCGATTCGAGATTGCGAATCAATGGGGCCACCTACCCGACCCACGCCGACACCGTCCGTCGGGCGGACCACGGTTCTGCGGCACCGCCCTCTCACGCCGCAAGAAAGAAGGGTCGACTCATGAAAATGCTGCTCTCGGTCGAGTTTCCACCCGAGCCTTTCAACGCCCTCGTCAGGAACGGAACGGTGGGGGATGTCATCGGAGGCATTCTGGAAGCCATCAAGCCGGAGGTGGCCTACTTCACGGAGCAGGACGGCAAGCGGGGCGGCATCTTCGTGGTCGACCTGGAGAGGCCGTCCGACGTGGCTGTCCTCGCGGAGCCGTTCTTCCTCAAGTTCCAGGCAGATTGCAGGTTCCGCGTTCTGATGAGCCCGCAGGACCTGCAGAGCGCCGGACTGGAGGACCTCGGGAAGAGGTGGGCCTGAGATCCCACCGAGTCGTGGCGAGCGCCTGGCAAGCGGTCTCGTCTCGCTGGAGATCTCCTCGCTGCCGCGCGACGCTCCACCGCGAGTCTCGGAATGGCAACGTGACGCCGAACGGCCAAGGTCGGGTACGCCCAGAGAGGGATGCCGCGTGCCCGAGCCATTGCAAACGTGGGAGGCGCCGGGTCGCCCTCGTCGACCCGGCGCGAGAGGAGAAATGTCCATGGATCAGCGGATGCTGAGAGTCAACCCCGCGGAAGAGAAGATCGAGATCGGTCCCATCCGGGTCCGGTTCCTGCTCACGGGCGACGACTCTGGTGGCAATGTGTCGCTGTTCGAGTTCTCGGTGCCGGCCGGACAGAAGCTGGCGGCGCCGGCCCACAGGAACGATGCCTACGAGGAGGTCCTGTACGGCATGCAGGGCGTCCTGACCTGGACGGTCGACGGCGACCCGATCGAGGTCGGTCCCGGGCAGGCGCTCTGCATCCCCCGAGGCGCAGTTCATCGCTTCGACAACCTGTGTGGCGAGGATGTGAAGCAGCTCGCGGTCATCAGCCCCGCGATCATGGATCCCTCGTACTTCCGCGAGGCGGCAGAGGTCCTCGGTGCCGCGGCCGGCGGCCCGCCCGACGCTGCGAAGATGCTGGCCGTCTTCCGGCGTCACGGCATGACGCCGGTGCTGCCTTCCACCGCCGGGTAGGGCGATCCGCAGGCGCGCGACGAGTCGTGCCGGAAGTGGCTGGGCGTGCCCGTGGCCAGGCGTCACGGCGCGTCCCCCGTGCCTGCGTCCGTGCTCGGGGGCGGCTTCTCCATCTGGGCGCCGCTCCACCACGACACGACCTTCCTCGCTCCGGGCGACTGCGGGTACCCGGGCAAACTCGTCGTCGGTGCCAGTGCGCCGCGGGGTGCGCCGCACGACCCTGATCGGGACCTCCACCTGTCATGTTTTCGTCCTCGCGCCTGTTGCAGATGGGGAGGTGGCAACCCGTCTCGAGGACGAGACACGCCTCCGCTCGGTCTGCCCGTGGCGGGGGGGAGAGTCCATCCCCAATGGGGCGACGGGATGTGGTCCACCCCGGGGAGGATGCTCATGCCTGTCGTCCTGTTCGTCCGCGTCGCGTCGGGGCTCGATGCCGAGGAGCTGGAGCGCCGGGTGCTCGAGCGCCGACCGCGCTTTCTCGAGGTGGAGGGTCTCGTGCAGAAGATCTACGGCCGAGACCCGGAGACGGGCGACGTCTGTGGGATCTACTTCTTCGAGGACGAGGCCGCCCTCGCCGCCTTCCGCGACAGCGAGCTGGCCCGGACCATCGCCGACGCCTACGAGGCCACAGAAGTGCGCCGCGAGGCCTATGAGGTGTTGTACCCGTTGCGGCCCGAACGAGGGCCGTTCGCGTCCGGGTAGAAACCCCCGACAGGCTGCCGGCGGCCGCGCGTTCTCTGTCCCTCGCCGATTCTTGGACCACTTCCTATCCGGCGGTGGAGGAGGGCGTCGGAGTGCGACCCGTCTTCACCGGCTGCGGTACATCCCGATTCGTACGAGGCTGCAGCTTCTGCAGTCCATCGCCCCGGCCCCCTCGTTCCCACCTTGCCAGCAATCCATGACGGTGCAGCCCAATGTCGCCAGCCTGGATCGAGTGCCCGAGTCGTAGGAGACTGCGGTCCATGCAAGACGTGCCATTCTTCCTTTGGCGGTCTACCTACGAGTTGTGCAGTGACTGTATCGATGAACACCCGGAAGGGGACTTTCCACACTGGACATCCCACGAATATTCACCATCACTGAGAGTGCTCATCGCATCCACAACCCGCTCACATCCGAAAAGCTCGCCGCTCTCGGCGCGGCGCTGCGTCTGGAATCGGGGTCCCGAGTGCTCGACCTCGGCAGCGGTTCGGGGGAGATGCTCTGCACCTGGGCACGCGATCACGGCATCATCGGCATCGGCATCGACATGAGCCAGTTGTTCACCGAGCAAGCGAACCTCCGTGCTGAAGAACTCGGTGTCACCGATCAAGTCACGTTCATCCATGGCGATGCTGCCGGCTATGTCTCTGACGAGAAGGTCAGTGTGGCAGCCTGTCTCGGTGCCACTTGGATCGCCGGGGGAGTCGTCGGCACTATCGAGCTTCTGGCGCGGAGCCTGCGCACCGGAGGGATCATCCTCATCGGCGAGCCCTACTGGCGCCAGTCACCGCCGACGGAAGACGTCGCCAAGGGGTGTCTTGCCAACTCGATCTCCGACTTTCTCGTGCTTCCAGAGCTTCTCGCGTCTTTCCGCCACCTTGGCTACGACGTCGTTGAAATGGTTCTGGCTCACCAAGACGGCTGGGACAGATACGAGGCGGCCAAGTGGCTCACCATGCGCCGATGGCTTGAAGCCAATCCCGGCGACGAGTTCGCGAAAGATGTTCGAGCAAAACTGACCTCGGAACCCGAGCGTTACGCCGCGTACACGCGTGAATACCTGGGCTGGGGTGTGTTTGCGCTCATGCCGCGGTGATGAGGGATTACCATCCGACTCAGAAAGTGGGGTAAATCTGATCATGCCTAACAACTCGTGCAAGCCGACGCCGCTTTCCGGCGCGGCTGAACTCGGGCGTCAGGCGCTCACATAGAATATGTGTGATTCGGGGGGATGATATTTCAATGAACACGGATAATCAGAAGGCAACCCAAACAGCATCTACTCGCCAATGGACCAGACTGGTTGTTTTTTATCTTCTCATACCACTGGTGCTATTCGTATGCGCAGGGGATTTCGGTTGGTGGGAAGCTTGGTGCTATTTCTTGCTGATCGTTGCCGCTGGCATAGGTGGGCGTATCTTGGCGGAACGACGGCATCCGGGGTTGATGGCAGAACGTCAGAGTATTGAGAAGCTCCAAAGTGCGAAAGCTTGGGACAAGGTGCTGGCTCCGCTGATGGCGCTGAGCGTAGGTTTCCCCCTGGTCATTGTCGCAGGACTGGATCACCGGTTTGGCTGGTCACCTGTATTTCCGCTATGGACCACCGTAATCGGCTTCATCTTGATCTCGCTCGGTTACGCTATTTCGGTCTGGGCGTTGGTAGAGAACCGCTACTTCTCCAGCGTGGTGCGTATACAGACGGATCGTGGCCATGTGGTGTGCGATAGCGGCCCATACCAAATTGTGCGTCATCCAGGCTATGCCGGAAACATTCTGCCTCTACCGGGAATAGTGATGGCTCTAGGCTCAATGTGGGCACTCATTCCGGCGGCGGTCGCGCTGATCATCGCAGTGCTCAGAACCGCACTGGAAGATCGGACTCTGCAGGAAGAGCTGCCAGGCTATCGAGACTTTGCGCGGCGTGTGCGATGTCGGCTGATTCCGGGGATCTACTGAGAGCCGAATCTCTTTGATTTTGTGGGTGGAAATGCTTTGTTATCGGAATGCGGGAGAGGGGGCATGGGCGCCTAACATCTCGCTGGATGAGACCGGGGATGTGGGGCGAATTTGGCGTGCTTGTTGTATGCTCAGGGCGTGCTGGGGGAGAGGCGGCACGTGGCCCCGGCCGATCAGCTCGGGGGCGGTAGACCGGTAGTCACTTGACGCCATGGACTCCCTAGTCCCCGTCCTTCTCTTCGTCGCGGTTGCGGTCGGCCTCTTCCTGGACCCGGGCGTAGCAGTTGCTTTCCCTCGATTCTATTGGCGAACGTCGATCCCAGTACTCGTA
>JARRPL010000180.1:0-10299 GCA_037382905.1 Gemmatimonadota bacterium | reverse complement strand
GCCCTGCCACCAGCCACGGGAGGCACGAACTCGGACTGCCGATCGGCAGGGTCCTGGACCGGAAGGCCCACGACGATGGCCTTCGGCATGCGGCCCGCGTCCGCCGCAAGGAACTGCGTCGAAGCGACGGTATGGAGGAAGTGCCACTGCGCATCCAGGACGTAGATCACCGGATACGCGGCTTCCGGGTCATAGCCCTCGGGGAGCGCCAACAATACCGGGCGGTCCTCGTTCAACACCTGGGAGGAGATCGTATGCTCGGCAGCCCAGGTCAGGGGCCTCCCCGCCTCCTGGGCGCCGGCCGGCGTCGCAAGGAGTAACAGCAAGGCGAAGCATCCCAGCGTCCTCTCCAGGTCTAGCTTGAGCGCACCCATGTCGTCGGCCTCCGCGGCAGATGAGAGGTTGAGGCTTGTTCCGGCCTGATCGGCCCACACGAGCCGTGCCACGTTCGACGGCTTCCGAACCGGCCCTCGTCGGATCGCACAGTAAACCGGCATCCGTGGTTCCTGCCAGCAACCGGGACCCGGCCGCCCGGTCCCAGGGCCGCTTGCGTCCACGGGTGAATGCCCCGACCCGGGGGCACGACGTTACACGCCCGTGAATCTGCCTGTCGCGATCGATCCGAGGTCAGCTTCCCGTCCCGGAATACGAGCGGGCGCCAGGGTGTCGGTCGCCAATGCGCGGAGGGGAGAGAGCCCCACTTCCATGACGATTTCCAGTTCCTCGTGAAGGGTGGACCCGCCGAGTGTATCGGATCCCGCGAGGATGCCCACGTCCGCCAGGACTCGATCGTTCAGGGACTCCACGCGTGCCTTGTGGAGGGCCAGGAGTCGGCGCTCGGGGTCGAATTCGTAGACCGCGCGCTCCCATTCACTTCGATCCCAGATGTCCCTCGGGTTCTTTGAAGGCGGGTCGGCCGTCGACCTATCCAGCCGCTCGCGGTATCGCCCGCGCATTTCCCATCAAGGGAACTGAGGTGCCGACGCGGCGGGGGCCGAACCGCCCGGAGGAACCAGCCGAAGCCGGGCCGTGAGGGGCGGCGCAGGGACCGACCCCGTTGACGCCCGCGGCCCCGCGGATCATTGTGCGGCGACGTGCGGCTTGGGTGCAGACCCGAGGCGCCTCTCCGCTCCCGTGCCGGACCGCGCCGTGCCCCACCCCAGCAGCCCCGCCCGGGGAATGGNCCCGTTCCGTCCCCCGACGGCCCGCATGACCATGGGCGCTCAGGAAGGCACTCGGGGCGGAGCCGCGACCGCCCCCGAGGAGCCCCGTGTCGAGACCCGGGAGGAGGAGGGCGGCGGGCTTCGGGTTGGACTCACGGGCCCCTGGACCGTCGCCGCAGGGGTCCCGGACCTGGGGCCGGCCCTGGACGCGCTGGAGGGGGCGTCCCGGGTGACGCTGGACGGAGCGGAGGTGGACCGCTGGGATTCGGGGCTCGTCCGGGCGGTCCTGGTCCTCCGCTCGGCGGCCCGGGAACGGGACATCCCGGTGGACGTCGAGAACCTGCCCCCGGGGGCCGTACGACTGGCGGACCTGGCCGAGGCGGTCCCGGAGAAGACGGACGCGCAGCGTGAGGACCACGACCCGGACCTCCTGACCCGGGTGGGCCTCGTGGCGGCCCAGGTGACCTCCGACGTCCGGTCCACCACCCGTTTCGTTGGAGAGCTGGCCCTTGCCTTCACGCGGTGGGCCACCGGCCGGGGAATCTACCGCACGCAGGACCTCCTCCTGATGCTCCGTCGCACCGGGATCGAGGCGCTGGGTATCACCGCGCTGGTGTCCTTCCTCCTGGGGCTGATCCTGGCCTTCATCGGGGCCATCCAGCTCGAGAAGTTCGGTGCCACCATCTTCGTGGCGGACCTGGTGGGCGTGGGCATGGTCCGGGACATGGGGGCCCTCATGACGGGGATCGTCATGGCGGGACGGAGCGGGGCCGCGTTCGCCGCCGAGATCGGCACCATGAAGGCCACCCAGGAGATCGACGCCCTCGAGACGAACGGCGTCTCGCCCATGGACTTCCTGGTCCTGCCCCGGGTCCTGGCCCTGACGGCCATGATGCCCGTGCTCACGGTCTTCGCCGACGTCGTGGGGGTGTTCGGCGGGATGTTCGTGTCCTGGGGGATGCTGGACATCAGCCCCACGCTCTTCCTCAAGCAGACCACCACGGCCGTCACCGTCGGCCATTTCGTCGGAGGGCTGGTCAAGGGGCTCGTCTACGGGTTCCTGGTGGCGGTGGCGGGGTGCATGCGGGGTCTCGAGGCGGGGAACAACTCCCTGGCGGTGGGCGCCGCCGCCACGTCCGCCGTCGTCACCGGCATCGTCTGGCTCATCGCCACCTGCGGGCTCTTCCAGTGGGTGCAGTATGTCCTGGGCGTCTGAGAACCGAAGCCCCGAGAACGATGGGAACCCCCACATCGCCGTCCGGGACCTGACCATGGCCTTCGGGGACTTCGTGGTAATGCGGGACCTGAACTTCGAGATCGAGCGGGGCGACGTGTTCGTCATCATGGGCGGGAGCGGATGCGGCAAGAGCACCCTCCTGCGCCACATGCTGGGGTTCCTGGAGCCGGCGAAAGGGAGCATCTGGTTCGGGGACCAGAACTTTACCGAGGCGGGACCCGAGGCCCGGGCGTCCCTCATGCGGCGGGCCGGTGTCCTCTTCCAGGGCGGGGCGCTGTGGAGCTCCATGACGCTGAGGGAGAACATCTCCCTCCCCCTGGAGCAGTACACGGAGCTGAGCCCCGAGGAGATCGACGCCCTGGTGTCCTTCAAGCTCTCCCTGGTTGGGCTCGCGGGCTTCGAGGACTACTATCCATCGGAGATCTCCGGAGGGATGCAGAAGCGCGCCGGGCTGGCCCGGGCCATCGCGCTGGATCCGGAGATCCTCTTCTTCGACGAACCCTCGGCGGGGCTCGATCCCCTGAGCGCCCGCCGGCTCGACGAGCTCATCATCGAGCTCTCCGAGAGCCTGGGAACGACCATCGTCCTGGTCACCCACGAGCTGGCCAGCATCTTCACCGTAGCGACCAACAGCGTGTTCCTGGACGTGGAAACCCGCACCCAGGGCGACGTGGGGGACCCCCGGCGGCTGCGGGACCATTCCGAATCCAAGACGGTGCGTCGCTTCCTCAACCGGGGAGACGACTCCGACGCCCCATCGCCCTCCTCCCGGCCCCGTGAAGGGACGAGCTCATGAGACAACGCGCGAATCCCGCCACCGTCGGCGCCTTCGTCCTGGGAGGCGTGGTGCTGGCGGTCCTGGTCACCCTGATCCTGGGATCGGGAGTCTTCTTCGCCGACGACTATCCCCTCGTCTCGTTCTTCGAGGGCGACGTCACGGGGCTCGACGCCGGGAGCCCGGTCCGCTACCGAGGCGTGCCCATCGGACAGGTCACCGAAGTGCGCATCAGCCTGGAGGATGACCCCCGACCTGCGACGGACACCCGCATTCCCGTGATCTACTCCCTCAACCTCACCCGTCTTCGGGGGCTGGTCCGGTCGGGGGGGATGGACTTCGAGGAGGCGGGGGCCCTGGACAGCCTGATCTCAATGGGACTCCGGGCCCAGATGCAGGGGGCGAATCTGGTCACGGGGCAGCGAGCCATCGAGCTGGACCTCTTCCCCGACGCGCCGGACACCCGGCTCGACGGCGGCGCCCTTCCGGCGCCGGAGCTCCCCGCAGTGCCCAACGCCATGGCCCAGCTCCAGGATCGGGCTCTCGAGGCCGTCAACGACTTCGCGTCCATCGACTTCAAGGCGATCGCCGAGCGCCTGGACAGCGCGTTGGCCGGGGTGGACGGGCTCCTGGCCTCTGGACAGATCGACCGGGCGCTGATCCAGCTCGAGGCGACCCTGAGCTCCGTCGCCGGGACCGCCGACGAGGTGGGTGTGCTGGCGGAGGATCTCCGGGCAAGCACGACCCGGGTCGCGGAAGGGGTGGAGGGGGCGGCGGAGAGCTCGGCCCGGACCCTGGCGGCAGTCGACTCGACCCTCTCGACCATACGCCGGACGCTCAACCCGGACGCTCCGGTCCTCTATCGACTGGACCAAACCCTCCGGGAGCTGGAAGACGCGGCCCGGGCCGTGCGGGACCTGGCCGCATACCTGGAACAGAACCCCTCCGCCCTTCTGAAGGGGCGAGGTGGGGGCGAGGAGGACCGATGAGGTGCCACAACCGCTCTTTCCGGCGCGGCCGCGCCGGGCGTCGACGTGCATCCCCGGGGTTCGGGGTCCTTGCCGCCTGCCTCCTGCTGGCCGGCTGCCTGGGCTCACCCAACGAGACGATCCGCTTCCTCACCCTCCCTCCGGTCCCCTCGGACCCCCCGCAAGCCGCCGTCGACCTCTCGGAGGTGGCGCTCGGACTCGGCCCCTCCTCCGTGGCCCCGCACCTGGAACGCCGGGGGCTGGCCTATCGGGTGGAGGACACGCGCGTGGAGTTTTCGGATTCGGCCCAATGGGCCGCCCCGCTGGAGGAGATGATCCGGGACCACATGATCGCCCGGCTCGTGGCGACCACAGGGGCCCGGACTCTGATCCCCTTCCCATGGCCCCTGGCCCGCCTGCCCGACGTGCAGCTCACGTTGCGGATCCTCGAGTTCGCCATCCGGCCCGGAGGTGAGGGGGTGGTGGCGGCCCAATGGAACCTCCGGGATCCATCCACCGGTCTTGGGCTGGCTTCCGGAGACTGGGAGCAGACGGTCCCGGTGGAGGGAGCCGGCACCTCGGACCAGGTCCGGGCTCTGAGCCGAGCCCTGGACGAACTCACCGACTTCCTCGCGGCGCGCGTCGCGGAACATACCCAGGAGTGACGGTCACCCGGCCGAAGCCCGGCGGGAGATCCACCGCCATTCGACTGCCGCGAGTCGGAAGATTCCAACCCCGAACTGCGCTCCCGGCTACGGTCCTGGCCGTCCCTCATGATACCCGGGACCCAGTACCTCTCTCGGATGTCGACGTCGAAGCAGCTCCCCCGTAAGCCGCCGCCCTTTCTCAGAGAGAACGTCTTGCCGCGGCGACGGATGGGCTTCCCGTTTCTGGAGACGGAGACCCGACCGGGCCTTGACGGCCTGGGTCCAGGCAGTCGGCTCGCCCAGCACCCTCTACACAGCCAGCATCTCCCGATGCATCCGGACGAGGAGCGCATTGGCCGCCTCTTCGTCGGGCTGGGCTGGGAGACTGGAGGCATCCCTCGCAGGGCCGACCAACTCGAACAGCCTCTGGGCTTCTGCCTTGACCTCCGCAAGGCTCCACTCACCGCGCTTGATGGAGATCAGTTCCTCCCCATCCTCGTCCCGGAACACCCGAAGACGTCCAGTCTCGAGGAACTCGATCCCCATCCTGAGCAGGCGGATCAGGTGGGCGGCGTTCTTCACGTCGTACCCGTACTTCCGGACCATCGCCTTCCGCTTCGCTCCCATGTAGCCGCTGAAGTGGGAGTGATGGAGCGTTCGAAACCGTCTCAGCACCTCTACGTCCACGTCCCACTCCGTGGCGAAGAAGACGAGCTTGTTGTAGTCGGACTTCAGGACGTCCTCTACACCTCCGTGCCGCCGAATCTGAGCGGTGAGCGTCTCGTACTCGTCCATCCGCTCAAGGTCGAAAGACTCCATCCGCTTCAACTGGTCGGCTGCGTACCCCGCGAACGACTCCGAAGCCGCCAGCGACGAGAAGATCTCGCGCCCTTCGAGCATCGACTCGAAGACCGGATGTCGATAGACATACTCGTTCTCACGAAGCCAGAGGAGCCCGACAATATTCGGGTTGCTCTTCAACAGCAGGCGGACCGCCTTGTCCAGGCTGTAGAGGACGACGTCGAGCTCCTCCTCCTGGAATCTCCAATGCTCCCACCGGGGAACGCCCAGATGGTAGTCCAGCGGCGGTACCACGAAGCCCATCAGGTCCACGTCGTCCACCGCATCCGGCTCCTCCGGCGGGAAATACGTCCCATGGCTGTGGGAGCCCATCAATGCCAGAACGACCAGATGCGGCCGAAGCGCAAAGGGGTTCTCCGCGGCGAATGCCGCCTCGATCCTGGGGTCGAGTCCCAGGGTTGGACCATCCAATGCAACCCCCATCTGAAGTCGTTCAAACCCACCCCTTAAGGGATCACCTGCCCACATCAGCCTAGTCTTCAACCGATTGCTGACGACGTTCAAGACCTCCGATGCCGGCCTCGATCGGGCCATATACGTCCGCAACGGACCTCGTTGCCAGAACCGACGTCTCGAACGCTACCTGCTCATAGACCGGTTTGGGCCGCGCGGGGCCCGAAGGGGGGCGGGAGCCGGAGCCCGCACGTTAGCCGAAGTCCGTACCGGACCGACTTCCCTACTGCTCGAAGAGGAAGTCTCTTACGGTGGGTACGACAAGCGCTGGGTCGGTGAGGGGGGCATAGTGATGCGCTCCAGGAAGCAGAAGTTCCTGCGCACCCGGCACCTCTCGAACCAGCCGGTCGCCTTCGGCGATGAGCACCCTGAGCCACTTATCGAACACGGCCTCGGCACGCACCCTTCGTACATCGTCGAAACCTTCGTAGCCGCGAAAAATGTCCGCCGGAGACTGAGGTACTGCCCGAACGGAAAGGACCGGAACGGCAACCTGCGCAAAGTCCACCGGAGTCAGCCGGTCCCGGATCATCCCGGTGAACATGTCACCGACGTTCGGGTCGAGGGCGACCAGTTTCCCGCTGCTGTCGAACTCATGGATAGCCCGCAACTCGGACAGTGGGAGTAGCGCTCCCCAGGTTCGCGCCACGTGACTGGCTACGGCCTGGACGGACGCAGAGTCCTCTGCGGTCATTGGGAACTCCAGCCACCCCTCGAACCACCCATCGGCGTGATAGACCCGATAGAAGTCCCAACCACCGTCCAGGTAGACGACTTTCCGGATACGATCGGGGTGCGCCAAGGCCAACTGCGTGATCTCGGCGCCCCCGAATGAGTGCCCCATGATGTCCGCTTGGCTGATGCCCAGCGAATCGAGGACGACGATGATGTCATCCGCGAGGTCGGTAAGGCCAAAGGGCTCCGTGGGCGCATCCGAGTTGCCATGGCGGCGCCGCGTGATCCCAACGACCTTCCGGCGATCGGTGAAATACGGAGCAAAGTCCTCGAAGACCCAAGCGCTGTGCGCCGCCCCGGCGAGTAGGACGAGCGGCGGGCCGATACCCCCCCAATCCAGGACTTCGAGCCGAACTCCTGGCGTGACCTCAATGAACGATTGCCTCGGGTACTCCAAGCCTGCGTCTCCGGACGGCGGTACGGTGCCGCATCCGGCCCACGCCAAAGCAACTACGCAAAGACACAGGACCCTCACCTTGGAATCCTCCATCACCCACCACCTTCCCTCAGGTCGTCCGTCGCGCGAGGCACTCCGGAATTCCGGTAGCGTTCAGGATCAGGCACCGGCGGTTGGGGGCCTCTGTCGGTTCTGATCGGGTGGAACGGCACATCCAATCGATTGCTGTTTCGAGATCCCGGGAGCCTGCTCTACCTCCTTCCGGGTCCGAACCCTCAGATCCCTCTACAGCAGCTCCAACTCCAGAACAGATGCCAGCGGATTCGCTTTCAGACTGACGCTCCGGCCCGCCTACACGTCCCGAAGCGCGAATCACTACTTCAGGCGTGACCAGTCCGAGGACTTGCTGGACGGCCAACCGCCGCTGCCCTTCCGCTTCCCTACCACACCGGATGGGCGTCGTAGATCTCGTTCCGTGTCAGACGCTTGAGGTCGGATCCGTCGACGTTGATCGAGTAGAGTTCGAACGCCTGTCCCGATACGAGTCGACGATTCAGCACGGTGCCGGTCGACTCGGTGGAATGAAAGAGGATCCGACGCCCATCGTTCGACCACCGCGGCCGAGTACTCGTCCCGGCAAGATCGGTTAGCTGGGTTACCGAGTGAGTCGTCAGATCCAGAATATAGATCGACATCCTCGGCGTCCAATCCGCCATGCTCTCCAGTGACGGGTAGTCATGGTCCGGCGTGGAAGAGAACGCCAGGCGGGAACCATCTGGGGACCAGTCCGCGCATTCTGCCTCGAAGTCCCAGGGCAGGACTTCGGACGTGACCCCTTCCGCTCGATCCCACATCATCAAGCGGAACGTGTCTGCCACCACCGACGTGAATACGATCCTCCTCCCATCCGGAGACCAACGCGGACAGTAATCCCTGGACTCGCCTTCCGTCAGACGCCGCACCCCCGAGCCATCTTCGTTCATCAGAAACAGGTCCTGATCGCCCGCTGAGGGTCCAGCGTTGAACGCGAGCTGCCTGCCGTCTGGAGACCAGGCCGGCCATTGCGCGTTGTCCAATGCGTCAGAGGTCAGATCCCGCAGACCGCTGCCCTCCGCGTTTGCCACAAACACCGACGTGCCACGCTCCAAACCCACCACGAACGCGATCTTGGTCCCATCGGGCGACCAGTCGGGAAGGTTCGTGGACCGACCCGGTAGCAACGTGTCAGCCAAGACCGCAGTCGGCACCTGCTCGGTGGCACTCATACGCCACAGACGGGCCGGGCTGCCCCGCGCCCAGACGATGTCGTGATCAGCAGGCTCCCCCTCACACGACGTAAGTGCGGCAAGCATGACCCCGACCCCGAGCACCCACGTCTTGTGCACCTGCCGCCTCCTTGGCCGTCTAACGGTCTGGCATCCCTGCTGCCCATCCCTCGAAGCAGGTAGCGCGTGGCGCTACTGATGATCGTGACAGCGCAGCAGCAAACGCTCGCTGCGCCGGAACCACGCCTACCTGCGCTGTCCAGTCATGTCAGCGATAGCGTCCGTCAGGATCCCATTGAACTGCGACGCATCCTCGAGCATCACGAAGTGCCCCACCCCGTCCATCAACGTCACGACTGCACTCGGTGCGATCTCACCGAGCAGGTCGAGGTCTGTCGGGAAATACTCCGTGGAGTTGATCACGGTGATCGGAAGCGTCAGTTCTCCGAGGACTGCGGCCCCTTCATCGCGGTACCACTCGAAGTTGCTCCGCATTGCTGCGATGCCGACCTCTGGTGGGCCCGCGAGCATCTTCCCGGTGATCCGCTCGATCAACGCTGGATCCGACGTCTCCACGAACATGTTCTGAACCACGGTTCGCGCAGCTCCCACGAACTCCGCCTCGAAGCGCGCCACCATCGTCGCGACACCCGTTCCCCTCAGTACAGGCAGCCCGAAGTACTGGTACGCGTCCACCGCCACCAACCCGCGGATTCGATTCGGGACTTTGGCCGCCACCTCAGCGACGACAGGACCACCCATCGAGTGGCCAACCAGAATCACGTCGTCGAGATCGAGGGCGTCGAGGACGGCGATCACGTCTTCGGGAAAACCACCCATCGTCCAGTCCACTCGGCCCCGACCCGATTCCCCGTGACCACCCAGGTCAATCAGAACGACCTGGTGATCTGCGGCAAACTCCTCCGTCTGAGACCGCCAGAACGTGCGATCGCACATCCAGCCATGAACGAACACCAACGGGGTAGGGCCCACTCCGACCGATTCATAGGCGACGGGCACCCCCTCCCAGCCGCTCACCACACCGATTCGGTGTTGCTCATCTTCGCTCACACATCCGAGACACCCGGCGACAAGAAGATGGATCGCGGCCAGGTACAGATGGCGAATGCGGCGGCGTGGCGTTCGAAGTGGCGGTCTCACAGCAGTGCACTCCCACACGGTCTCGGCCTGACGAATTCTTCTTTCACCGGACGCGGATCCACTGCGCCCCGAAGCGTAGGCACACCTATGGGGTCGGTCCGACTCCCGTGAAGACGTGCTGGGACGCGCACGGGTCAGTTCACAGAGCCGGTACGGTCGGGGTTGACGGTTGCCAGAACGTACGGGGCTGATGGTCCACAGGTCCAACCCTGGCCCAGGGCTTCCCCCAAACCCGGAGTCCCCGATGCCTTGGAGGACCTCCACCGTGGAGACGGGCCGCGCCCGCTTCTCGTGGAAGCCGAGCCCTCCGACCTGTACCCCGCTGACCTCTGCGGCCGTCAACGAATCAGCCGACCCAACGGCTACAAGTGGATCGAGCCCTACCGCTCGGAGGGGCTGAGCGGCCTCGCGTGAGTTCTACCCCGCTACGAAGCTGGGGCTTCCGCAACGGCCCCGGCTGTACTGCTCACGATTGTCGAGTAGGCGGCCCGCCGACGTTCCCACCAGAACCGGTCGCTTCGGTCGCGGCCGTTCGGGGCCGGGCGCCGTCAGGCGTGGAGCCGAAAGCCTCTTGTTGTGTGCCGTCGCTATCGGGAAGGGCTATCTGCCTCGGAATGAGAGCGGGTATGGCGAGGCT
>JARRPL010000179.1:0-6447 GCA_037382905.1 Gemmatimonadota bacterium | reverse complement strand
CTTTTGGACTTGGCCTCCCGGAACGCCTCACCCATGATCTGCGCGAACCGGTCCTTCCCCTCCTCCGACACGGGGAACTCCTCACGGGAGCCCTGGGGAGGAGGACGGAACTCCACCCCGGCTCCCTGGAGCATGACCTTGTCGTACGACGAGAGGTCCGCTCCGACCCGAAGATAGACCACCTGCATGGCCGTGTTGTCGACCCGGGTCAGGCCGTCGTAGGTCACCTCGGCGTCGGGGCCGGTCTGAAGCGCCGGGCCCGAGGCGCAGGCAGCGGCCAGCACGGCCAGCGGCACTATGGCCATCCGATATCGTCTCACGAGAACTCCTTTTTGAGTGTCACGGAAAATTGCGCACCCGACCCGCAGCGCGCCAGTCAGAACCCGCTGGCGATCCCGATGCCGAAGGTCCACCACCCGTGGGTGAAGTCCCCGGCCTCGAAGGCGTGGTTGTAGCGGACGCTCAGGTACGGATCGAGGCCGGTCCGGGTCCTGAAGGCGTACCCTACCTCCGGTGCGAGGCCGAAGTGCCACTGGTCCGTCCGGATGGCGGTGCGCCCCACCTCCACCCGATTCTCGATCCAGAAGGTCCCGACCCCCAGGCCGGCGAAGGGGCCTCCCTGGCGGGCGTCCCTGAAATACCCGTGAACCGTGGCCAGCAGGGGGAAGGCATTCACATACCGGCGCTGGAGGCCCGAGATGTCGACGTTCTCCAGGCCGAGTGTCCCGTCCACCTCCTGGTTGAAGGTGTGCCACCCGGTGAAGAGCCCGACGGACACGCGGGCGGCCACCATCCTCCGGAAGTCCAGCCCGAAGTTCCGCCACTGGAGTCCATCGGAGAAGAGCTCCGTGTCTTGCTGGGCCAGAGATGCCTGGTAGGTGATCCCGCTCCACCACCCGGACTGGGCCTCCGCCGCCCCGGGGGAGAGGGCGAGGATGAGGAGGAGCCCGCCCAGGGCAGTGCGGGGGGCCAGGGAGCGGGTGCGGATGCTGCCTGCGTGCATGGGGGCTCCCTCCGTGGGGTCGTTGCGGGCCGGAACCATGGGACGGGACCTCACCGGCCCAGGTACGGAGACTGGACGAAGGCCTGGTTCACCCCGTCCGTGATTCGATCCTCCGCACCCCCGCCGCTGAGGAGGCCGCGGGCGGCCGCCGCCCACACCACCGGAAGCTCCTCGGTCTCCGGATCGGCGGCATTCGGGTCCACCATGGTCATGAGGACGGTGCCCTGCTCGATACGGACCCCCACGATGTAGCCCGGCGGGTACCCCCAACCCCACCCGGAGCCCCAGCCGGGGGGATAGTAGCCCCAGCCTGGATACCATCCCCACGCGGCCCACCAGTCCTGGTAGAACCAGTCCACGGACTCCGTCCCCACCGCCGCCACCAGGAGGACAAGGTCCGCACCGTTCGTCTCGGGGTCCGATTCCTCCTGGTAGCCCAGGGCGCTCATGTTCGCCCGGGCCAGCGAGAGGATCAGGTCGTCGTAATCCCGGGGGAGCTCGATGACGTCGTTCTCGCCGTCCCCCTGGATGTGGATCACGGTATCCGGGAGGGCGTACCGCCCGTACGACCCGAAGTCCACGTCCGGGTCGTGCACCGTGACCACGGTGTCGTAGTCCTCGTCCTCCAGCGACGTGCTCCCTGGGTAGCAGCCCCCCGAGAGAAGAAGACAGGCGGCCGCCAGGACCCGGAGGAGTCCGGGAGCGCCGGGAAGGCTCGTACGGCGGAGAGGCATGCGCGGCTTCCTCTGGAGGGGCGTGTTCCGGGGGCGAGGCCGAGACCCGACGTGGGCAGGAGCCCGGCAGCGGCGCGTCGCCCGCCCCGGCTTGCGGCCCCTGAAGAAACACCAGCGGCGAGCTTCAAGTCAATACGATTTCGGCCACTCGACGGGGTTTCCCGCCGTCGGCCGCCGGACCGTCACTCCTCGACGGCCTGCATCCCCCATTCGTTGTAGCGCTCGCCCCGGACCCGATCGCCGAGCCCGTCCAGGGCCTGAAGGTCATCCTCCGAGAGCTCGACCTCCAACGCTCCGAGATTCGACTCCAGGTGTCGCAGCTTGGTGGTGCCCGGGATGGCGATCACCTCCGGACCCCGGGACAGGACCCAGGCCAGCGCCACCTGGGCCGCCGACACGCCGTGGCGTCCCGCAACCTCCTTCACCGTCTCCACCAGCTGGAGATTGGCCTCGTAGTTCCCCTCGGCGAAGCGGGGCTGGGACTCACCCTGGCGGTACTCCTGTTCTCCCTCGGGACGGTGCTCCCGATCGAAGTGACCGGTGAGAAGCCCCCGGCCCAGGGGAGAATAGGCCACGAGGGTGATTCCCAGCTCCCGGCAGGTGGGGAGGATCTCCTCCTCCACGTGACGACTGAAGAGGGAGTACTCGGTCTGGACCGCCGTCACGGGATGGACGGCGTGGGCCCGCCGGATCGTCTCGGCACCGGCCTCCGAGAGACCGAAGGCCCGTACCATTCCCTCGTCCACGAGCTCCGCCACGGCCTCGGCCGTCTTCTCGACGGGCGTGTCGGGATCCAGGCGGTGGAGGTAGTAGAGATCGATGGCGTCGAACCCCAGGCGCTCGAGGCTTCCCGCCGACGCCCGCCGCACATTCTCCCGGGAGCCGTCGACGCCAACGAACTCGCCGGTCTCGGGATCCCGGAGCGGTCCGAACTTGGTTGCGATCACCACCCCCTCCCGCCGGTCCCGGAGCGCCCTCCCCACCAGCGTCTCGTTGTGCCCGATCCCGTACATCTCGGCGGTGTCGAAGTGGTCGACGCCCCGCTCCAGCGCCTGGTGGATGAGCTTCACCGCGGCGTCCTCGTCCATGGCGGGGCCATAGAACTCGGACATGCCCATGCAGCCGAGCCCCACGGGGTTCACCCG
Source organism: Gemmatimonadota bacterium (assembly GCA_037382905.1). Classification (GTDB taxonomy): domain Bacteria; phylum Gemmatimonadota; class Gemmatimonadetes; order Longimicrobiales; family Gaopeijiaceae; genus Gaopeijia. Next base: position 3,565 of record JARRPL010000179.1, on the reverse strand, counting down.
CATGTCCGTCTGTCCCAGGGCTCGGGCGGATTCGTGTACGGTGCTCATGAGACGCTCCTGACGGAGATGAGAGGGGTGCGGCGAAGGCCCTGTTCAGACCTGTTTGAACAGGCTCTTCCCGTCGCTCCGGAGATCGCTGCAGGCGCGGACGACCCGCTCCGACATGGCCTGCTCCGCCGCCTTCAGATAGGAGCGGGGGTCGTAGACCTTCTTGTTCCCGATCTCGCCGTCGATCTTGAGGACCCCGTCGTAATTCTTCATGACGTGGTCGACGATGGGCCGGGTGAAGGCGTACTGGGTGTCCGTGTCCACGTTCATCTTGATGACGCCGTAGTCCAGCGTCTCCCGGATCTCTTCCAGGAGGCTGCCGGAGCCGCCGTGGAAGACCAGGTCCATCTCGGCGTCGGCCCCGTGCTTCTCCATGACCGCGGCCTGCCCCTCCTTGAGGATGTGGGGCTTGAGCTTCACGGCGCCGGGCTTGTAGTGGCCGTGCACGTTGCCGAAGGTCGCCGCGAAGGTGAAGCGGCCGATGTCGTGGAGCGCCTCGTAGACCTTCACCATGTCCTCGGGGGTCGTGTAGAGGTGCTCTTCAGGGGTGTCGTGGGAGCCCGCCGAGCCCTCCTCCTCACCGCCGACTACGCCGGCCTCGACCTCCAGGATGATCTCGTTCTCGGCGCAGAGCGCGAGGTATTCTCTCGAGATGGCGATGTTCTCGTCCAACGGCAGGATCGAGGCGTCGAGCATGTGGTTCTGGAAGAGGTTGTTCTCGCCCCGGGCACGCCGCTCCGCCGTGGCCTGGATGAGGGGCTTGAGGAAGCCCGCGGCCTTCTCCGGCTGGCAGTGGTCCGTGTTCAGGGCGATGAGGACCTCGTACTGCTCCGCCAGGCGGTGGGCCGCCTCCGCCAGGATGATGCTGCCATAGGCGGCGTCCTTGTTGTTCAGTCCCGAGGCGAACTGGCCCGCACCGGTGGAGAACTGGATGATCCCGTCGGACTTCGAATCCGCGAATCCCTTCATGGCGGCGTTCAGGGTGATGATCGACGTCACGTTGATGGCGGGGTAGGCGTAGCTGCCCTCCTGGGCGGCGTCGAGCATCTGACGGAACTGTTGGGGCGTCGCAATGGGCATGGCGGAAACGGCGGTCGGAGTGCACGGACGCGGAGGGATCGGGGTCTCGCGACCCTCCGTGGTATCTTGTGGGGCGGCGGCTTCCGGTGGAAGGGGCGGGCCCCGGGTCCCGAGGCCGACACCGCCTTCGGAGGGGAGCGTCCAGGGGCTTTGCCGGAAGCCGATCCGGCGCCTATCCTCGGGGCCATGTCACCCACCCGACTCGACGGAGCCCGGCTCTCCATCGTCACGCACCGGCCCCTGAACGCCGAGCCGCCCCTCACCGCCCTGGACCCGGGCACGACGCCCCTGGACGCCTTCTACGTCCGGAGCAACTTCCCGGCCCCGGAGCTGGACGCCGCGTCGTGGCGGCTGCGGCTGCACGGTCGCGTGCGTAAGCCCGCCACCCTGTCCCTGGACGACCTCCGGACCTTCCCGGAGGTCACCCGGCGGGTCACGCTGGAGTGCGCGGGAAACGGACGGAAGGGCGTGGAGCCCATCCCTCCGGGGACGCCCTGGGGCCTGGGCGCCGCCGGGACCGGGGACTTCACCGGCGTGCGGCTCCGGGACGTCCTCACCGCCGCAGGCGTGGCGGACGATGCCGTGGCCTGCGTCTTCACCGGCGCCGACGCCGGGGAGGTCGAGGACGGCTCCCGGGTGCGCTTTCAGCGAAGCCTCCCTCTGGAGGAGGCGCTGGACGACGGTCCACTTCTCGCCTGGGCCATGAACGGCGAGCCCCTGACCCGGGACCACGGCCACCCGGTGCGCCTGGTGGTGCCCCGTTGGTACGCCGTGGCGTCGGTGAAGTGGCTCGTGGGGGTCGAGGTGGCGGATCGGCCCTTCGAGGGATGGTTCCAGACCGACCGGTACATGTACCGCCGGGAGGGCCACGCCTCTCCCGTGACCACGATGCGGGTGCGCTCCCTCCTCACCAGCCACGCCGACGGGGCCCGGGTGCCGGCCGGGGTGGTCCGGATTGGCGGGATCGCGTGGAGCGGGGAGGCCCCCATCGCGCGGGTGGAGCTCCAGGTGGACGACGGGCCGTGGACGTCCGCCAGGCTCACCGGATCGTCGGAACCCGGGCTGGCGGTCGGCTGGGAGTGGGACGGAACGCTGGCACCGGGAACCCGTCGGCTCGGTGTCCGGGCGGTGGACGGCAGGGGTCGGGGGCAGCCGGAACGGTCCGCATGGAACGAGCTGGGCTACGGAAACAACGGGATCCACCGGATCCGGTTGGCGGTGGACTGACGGCGGGGCGTCAGCCGAAGCGGAGCAGAAGCTCTCCCCGCCGGAGGACGTCCGCTTCCAGCCTCGAGCGGATCCCCCTTCGCCGACCCCCGCGTTCCGGGCACTTCAAGAGCTCCACCGCCTTCTCCCACACCTCCTCTCTCCAGCGGCTCACCAGCAGGGAGAGGATCCGCTCGTCGAAGGGACCCAGGAGGAGATCGGCGATCTCCAGCGCGGGGTCGTGGCGCTCCACCACCGAATCCTGCACCAGGTCGATGGTCTCGGCGATGATGGCGTTGACCTGTCGGTGATCCGCGAGCCGCTTCCTGCGATCGGCCTCGTCCAGGGAGCCCCACTCGGGGCGCAGGAGCTCATCCAGGGTCAGGACCAGGTCGTAGTTGATGTGGGCATTCATGCCCAGCAGGAGGTGCTGCAGGACGTGGAGGGGCCGGTGTCGGGATGCCTCGTGGACCTGCCGCCAGACCTGGGGAGCCGGGGGCTCACCGCAGTCGTAGCAGTCCAGGGCGTCGAAGTAGTAGCCGGCGAAGCGGTGCAGCAGCCGTTCGACCCAGGCGGTGTCCTGGAACCGACCGCCATGAAGGGCCGCCAGCATGTTGTCCGTCATGAGGGCGTAGCAGGACAGGAAGATGGCGCGACGGTCCCCTTGATCCTCCCACTGACGGATCTGGTGCCGCATGCGGTCGGTTACGGTGGCGTGGGGCGACATGCCGGGGTGGAAGTCGACGACGTGGGGGACGGGCCGATCGCGGAGCGGCGGGCCCAGGGGGTGCAATCCCCCCCGCGCCCGCCGTCCGGTCGTCAGAAGAGGGAGAAGCTTCCCCCGATGCTCCACCACTTCTTCTTGAGGGTCTGGTACTGCGCGAAGGCGGTGAAGGGACCCAGGTGCACCCCGAGCTCCGGCCGGAGCAGGCTCTGGTCGAGATCGCCCGTTATGTACCCGTATTGGGCACCAATGAAGGCGGGCCCCAGCAGGAGTCGACCCCCTGCAGCCAATTCGAAGCCGTCCTTGTCCTCGGTCTCCCCGTCCCCGCTGAAACGTGTCCAGGCGGCGTCCCCATAGATGCCGACCATGGCCAGCTTGAACTCACCCTGGGCACCGGCGGTGAAGCCGCTCCCGTGGGTGTCCGCGAAGTCGCCCGTCGGACCGTTGTACTTGGCCATCGGTCCGACGGAAAGGCCGACACAGGACGTCAGCGTGAAGCAGAGTCCG
>JARRPL010000178.1:0-6458 GCA_037382905.1 Gemmatimonadota bacterium | reverse complement strand
GCGGCCATGTGAAGCGGCGTGTAGGCACCGAGACGGGTCGTGGGCTCGATGGAGGCGTCGGCGGAGAGGAGGAGATCCGCCAGCTCCACGTTCCCGTGGCGCGCCGCCCAATGGAGCGCCGTCATCCCGTCTCCCTGGGCGGCGTCCACCTCGCCGCCACCCCGGATCAGGGCCTCCACCTCGGCCAGGTCATTCCGAGCCGCGGCGTCGGCCACGGGAGCCTCGGATGAAGAGGTCACACCCCACGCCAGCGCCAGGGCGGCGAGCCCCAGGGCGCTGGACCGGAGCCGGCCTCGTCGCCACGCTCCGCGAGAGGGACGGCTTGCCTCGGCGCCGTCCCCGTGGGACGTCGGGTGAGATGAGCTGCGCTCGATGATCCCTGGCATCGTCCCTCCTGCTCAAACGGTGCTGAAGGAGAACTGTCCGGTGCTGTCGCCGAAGCTGTCGATCTCCAGGCCCAGGTTGTTCATGAGTGTCAGCATCACATTGGCCATGGGCGTGCCGTCGTCGGCCTTCAGGTGGACGCCGCCCTCCAGAGCGCCGTTTCCTCCGCCGAGGAGGATCAACGGGCAACGCTTATGGTTGTGGAGGTTCGAGTCACCCATGGGCGAGCCGTAGACGATGGCCGTCTTGTCCAGCATGGTGGACTCGCCCTCCTGGATCTCCTGGAGCTTCTTGAGGAAATACGGAAGCATGGAGACGTGGTACTCGTTGATGGTGGCGAAGTCCTTCACCGACTCCTCCCGGCCCCCATGGTGGGAGGCGGGGTGGAAGGGGAGGTCCACGCCGCTCTCGGGATAGACCCGGGCCGAACCGTCGCGGCCCATCTTGAACGAGAACACCCGGGTGATGTCCGAGGCGAAGGCCAGGGCCTGGAGATCGAACATGAGCTCCACGTGCTCCTGGAAGGAGTCGGGGACTCCAGCCGGCGCCTCGGGCATCTCCCGGATCTCGCCGCTGGTGTTGTATGCCTCGATCTTCTGGATGCGCCGCTCGATCTCCCGGATGTTGTCCAGGTACTGCTCCAGGCGCCGCCGGTCCGGTGCTCCGAGCTCCCGCTTGAGGCTTGCCACCTCGCCGACGATCCAGTCCAGAATGCTCCGGTCGGTCCGGCGGCGGATGGCGCGCTGCTCGGCGGTGCCCCCGGCCCCGAACATCTGGTCGAAGGCCACCCGGGGATCCCGGATCATGGGAAGGGGCTCCGTGGGCGACTTCCACGAGATGGTGTCGGTGTAGACACAGGCGTATCCGTAAGCGCACCCTCCGGACTGGTCCACGTTCTCGATGCAGAGCTGCATGGAGGGAATGGGCGTGTCGCCGCCGAATCGCTTGGCGTACATCTGGTCGAGGGACTCACCCACCTCGATGTCCGACCCTTCGGTCTGCTTCGGATGGGAATGGGTGAGGAAGACGGCGCTGGACCGGAAGTGGTCACCGCCGATCTCCCGGGCGTCGAAGGCCTCGGCCATCTGGACGTCGGTGTTCGAGACGATGGTCAGATAATCCCGGAACTCCTCCAGAGGCTTCAGGCTGGAGGGGCTCAGATCGAACCCCCGACCCACCTCGGCGGGAGACCAGAGATTGAGTCCGGCGCCCAGCTCGTTGCTGCCTGCAGCCCCGTGGACCATCTCGATGCACACCAGACGCGTGGGGTCCGCCGCGGCCAGGTCCCTGGCAAGGAGGCGGGTCGGGAGCATGGCGTCCAGAAGGGGCAACGCCACGGTGGCGCTGGCGCCCCGGAGGAACGTGCGCCGCGAGAGGTGCTTGCCTGTGATGAATTCCATCGAGTGGTTCTCCTTCGAAGTCGAGTTCCAGTCCCGGCCGGCTTCCGCCGGATGGGAGTCCTCCGCTACTGCATCCCGTCTGCGTCCTGCTCCGTGTTCTCCACCGCCACGCTCATCTGGAATGCGTCGCTCTGGACGACACCCTTGATGAAGGCCGACATCCGGTGGTCCTGCTCCGCGGCGTCCCGGCTGATCTGGCGGACGAGGGGCATGTCGTAATACTCCACCCTCCGCCCCAGGGCGTATGCCATCATGTTCTCGATGAAGTTCCGCACGAAGGGCTCGGGGCGGTTCACGAAGGCCCGCCGGAGGTCTTCGGGACCGGTGAGGGCGCTGCCATCGAAGAGGGTCCCCTCGGGATCCACCGGCATGACGCCGTCCTTGATCCGCCAGGATCCGGTCACGTCGAAGTTCTCCAGGGCCAGCCCGATGGGGTCCATCATGAGATGACAGGAGCGGCAGGCCGGATTGCTCCGATGCTCCTCCATACGCTCACGCACCGTGAGCACACGACCCTCGACGGCCTCCTGCGTCGCCTCCAGGTCCGGTACATCCGGCGGTGGCGGCGGCGGCGGGCTTCCCAGCAGGACCTCCATCACCCACTTGCCCCGGAGCACCGGCGATGTCCGGTTGGCGTGGGAGGTCATGGCCAGGATGCTGCCGTGGCCCAACAGGCCGCGCCGATTCTCGTCGGGATAGGTGACCCGCTGGAAGTCGTCGCCCACCACGCCGGGGATTCCGTAGTGACGGGCCAGCCGCTCGTCCACCCAGGTGTAGTCGGCGGTCAGAAGCTCCAGGAGCGGTCGATCCTCCTCCACCATGTGGTAGAAGAAGAGCTCCGTCTCCCGGCGCATGGATTCCGCCAGGGTCGCATCGTAGTAGGGGTAGAGCTGGGCGTCCGGGTGGAGCTTCTCCAGATCCTGGAGCCGGAGCCACTGGGCCGCGAATCGCGTGCCGAGTGCCTCGGCTCGGGGGTCGGCGAGCATCCGATCCACCTGGGCGTCCAGGACCTCGGGGTCCGAGAGGCGGCCCTCGGCGGCGACGCGGATCAACTCGTCGTCGGGCGGGGCACTCCAGAGGAAGAAGGAGAGTCGGGAGGCGAGGGCCTGGTCGGAGATGCGATAGGCTTCGCCCGGGGCCACGTCTGCAGGGGTCTCCTCCAGACGGAAGATGAAGTAGGGACTCGCCAGCATGGCCTGAAGCGCGATGCGGATGCCGTTGTCGAAGTCGCCCTCTTCGGCCCCGAGGTCGTAGAAGTGAAGCAGGTCCCTTACGTCGTCTCCCGTGAGCATCCGCCGGTACGCCTGCGTGCCGAGCCGGGAGAGGATCTGCTCGGCGCAGGGCCTCGCCTCATCCGGCGTATCGGGGCGACACGTGAAGATCCTGTCCCGGATCACCGTCTCCGATACGCCGGTGACCTGGTGCGGGCCGACCACCGTGAGATCCCTGAGGTGGGGCATGGTGGTGACACCGTAGGCCTCGCCGATCTGCGTGTCCGCCAGCGTGTGCTCCACCGGGGTGAGTAGGTCATCCACCGGACCCTCGAGCTTCTTGACGAAGGCGGCGGTGATGCGCTGAGGGCCAGCGGTCACCTGGATGGGGCCGGTCTCGAGCCGCATCCCGGTGGGGTCGGCCTCGGACATCCACCGGTCGATGTCGAACACCGCGACCCGCTCACCGTCGATGGAGACCTCCAGCTGCTCTTCCCCGATCGTCCGCCCGTAGAGCCAGCCGGTGGGAGAGGGGTGGAGCTCCATCTGGAAGACGTACTCCCCGTCTGCCGGAAAGGTGTGGACCACCGAGATGCCACCCCGGGTTCCGAAGGGAGCCCCCTCGGCCCGCTCCAGCTGCGAGGCGGTCCGGGGCACCTTGTAGGTGGCGGAGGTGGCGGTGGCGGTGGGGTCGCCCAGCGCCAGGTGGGAGACGTGGGCCGCAGCCCTCAGGTACCCCTCCATGAGCGTCGCCGACATGTTCTGCACGTCGGCGATGTTGTCGAAGTTGTTGCTCATGGTCTCGGGCGGCAGGAACGCGTTCACGTCGACGTCCAGACCGAGCATCTCGTGGATCGCCGCCCGGTACTCCGCACGATTGAGGCGCTGGAAGCTGCGGCGGCCCGGGTTGGGGTCTGCGGCCGCGGCCTCGTCCATACGGACTTCGAGAAAGCGCCGGAGATCCTCCAGGGTGGCGTCGTCGGGTCGCCGGGAGCCGGGAGGGGGCATCATGCCGGCGGTGAGCTTCCGGATCACCTTTTCCGCCACTTCGGGCTCGGATTCGGCGGCGGCCACGTCGAAGGACTCCAGGGTGAGATTCCCACGCATGGAGCGGTCGTTGTGACAGCGGACGCAATAACGGTCCATCACCTCGGCGGGGTCGGCGTCCACCAGCGAATCCACCACCGGGATGAACTCGTGCACCGCCCCGTCCGCGAGGGCCATGGGCGTGGTCAAGGGGTCCCGGACGTCACCCGGCGCCCAGACGAAGAGCAGTACGGCGCCCACGAGAGCGATCGCGTACCTCACCATGACCAGCACCTCTCTGTCCGAATGATATAGCACCACAACGACCCGGCGTCGAAACACCCTGGCCTCCACCAGGACCCGGGCAGGATCCAGGGAACGCAAGATAGGGGCATTCCGCCGATGTCCGCCAGTTCAAAGGCCAACCGGGCTGGCGCCGTCGGGCCCCGCATTCGACCTTGAAAGACTCGTTCCCTCCCGGAAGTGTTGTGGTGCGAATCCGGAATCCCACCCTGGCGATGCTCCTGGCGGCCCTGGCGGCCGCCTCCCGTCCAGCAGCGGCACAGATCCTTCAGGGTCACGCGACGGGTCCCACGGGCGCGCAGGTGCCGGACGTGCTGGTTCGGCTCATGGCGGCGGAGGGGGAGCAGGTGGCGTATCACGTCACGGGTCCCGAGGGCCTCTATCGCCTCGAGGTCCCCGCGCCGGGGGAGTACTGGATCGAGGCCGAGGCGCTGGGGTGGGCCCCGTACCGGTCCGCCCGCTTCGAGATGACGGGTCTCACCGGTGTCTTCCGGGTGGATCTGATCCTGGAGCCTCGCCCGGTGGAGCTTCCCGGCCTGGATGTGCGCGTGGAGCGCCTGGAGCGGGTCGCGGAGCAGCTCCAGGCCATCACCGGGCGCAGCGTGGCGGGGTTGCGCTATCCTGTCATCGGCCTCGAACAGTTCCGTGACGCCTGGGACCTGGGCTGGAACCTGACGGACATCCTCCGCCGCGACATGGCCGGTATCGTGGTGAAAGAGACGCCCACGACCCTGTGCATAGAATATCGGAAGCGCTGTCTGCCGGTGTACCTGAACGGCATGCGGGTCGCCGACGAGATGGTCCGGGAGCTCCCCCTCGAGATGCTGGCCGTCGGCGTCGTGCTACAGCCGTCCGAGTCGATCCAGTACGAGGGCGGAGGCGTCCTTCTGTACACGATCCACTGGATGCAGGAGGCCCGTTAGCCGGATCCGTCCGGGATCCGGACGCACGTCGGGCCCGCCGGGCGCGTTGCCGGGCGGGCCCGCGAAAGCATGTCGAGATCAGCTTCCCGCCGGCACGATCTCGAAGTCCACCTCGAAGACGTCTTCGTCCTCGCCGACTTCGATGCTGGGTGCGTCCGCCGGATTCACCGACCAGTCCCCCTCGGGCGGCTGTACCGACACCTCGTACGTTCCCGGGACCAGGAAGTAGAGGGTGTAGGATCCGTCTGCCTCGGTCACCGCCGTCGCCGTCTCGGTCTGGTAGGGCTCGAGAATCGTCCCCTCCACCGGTTCCGCCGAGATCACCAGGCCCTCCAGGAAGCCCTCGGGGATCGGGTCCACCGAGGTGGAGACGGTACCGGCGATGCTTCCGGCCACATCCTCCACGATCACGCGAAGCGTGGGCTGGAAGGACACGCTGGACAGCCCCGCCGCAGTCTCCGGGTTGCCCTGGAGACGGAAGCTCTGGTTCACGTCGAAGTCCAGGACGAGCACCGACTGGCCGGGGGCGATCTCCACCGAGCCGGACTCACCCTCCGGATCGCCGGCGTGGAGATTCAGCTTGATCCCCGTCTGGGCGCCGCTGGGGACGCTCAGGGCCTGCGTGGTGGAGCCGTCGTTGAAGGTGTAGCCCTCCTTGAGGGTGACGCTGGCGGCCTCGACCTGAAGCCGGAGCTGGGCGTAGGAGCCCGCCTCGATCTCGGCGTCGGCCAGGAGCAGCGTGGCCTCGTTCTGGAGGTCGAGCAGGTTGACCATCCCGTCGGTCCCGTCGTCCGTCAGAACCACCGGACCTCCGGCTCCCCCCACGAGCTCCACGAAGCCGATGTCCACCATGGCTTCCTCCACATAGTCGGAGGGTGCGTCCGTGAGAAGGACCGTCAGTTCGGCCGTATTGTCGACGCCGGTGCTGTCGTCGCACCCGGCCAGGGACAGGGCGAGAGCCGCCGCCCCGGCGGTGAGTGCCCCTCGATGCCGTAGTCTTCCGATCACCATTCAATTTCTCCCGCTGTGAGGAAACGCGTATCGCGGGGAATGTTCTCCGCAATCTGCGGACCAACTGTGGATGGAGCGAGCCGTCGGAGGCCCCACGGCCGAAGGACCGGCGGACGGCCGCCGGCGGGCAGGAGCGCCACGCCCCGGTCCGGGGCCGCCCGGAAACGGCGTTCCGGTGGGCTTCGCCGGTTGCCGCCCGA
>JARRPL010000177.1:0-9593 GCA_037382905.1 Gemmatimonadota bacterium | reverse complement strand
CCGGAAACGGCCGGCCTCGATCTTGTCCGACAGCTCCTTGTTGGTGGCCGCCACCACCCGGACGTCCACCTCGACGGCCTTGCTGCCCCCGACCCGGGTGATCAGCCCCTCCTGGAGCGCCCGGAGCACCTTGGCCTGGGCGGCGGGGGACATATCCCCCACCTCGTCCAGGAAGAGTGAGCCACCGTGGGCCTGCTCGAACCGGCCGGGCCGGTCGGCCACGGCGCCGGTGAAGGATCCCTTGATGTGGCCGAAGAGCTCCGACTCGATGAGCTCGGAGGGGATGGCGGCGCAGTTCACCTCGATGAACGGGCCGTCCGCTCGGTTTGAGAGCCGGTGGATGGCCCGGGCCACCAGCTCCTTGCCCGTACCGTTCTCCCCGGTGATCAGGACCCGGGCGTCGGTCGGAGCCACCCGCTCCACCCGCTCCACCACCTGCCGGATCGGAAAGCTGGAGCCCACGATCTCGTGATGGCTCTCCACCTCGGTCTCCAGCGCCTCCACCCGAGCCGAGAGGCCTCGGAGGGCCAGGGCGTTCCTGAGGGTCAGCAGGAGCCGGTCCGAGTCCAGCGGCTTCTCGAGGAAGTCGTAGGCGCCCTTGCGGGTGGCGTCCACCGCGGTGTCGATGGTGCCGTGTCCCGAGATCATGACCACCAGGGCGGTGGGATCCTGGGCACGGATCCGATCCAGGACCTCCAGGCCGTCGAGCCCCGGCATCTTCACGTCCAGGAAGATCAGGTCGGGCCGATGCTCCTCCAGCGTGGCCAGCGCTTCCATCCCGTCGGACGCCAGCGTGACCTCGTGGCCGTCGTATTCGAAGAGCTGGCGGAGTGCATCCCGGATCGAGGCCTCGTCGTCCACCACCATCAGGTGTGCCATGTCAGCCTTCCTCGGAGAGCAGGACCAGGTGATCGGACTCCACGAAGGCGGAGGAGATACCTTGAGGCAGCGGGATGGCCAGCGCGTCCTTCGGCAACCCGTTGCGGTCACTCCGGCCCAGCGCCGTGAGGATTCCGGGAACGAGGCGGCCCGGGAGGGGGATTCGTGAGGCCTCCACCCGATCGACGTAGAGGGCGGAGAGACTCGGGCCGAAGGGCCGCAGGGCGCCACGCATCACGACATCCACGGTATCCGGCAGGAGCCCGATGGCCTCGCCCAGGGCTGTCACGTCCGGGAAGGAAGCCACGGCCACCCGGGCGGTCAGGAGAAGCTCGTCTCCCCGGAAGTCCACCGTGGGCTCTCGGACGCCTTCGGGGATCAGGCCCGGAAAGGAGTAGCGCACCACGGAGGAGAGCTCCGGGCCACCGAGGAGGAGTCGCTCCTCCCCGGTCCTCCCGTCCCGGAAGGCTTCGACACGGTCGAGCGTCGCCTCGGCGAGGTCGGGGGACGGCTCCACCACATCCACGGCGCAGCCGCGCCCGATGCAGGACGGTGTAGGACGCTCCCTCCGGCCCGGTCCGACTCCGCATCAAGTCGAGACGCCGCACCGGAAAACGGGATTCGAGCTCCAGCGACGCCACCAGATGGTCCAGACCCCGGAAGCGGCCGGCCCCATCGGCAGCCGCCCGCCCGAGGGTGAGGTGGGGACGGAAGGCGCGGGTCTCCTTCTCGAACCCCAGGTCCGACAGCCCCCACTCCAGGTCCTGCTTGAGGCACCGAAGCTCCGGGGTCGCGTCGACCCCTGCCCAGAGCACCGAGGGCTTGCGGATGGTGGGAAACGCACCGAATCCCGTCACCGTGGCATCGAAGGGAGTCGTGGCCGCGCCCACGCGATCGAGTGTCTCCTGGATGGGCTCGAGGGTCGGCTTCCGCATGTCGCCCAGGAACTTCAGGGTGACGTGGAAGTTGTCCAGGTCCACCCAGCGGACGGGGAATCCCTCCTCCCGCAGCGGCCGAGCCGCCCGCTGGATCCGCTGGCGTTCCTTCTTCGGGAGATTCAAGGCGACGAACAACCGCATCGATGACAGGGATGGGGTGCGCACCCGCGCACCGGGACGGATAGAGAGCTCAGAGCACCGAAATCGAACGCGGTCGAACGCTGCGATCAACAGCCTCCAGGGCACGGTCCACGTCGAGGTTCGTCGTTGCCCACCCTACCGAGAGGCGCAGGGCTCCGGTTTCGAGCGTCCCCAGAAGGCGGTGGGCCTCCGGGGCGCAGTGAAGCCCCGCCCGGCCCAGCACACCGTGTTCCCGATCCAGTCGGTGAGCCAGGCTCCCGGGGTCACCGCGACGGGGCACGAGGGTCACGATCCCCGCCCCCTGAGGAGCGGGGGGCGAGAGGACCCGCACTGCGGGGATCGACATGAGGCCGTCCCGGAGCCGTTGCTTGAGGTCCTTGAGTCGACTGTGGATCGTGGGGACTCCCTCTTCGAGAACCGTCTCGCAACCTGCCCGAAGACCCGCGATCCCGGGTCCGTTGAGTGTCCCGGCCTCCAGGGCATCCGGTAGCGCCAGCGGCATCTCCCTTCGCCGCGAATCCCCGCCGGTCCCGCCGAGGAGGAGGGGCTCCACCTCCAGCCCCTGGCGGACCCACAGGCCTCCCACGCCCTGGGGACCGAGAAGTCCCTTGTGCCCGGTGAAGGCCACGAGATCGGCGTCGTGGAGGGCGACAGGCACGTGGCCGCCGGCCTGTGCGGTATCCACGAGGACCAGAGCACCCGCCCGATGCGCCTCCGCCGTGAGCTCCGCCACCGGCAGACGGCTCCCCAGCACGTTGGAGACGGCATTCAAGACCACCAGTCGAGCACCGTCGACAGCCGACCTGAATCCGTCCCGGTCCAACGACCCATCGGCCTCTCCATTCACCATCCGGACCTCCACACCCCGCTCCCGGCCGAGCCGGTGGACGGGGCGCAGGACCGCGTTGTGGTCGAAGGCCGTCACCACCACGGCGTCCCCGGACCGGAGCACCCCCTGCAGCGCCAGATTCAGGCCGTGGGTGGCATTGAGGCCGAAGACGAGGCGCCCGGGATCGCCGGGGAGCCCGAGGACGCGACACACGCTCCGACGTGCCTGGAGCACCAGTCTGCCGGCCTCAAGCGCCAGCCGGTGGCCCCCCCGGCCAGGCGTAGCTCCCACCTCGTCCAGGTACCGGGCCATCTCCCGGGCCACCACTGCCGGGCGCACCGCCGAGGTCGCGGCGTGATCCAGGTAGTGGAGCCCCGAGAGGCGGGGCGTGTCGGGGGCGGGAGCGGCGCTCATGCAGCAAGGGTACAGGCGAGGGCGCGTCGAGGGTCCACCCGTTCCGCCTACGACGGGGTCCGGCGGCCCCCCGGCGGGCTCACGAGGGAGAGGAGGCCCACGGCGGAGAGGATGATCGCAGCGGCCAGCAGCATCCGTGGGGTGAGGGGCTCGTCGGCCAGGGCCCACCCGAGGAGGAGTGCCACGACGGGATTGACGTAGGCGTACGTGGCCACCCGGCCGGGCGTCGATACCCGAAGCAGCCAGATGTAGGCGGAGTAGGCCACCATGCCGCCGAAGACGATGAGATAGACCAGGGCCAGGAGCGACCGGACGGACGTCTCCGGGGGGGACCAGCGGGCCCACTCCCCCGTGAGCGCACCCGCCACCGTCAGCAGGGCGCCGCCGGCCAGCATCTGCAGGGCGGTGGCCATCCGGGGCGACGCGGGAATCCGAGCCCGTCGAGAGTGGATGGAGCCCAGGGCCCAGGAGAACGATCCTGCCAGGATGATGGCGGCGCCCAGGAGAACGGGGCCCTCAATCTCGGCCATCCCCCCTCGACCCACGAGAAGCCAGACGCCGAACAGTCCCCAGGCGAGCCCGAGCCAACTCGCCGGCGCCGGTCTACGGCCGCCGGTCCAGACCCAGTCCAGGATCAACATCCAGAACGGCACCGTGGCGATGAGGAGGGAGGTGAGCCCCGACGGAACCCACTGTTCGGCCCATACCACCGCGCCGTTCCCCCCGAGAAGGAGGAGCGCTCCCACGACGATCCCGTCCCGCACCTGCAGTCGGTTGGGAGCGGGCATGCCCCGGAGCCGGGCCCAGAGCATGAGGATGGCGCCGGCCACCAGAAACCGGATTCCCGCCATGGTGAACGGCGGGATGGTCTCGATGGCCCAGCGAATCGCGAGATAGGTGGAGCCCCAGATGAGGTAGACGGCCAGGAACGCCAGGAGGACCCTTGGCAGGGCGGGATCACCGGACTCTGCGCGGGGATCGGAGGGGGCGGCGCGGCGCATCATGCAATCTCACCGTCCGGGAGACTCCGGAGAAGCACGGCGCCCTCGAGGCGCCGACACGGTCACATCACGGGTCGGTCCAGCTCCCGGAAGTGGATCGCCTCTGCGGCGTCCGCCTCCGTGATCGCTGCGCGACCGTCGAGATCCGCCAGGGTCCGAGCCACCTTCAGAATACGGTGGTAAGCCCGGGGCGAGAGACCGAGTCGGTCCTGCGCCCTCTGAAGCAGCCGCGCGACGCCACGGGACGGGCGAACGAACTGGCGCAACTCACCGGGACCCATCTCGGCGTTGCAGCCCACGGCCGTCCCGGCGAAACGCGACCACTGCCTCTCCCGTGCGCCTCGGACCCGACTTCGCACCTCAGCACTGCCGACCCCCGGCGTCGACGAGGCCATGACCTCCGCGGGAACCACGCCCACGGGAACCTGCAGGTCGATGCGGTCCAGCAGCGGGCCCGACACCCGGCCTCGATAGCGCGTCACCTGGGAAGGGTCGCAGCGACACACCCGCGTCGGGTGACCCAGGTCGCCGCACGGGCAGGGATTCATGGCCGCCACCAGCGCGAATCGCGCGGGAAAGGTGGTGGCTCCGTGGGCCCGGACCAGGTGGATCGTACCCTCCTCCATCGGCTGGCGGAGCAGTTCCAGGGCAGAGCGCCGGAATTCCGGGAGTTCATCGAGAAAGAGAACGCCTCTGTGCGCCAGCGTCGCCTCCCCTGGACGCACCGGTTGACCTCCCCCCACCAGCCCGGCGTCGCTCACGGAGTGATGCGGTGCCCGCAAGGGCCGACTGGACAGGAGCCCGTCCCCATCCCGCAGGAGCCCCGCAACCGAGTGGATCCGCGTGACCTCGGCCGCCTCTTCCCGGGTCAACTCCGGCAGGAGTCCCGGGAGCCGGCGGGCCAGGAGTGTCTTCCCGACCCCGGGGGGCCCCACCAGGAGCAGGTTGTGACCCCCGGCCGCCGCCACCTCAAGCGCCCGCTTCGCAAGGGGCTGGCCCCGGACGTCCGCCAGGTCCGGCGCATCCGGCACGGTACGCGTGATGGCGGCGGGGAGCACGGGCCAGCTCCGCCGACCTCCCAGACAGGCCCGGAGCTCGTCCAGGTCGCCGGCGGTCCGGACCTCCAGCTCCGGCACTGCCCGCGCCTCTCCCACATTCCCGGGCGGGACCACCACCGCCCGCGCGCCACCGGCCCGGCACCCCACCGCCCGAGCCAACACACCCCGGACACGACGAAGCGTACCGTCGAGACCCAGCTCACCTACGAAACCCACACCCACCACCGACTCCGCCGTGACCTCATCCGCAGCCACCAGAAGTGCCACCGCCAGGGGGAGGTCGAAGCCGGTGCCCTCCTTGCGAAGATCAGCCGGTGCCAGGTTCACGGTGATCCGCCGCGGCGGGAGCGTCACACCGATATGACGGAGCGCCGAGAGAACCCGCTCCCGGCCTTCTCGGACTGCGCTCTGGGGCAGCCCCACGACGGTGAAGGTGGGCAGGCCGGTGGTGAGCCCCACCTCGACGGTCACCGGAAGCGCCTCCACTCCCTGGAGACCGGCGGTTTGAACGCGGGCAAGCATACCCACACGCTAGGGACCGGGCCGGGCGGGAGGATGGCGAACCGAGCCGGTCCGTGGGCATCACCACGGAGTCGTGGAGGGATTCCTGACAGACGCCCCCGGGGTTCCATGGGAATTTTCGGCGTCGGTCCAGATCGATCCGCTTCGGGCTCCCGGTCACCTGGCGCAGCTCGAGGGCCCGCCCGGACTCGCACGTTTCACCCCATTGTCCACACACGAGGAGATCCCATGAAGCGTTCTCCGCCGATACTCGTCCTCCTCCTCCTCGTGCTCGTCGGCTCCGTCGGCTCTCTGCGAGCCCAGGCACCCTGGAGCCTGGAAGCCCAGGGGGGCGCAGGCTTCCCCGTGGGCGACCTGGAGGAACCCCTCGTCACCGGACCGGGATTCGGCGCCGTGGCGGCCTACCGATTCCTCCCGCACCTCGCAGCCTACGGCGGATGGGACTGGTTCTCCTTCGACTCGGGCACGTCCTTCGCCGGAAACGAGGTGGAATTCGAGGAGACGGGCTACGTCCTGGGCCTCCGCTTCGAGCACCCCCTCCCCTTCGACCTCGGAATCCCGCTGGCCTATCGGGTCCACGCAGGCGCCACCTACAAGCACATCGAACTGGAAGGCCAGGATGGGACGGCTCTCGCCGACTCCGGACACGGCGTCGGGTGGGAGGTCGGCGGTGGACTGACCTGGGACATCACGCCCCGTTGGTACGTGAGCCCCGGCGTCCGGTACCGGGCGCTGAACCGGGACGTGGAGATCGAGTCCGTCACAACGGAACTGGATCTGACCTACGTCGCACTGCAGCTGGGAGCCGGTATCCGGTTCTGACGATCCACGCTTTCGCGCACCCGCAGGGCCCAGGGGCGATACCTACCCTCCGAAGAGCGGAGGATGGGCAAGGTGGTGGCCCGTGCCTTCCTGGTAGGCTCGGGCCACCCGCAGCGCCGCCGCGTCCTTCCAGAGCCCGCCGACGAAAGAGAAGCTGACCGGGGTCCCGTTCTCTGCGAACCCGTTGGGCAGCACCACGGCAGGGTGTCCCGTGAGGTTCGTCATCAGGAGCACCCCTTCGGCGTAGGACGGGGTGATGAGGACGTCGATCCCCGTCATCGCCGAGGCCATGGCCCCCATCACCATGGTCCGGACGCGATTCGCCTGGATGTATTCCACCGCCGGGATGAAACGGGCGGTGCGGAAGCTGTTGGGCCAGCTCCCCGGCGTCTGGCGCACCAACTCCTCATCCCGGTCGGTGCGGGTCAGTTCGTCGAAGGCTGCGGCGGCCTCGGCGCTAAGGATGATGCGAAGCGCCCCGAGGGGATACTCGTCCGGCAGCTCCACGGGAACCAGGTCGACCCCTTCGTCCCGGAACCACTCGAGGGCGGCCCGATCGAATGTGCGGGTCCGACCTTCGCCGCCGAACGCATCGGCGACGTACCCGATGCGCAGGCCCTCCAGGCCCAGTCGGCCGTCCCACGGAAAGGGCACGGTACGGGACGTGGGATCCCGGCCGTCGGCCCCGTGGATGGCGTCCAGGACCAGGGCGCAATCCTCCACCCCCCGGCAGATGGGACCCAGCTTGTCCATGCTCCAGGACAAGGCCATGGCCCCTGCCCTGCTCACCCGTCCGAATGTCGGGCGAAGGCCGGTGGCTCCGGTCCGGGTCGAGGGGGACACGATGGAGCCCAGTGTCTCACTGCCGATGCTGAACCCGACGAGGCCCGCCACCGTCGCCGCCGCCGATCCCGCCGAGGACCCGGAACTTCCCTGCTCCAGATTCCAGGGATTCCGCGTCCGCCCGCCGAACCAGTAGTCGCCCATGGCCAGAGCCCCCAGCGTCAGCTTCGCCACGAGGACCGCGCCGGCGTCGTCCAGCCTCCGGACCACGGTGGCATCCTCGTCCACCTCCTGCATCCGGAATGGCATGGCGCCCCATGTGGTCGGGTAGCCCCGGGTCGCCAGAAGGTCCTTGGCTCCCCAGGGGATTCCGTGGAGCGGGCCGCGATATCGTCCGTGGGCGATCTCGTGGTCGTGGTCCGCCTGCCGGGCCTGCCGCAGCGCCCGTTCCTCGGTGAGGGTGAGCACCGCCTCCAGCGCCGGACCGTGGCGATGGAGGCGGTCGAGGTACATCCGGGTGAGTTCCTCGGAAGAGACCTGACGGGTCCGGACGAGCTCCGAGAGCATGGTCACCGGCCAGAAGGCGACCTCCTCCAAGGTGCCGGGGCGGACGGTACCCCGGGGCGCTGCGAAAACGAAGGGCCCCTCCGAAATCTGCGGCTCGTGGCCGGGCAGGTCCGGCTCGAAGTGGAGGGCCGGCGGCACGTCGTTGGGGATGGACTGGCGTCGGAGCGCCTCGTACGCCTCCAGATTCCCGTTCAGCCCCTCCACCATCATCTCCCGCTCCTTCTCCGAGAAGCTCAGCCCCGCCACCTTCTCCGCCTCCGCCACCATCTCCACCGTAACCTGCGCCTCCTGCATCCGGGCCCAGAGGATTCCCGGCAGGAGGGTACCCCCCAGCCCCAGCGAAGAGAACCAGCTCAGGAAGCGGCGACGATCCAGGAATGGCGCGGCAGAGAGGTCGGTCATCACGGTGCGGGGGTGACAGGGCGACGATGGGGATCGGGATGGTCCAGGACATTTGACAACCCCGTTGTCCGCCGGGCAACCAGGCAGGGGTTGTGGCGGCCATGCCGCTCGGGTAGGCTCTCCCGGGCGGCCGGTGACGAGACCGGTCCAGGAGCATCCACGCCGGCTCACTCGGGAGAGGTCCGGCTCCACGTCAGGGGGATTCACGTGAAGGTCGCGGTTCTTCGAGAAGGGCCCGACGAGGCCCGGGTCGCCGTCGTTCCGGCATCGGTCCGGGAGCTGGTGAAGGCGGGGGCCGAGGTGGCCGTGCTCGCCGGTGCGGGCGAGCGGGCCGGGGTCTCGGACGAAGAGTACCGGGAAGCCGGGGCCCAGGTGGTCGATGACCCGGGGGAGGTTCTCGCGGGCGCCGGAGTTCTGGTGGGAGTCCAGCCGCCTGCGGAGGGCGACGCACCCGGGGAGCTGGGGTCTCTGGAGCCGGGGCTCGTCCTGGTCTCCTTCCTGGATCCCCTCGGGAATCCCCAGAGGGCGGCGGATCTGGCGGCCCGGGGGGTGAGCGCATTCGCCATGGAGCTGATCCCGCGCACCACCCGGGCTCAGCGCATGGACGCCCTCTCTTCCCAGGCCACGGTGGCGGGGTACAAAGCGGTTCTCATGGCCGCCAACGAGCTCCCCAAGCTGATGCCCATGTTCATGACCGCCGCCGGGACCATTCGCCCGGCCAAGGCCCTGGTGCTCGGCGCCGGGGTGGCCGGTCTTCAGGCCATCGCAACCGCTCGTCGTCTCGGCGCCCGGGTCGAGGCCTTCGACGTCCGTCCGGCGGTGAAGGAACAGGTGGAGAGCCTGGGGGCCACCTTCCTGGAGACGGAGCACGACGTGGCCGCCGAGGGTGAAGGGGGCTATGCGAAGGAACTCTCGGAGGAACAGCATCAGAGGGAGCTCGAGCTCATTGCCGAACACATTGCCGACGCCGACCTGGTCATCACCACGGCCCAGATCCCGGGACGCCCGGCCCCCCTCCTGATCACGGAGGCCATGGTCAGGTCCATGGCCCGGGGGTCGGTGATCGTGGACATGGCGGCGCTGAGCGGTGGGAACTGCGAGCTTTCCGAGGCTGGCGAGACCGTGGTTCGCCACGGGGTGACCATCATGGGTCCCGACAACCTGCCGGGCAGCATTCCGGTCCATGCGAGCCAGATGTATGCGAAGAACGCGGTGACCTTCCTGCTGGAGATGATCC
>JARRPL010000176.1:0-13900 GCA_037382905.1 Gemmatimonadota bacterium | reverse complement strand
CTCGTGGTTCAGGGCGTCGAAGTCCATGGCCTCCAGCGCCCCGAGCCAGCCCCGGTAGAAGGTCCGGAGCCGGTCCCGTCGCACCGGCGACAGGGGGATGTCGTAGCGCCGCATGAGGGCGTCCCGGTCCTCGTCGTATCGGACCAGAGCCGCCCGCATCTCGCTCTGCTCCCGGTCGAAGGCCGCCAGATCGTCCAGGACCGGGGGGTCCCGGTAGTCCCCGGGGCCCTCCTGGGCCGTGAGGTCGCCGCGGGGCAGGAGGAGGGCAACCGCTCCGAGGAGGGCGAGGCGAGACACGTCGATGCGGGCGAGGCCCGGGATCGTCAGGAGCATGGAAGGCCTGGGGGCGTGCGGGTCGGGTGGCGGAGCGTGGTCGGGGCGGGAGAGCCGGGCATCACTCCCACACCACCCCGTAATCGTCGCCGAAGTTGCTGGAGCCGCCCCAGAACGCGCCGTTCTCCCAGTCGAAGAAGATGGCGTTGATGGGGCCCGAGGTCCGGTCCGAGGCGGTGAGGTCGTAGCCCATGTCCCGGAGCTCGCTCCGGATCCAGGGCGGCGTGTCGTTCCGGAGGAGAAGGCGCCCCGGGGCGATGTCCCGGTTGCCGAAGGACGAGCGCATCTGGAAGGAGTTGATGTTCGCCGCCTCCGCCGCCTCCTGAACGTTCATGTCGAACTCCACCACGTTCAGGAAGAACTGGAGAAGGTTCTGGTCCTGGGAGTCCCCGCCCTGGACGGCGAAGGACAGGAAGGGTCGGCCGTCCCGGACCGCCAGGGACGGCGTGAGGGTCGCCCGGGGCCGCTTTCCCGGCTCGATCACGTTGTAGGGGCCGTCCTCGGGCTCCACCACGAAGGACTGGGCCCGCTGGCTCATGCCGATCCCGGTGCGCCCGGCGATCACCGCCGGCACCCAGCCGCCGGAGGGGGTCACGGAGACCACCCATCCGTCGGCGTCGGCGGCCTGGATCGAGGTGGTGCCCTGGTAGAAGTCCTCCTCGAAGTCCGCCACCTCCGCCGCGCCGGCGTCGGGATCGAGCTCGGTGGCGCTGCCGGTCCACTGGTCCAGGTACCGCAGGAACGGATTCGTTCCAGGCTGGAAGCGGTAGGGATCCCCGGGCCCCGCGTCCGGGTCGTTCTCGTCCGGATCGATCTGCGCCGCCCGCTCCCGGGCGTACTCCTTGGACAGGAGCCCCTCGATGGGCTCCTCCGGCGGGAAGTAGGGATCCCCGTAGTAGAAGTCCCGATCGGCGAAGGCCAGGTTCATGGCCTGGTACAGCGTGTGGATGTAGCGGGCGCTGTTGTAGCCCATGGGGGCGAGGTCGAAGTTCTCCAGGATGTTCAGCGTCTGGAGCAGGACCGGCCCCTGTGGGTGAGCTTGTAGACGTCGATCCCCTTGTAGCTCGTCTTCACGGGTTCCTCCACGTGGACCTGCCATCGATCCAGGTCCTCCATGGTCACCCGTGACCCCTGCTCCCGGGCGCCCCGCACGTACTCCTGGGCGATGTCGCCCCGGTAGAAGCGGTCGTAGGCGGCGTAGATGGCCTCTTCCCGGCTGCCACCGGCGGCCAGGGCGTTCGCCTCCGCCTCCACCAGCTTCCGGAGCGTCTCCGCCAGATCCGCCTGCGCCAGGATCTCACCCGTCTCGGGCCCCGGGCCCCCGTTCGGGAAGAAGACGTCGGCGGTATAGGGCCACGCCATCATGCGGTCCCGGCTCGCCCGGATGCGCCGGACGGCGTCGCCCTCGAGAGGATAGCCTTCCGCCATCTCGATGGCCGGGGCCAGGACCTGGGCCAGGGAGAGGCGCCCCCACTCCGCCACCATGGTCATGAGACCCCCTGGCGTCCCCGGCGTCACCATGGCGTCCACCCCATACTCTGGCGGATACCGCATCCCCTGCTCCCGGAAGTACGCCGGGGTGGCTCCAGTGGGTGCCGCACCCAGGGCGTTGATGCCGATGACCCGCTCCTCCTCGGGGTGCCAGATCAGGGCCTGGGTCTCGCCTCCCCAGGAGAGGACGTCCCACATGGTGGCGGTGGCCGCGAGCATGGCGGCGGCGGCATCGACGGCGTTGCCGCCCTGTTGGTACATCATGGCCCCGGCGGTGGCGGCCATGGGCTTGCCGGTGATGGCGATCCAGTGCCGCCCGTGCAGGACGGGTTTCTGGGTGGATTGGGCGGCGGCGGGGACCGTCGCGAGGACGGCGAGGGACAGGGCCAGGGCGATACGCTTCATGGGGCCTCCTGGGAATGATCGGGCTCCGGGGATAGTGGGGTGCCGACGGGCGGTGGGAAAGCCGCCTGGCGCCCCCGATTCCGTTGGCCCCGGGCATCGGGGGCCTCGCCCCATGGCGCCATGGCTGGATCCCCGGACCGGGGCCGGGGTCCCACACGCCCCTGCACGCCCTGCATCGGATCCGCGATTCACGGTCCGAACCATCGACATCGAGACCCGGAGAGCCGAACGTGCGCCCCATCGCTGCCCGCCGGAGCTGGCGTTGCTGCCTTGTGACCGCCGGTGCCTTCGCCCTTCCGGGGGGCTCTTCGGCATGTACTCGACCAACGACTCCTGGTTCGTCGGTGCCTTCGGAAAGCTCTTTCTGGCACAGGACGACTGGCGCGTCACCGTCGCGGCAGCCGGGGGCGACTACAACTTCCAGTTCTACATCGATTCGGCCATCGACGGCTGGATCCCCTACAACACCTCCATGGCCATCGGCCTCGTGAAGGTCCAGCGCCGGATCGCGGGTCGGCTCTACGGAGGGGTCAGCTACGTCCATCTCGACTTCGAGACGGCGACGGAGGTCGCCCCCGGCGTGACGGGGGGGATTCGAGAGCAAGGCCAAGTTCTTCACCTATCCCTCGGCCTTCGGCAACGACGCCTCCTCCACCAGGATGGAGTTCGAGTCCAACCACTTCTTCGGCGCCCGGAACGGACGGGACGTGTTCGCGGCTCGGGCCTTCGGAGGCTTCGGGCTGGGAGAGGTCTCGTTCAACCAGCAGTTCGTGGTGGGCCGCGGTGAGGACATCCGGGGGTATACGCAGGGAGAGTACCGGGGGGACACCATGCTGGCCCTTCAGGGCGAGTACCGGCTGAATCTCCGGGATCGCGTAGGCCTGGTGGGCTTCGCGGGCCTCGCCACCGTGTTCGGTGCCATCAACGAGGACGACGACGGCCTGCTGCTCCCGGGGATCGGCACCGGCGTGCGTTTCACCGTCGACAGGGAGACGAACCTCAACGTCGGGTTGGACATCGCCGTCGGCCGGGGGGACTGGGGAATCTACTTCAAGTTCGGCGAGGCGTTCTGAAGGGGCTCGGGCTCCGACCTGGAGGCTCCGATCCCGACGGATCGGCCATCGGCGCCAGGATTTCTCCGCCAGCGGTCAGGCGGGCCACACCTCCCGGAAGAGCCGGTACCAGTTCCCTCCAAGGATCTTGTCCGCTTGTGCGCCGGGGAATCCAGCGGCCCGGAGACCGTCGTACACCGTCTCCATCCGCCGGGGGTGATTGAGCTCCGAGAGGAAGAAGGGCCAACGGACGGGGGGCGCCTGGGCCGGATCCGGGTAGAGTCGGGCCAGCTCGTCCACGAGCTTCTGCCGCTCCTCCGGCGTGTCCGGGATGGCCCGGTGCTCCCGGTCGCTCCCGATGGCCACGTGGTCGATCCCGCAGACGTTCACGGCGTGACGGATATGCGCCAGGTAGTCGTCCAGGGTGTTCCGCTCACGGGGACCCAGGTAAGGGTTGAGCTGCACGACCCCCAGGACCCCGCCTCGGTCCGCCATGGCCCGCAGCGCCACGTCCGACTTGTTCCTGGGGTGGTCGAAGACGGCCTTGCACCCGGCGTGGGTGATGGCCACCGGCGCCGTGGATTGCCGGATGGCATCGAGGGTCGTGGCGGCACCGGAGTGGGATACGTCCACCAGCATCCCCACGGCGTTCATCCTCGCCACCACCTCCACCCCGAATTCCGAGAGCCCGGCGTCGGTCCGCTCGGCGCTACCGTCGCCCAACAGATTGCGGTGGTTGTAGGTCAGCTGGAGAATCCGGACGCCCTGGTCCCAGAGCGCCTGCACGCGGTCCGGGTCCCGGGCCAGCGGCGTGGCGTTCTGGGGGTAGTAGACGAGCCCCAGTCGCCCCGATCGGACCGCCTCGTCGATGTCGGCCACGGTCCGGATCCGCATGAGCCGGCCGGGGTGGGCATCGATGTGGGCCTCGTAGGCGGCGATCTCCCGTTCCATGTCCGGCAGGGCATCGGAGCCGTACAGGCCCGGGTTCCCTACCGTCACCACGCAGCAGCGGAGCCCGCTGGCGAGAATCTGGTCCAGCAACGCCGGGGGGTAGTCGAGGCGGATCTCTCCCAGACCGTCGATGGCCATGGGCCGCTCCTGGGGCTTCCCTCCGTCCGCGGCACGACTCCACTCTCCCCGGATTCCAGGCTGGCCCGGGCGGGACGCCCATATGGAAGCCAGGGGGAGGGCGGCGGCAGACTGGAAGAAGCGGCGGCGGTCCATGGGTCTCCGAACGGTTGCGGGGCCAGGAGGGGGAGGTGTCAACGCCCCACGACCCCTCCCAACAGGTCGTCCACCATGGGTATGGAGAAGCCGGCCAGGAAGCGCCACTGGTCCAGGCGCACCACCGGATCGTCGTCCTCCTCCCCGGGGGTCGGGGAAGGGGCCTGGACGGCACGGGCCACGTCGTCCCGGCCCCCCTGCCACGTCGCGCCCAGCGTGAAGTCGGCCCAGGGGGTGCTGACCGACACGCCGCCGCCCACCAGGACGTAGTCGGTCTCCAGCGTGGTTTGATAGACCAGGGTGTCCAGGGCCGTGAACTCCACCAGGCTGTCCGGGGCGGCGGAGCCGTTCGTCGCCACACTGCCGAAGAGCGAGAGGTGGTCCGATCCGTCCCAGCGGACCCCGGCGCCCACATTGAACACCGCCTTCCGCTGGTCCAGGACCGTGTATTCGATGGGGAGCCCGGCGCTCATTCCCCCCGACCCGGGGTCGGTCTCGAGGACGACGTGGACGGGGACGGCGGCGAAATATTCCGCCGCGCTGTGGAACTGCCAGTCACCCGAGGCCCAACCGAATCCGAGCCCCACGGACCAGGGAGTCTTCCACTCCACGGGAAGACCGCCCTGTTCGAGGCTCTGAAGGCGGCTGACCCTGGTCCCGGTGGAGTCCGGGAGGCCCAGAGTGAAGTCGTCGAACCGCACGAACCCTTTGTCCGCGAAGGCCCAGTAGGGGAGGGTCACCGAGAGTCCCGCGGAGGCCCGGCCCCGCTGCCACGCCACCCCCGCCTTCCCCACCAGCCCCTTGTCCTTGACCTGGTAGCTCCGCTCCACCTGGACGGTGGCGGCGTCCCCGACGACGTCGATCCCACGGAGGTCCACCCTGGCGGTACGGGCGAAGGCCCGGTCGAAGTAGAAGAGGGAGGCCCCCACACTGAATCCCTCCGACACGGGGTGGGCCCAGCTCAGTCCGAACCAGTCGTCCCGGAACTCGGTCTCGAAGTCGGTGAAGCCCACGAAGAGATCCAGGTCCTCGATGTCGGGAAGGAGCAGGCCTCCTTCCTCCCGGTAGGAGAACCGCACGCGGGACCGGTGACGGGTGAGGACGCCGTAGGCGAACTGGTGACCGTCCAGTCCGGGGATGGAGAAGCTCCCGACCACGAAGCTCGGCACGCCCCGGAATCCCGAGTTCTCCAGGTTGTCGCCGGGACGCAGGGGGTTGTCCACCCGGGTCCGGGTCCACTCATAGACCTTCGCGCCGGAGAGAAGCGCCAGGTCCTTCTGGTGGATCAGCCGGGCGGGATTGTAGAAGACGGCACCCGGGTCCGTGACGCTCCCGATGACGGCGCCGTTCAGGAGGATCGACTCGTTGCCGAAGTTCTCACTCCAGTAGTGGGACTGGGCCAGCGCGGCGCGGCTCGACGGGCCGAGGAGAGACCCGGCGAACGCCACGAACCCGAACCCGAGGCGGAGGAGGGGGCGAGGGGCGGATGGGGACACAGGGGGAGGATGACGCTGGAAATGCGGGTGGCGCAAGCGGGGTGGATCCGACCCGGGCCGGAAAGTCGATTCCGCCCTCCCACGGGGATCCGCCCGTCCCGGCGGCTACCGGGACGGGCGACCACCCGCTGGGGTCAGCTCCCGGGCGCGGCTGCGTCGTCGGTGACCCGCTGTTGCTCCGGCAGGTAGCGCTGGAACCACGCGAGGATCCGAGGCGTCACCTCCATGAGGAGCTTGGGCTCCCGGGGCCCGTGGGGCGTCCGAGGCAGGATGAGCATCTCGGTGGGCACGCCCCGACGCTGCAGCGCCCGGTAGAACTCCTGCCCCTGGGTGAACGGCACCCGCAGGTCGTTCTCACCGTGGATCACCTGCGTCGGGGTGGTGACGTTGGCGATGCGGTAGATGGCGGAGTGCCGTTCGTAGGTCTCGTAGTCCTCCCAGAACTCCGCGTCCATATGCCCCACCAGGTAGTCCTGGATGTCCGTCGTGGTGGTCATGGAGATCAGATTGGGGAGGCCGGCCCCCATGCTCGCCGCCTTGAACCGGTCGGTGCGGGTCACGGCGAAGGAGGTCATGTAGCCGCCGTAGCTCCACCCCATCAGGAGGAGACGGTCCGGGTCGGCGACGCCCATGTCGATGACGTGGTCCACCCCCGCCATGAGATCGTCCATGTCGCCGTATCCCCAGTCCTTCACGTTGGCGTAGCGGAAATCGCGTCCGTAGCCGGTGCTGCCCCGGGGGTTCGGTCGGAGAACGGCATACCCCTCCTGGGCGAACGTCTGGATCATGTAGATGGAGGGGGCGCCGGTGAAGGACTGGCTGTAGACGCCGGCGGGGCCGCCGTGGACGTTCAGGACCAGGGGGACCCGGTCGCCCGGCGTGTAGCCCACGGGATAGGTCAGCAGCCCCTCAATCTCGAAGCGGCCGTCCTTCGAGGCCCAGGTGAGGAGTTCGGTCCGGCCCATCGCCGGCAGTTCGATCCCGGCGTGGAGGTCGGTGACCGCCCGGGGGGCCCAGGAGTCCACGGGGCTCACGAAGACGTCGGCGGGCTGGTTCGGGGTCTCCCAGGTGAAGGCCATCCGATCCGCGCCGAAGGCGAAGGCCGGGCTCCCCACCACCCCGTCCCCGGAGGTGAGCTGCTCCGGGGCGCCCCCGTCCACCGGAAGGCGCTGCAGGTGCCGCGTGGTCCCGAGGCTCTCCAGCACCACTACGGCCCTGGAGTCGCCGGTCCAATCCAGGAGTCCTCCGCTTCGGTCGTGGGTCTCGTGGAGCATCCGGGGCTCACCGCCCGCGAAGTCCACGACGTAGACGTCCCCCAGACCCACCGGCTCCGGTCCGTCGCCGGTGGAGACGAAGGCCACCAGACGTCCATCCGGTGAGACCCGGGGGGACCCTTCGACTCCCGCTCCGGTGACCAGGGGGCGGGTGGCGAAGGTGTGGTCGCCCGCTGCGTCGTGCTCCATGACGTCCACCACCGTCAGATCGCCGTCGAGACGGGCCGTGTTGATGCGGGGATCGCTCTGGTGGGCGAAGACGATGTGGGTCCCGTCGGGGGTCCAGTCCCAACCCGTCACCGAGAAGTCGCCGTCGGTGACCTGGTGGGCCCGCTCCTGCATGCCATCCCCGAAGTGGCCCATGTACAGGTGGGTGAAGCGGAAGTCCGAATCCGCCACGATCACATCCCGCTTCTCCTCCACCGCCTTCTCCCACTCCTCGGAAGGGGGGTCCTGCATCGTGTAGGCCAGGTGCTCACCGTCGGGAGATACGGCGAAGGAGCCCACGCCCTCCGGCGCATCCGTGACCTGCCATGCCTCGCCACCCGAAAGGGGGAGGGCCCAGACCTGGCTCTTCCCGTTCCGGCTGGAGGTGAAGAGGAGGTGGGCGCCGTCGTCGGTGAAGACGGGGCTCGAGGCGGAGTGCTCACCCCGGGTGTACTGCCGGGCCCCGCTGCCGTCAGCGGAGGCCATCCAGATCTGGGTGAGGTACTCGGACTGCTCACCCTCCATCAGGGGCTCCCGGACCGTGAAGGCCACCCGCTCCCCGTCGGGGGAGAGGGCCGTCCCGCCCACCGCCCGGAACTGCATGGAGAGGGCCGGGGACCAGGTCGATTCCCCCGCACCTTCCTGGCCCGCAAGAGGCAGGGACAGGCAGAGGCCCAGTCCCAGGACGAGGCCGGTGGCGAGGATGGGCCGGCGTCGCCGGATCGGGGAGGGGTTGGGATCGAGGCGGGGAGAGGACATACGGATACTCCAGGCGGCGCGGTGACGCGAACGACCCGCCGCTGGCGTCCACGGCCGGTCGAGGGACGGGCAGAATGGTCGCGGGCCGCCGGAAGGTCAACGCCGGGGGTGGAGACGGGGAGCCCGGCCAAGGGCCCCACCCGCCCGGGAGCGGGGCCTCAGAACAGGTCCGTGGCTTCCAGACCCAGCCGGAAACGGCGTCCGATGAGTCCCTGCCAGCCGTCGGGCCGGTGGTCGAAGAGATTGTCCACGCCCAGGGTGGCCCGGATCCCCCATCGCACCTCCAGCCCCACCTGGGCGTCCAGGGCATAGAGCGCCTTCTGGACGCCGATCTCGGCGGGGCGGCCCAGCTCGTCCGTGCCCACCAGCGGGGCGTCGCCCGTCACGTGGCCGTCCACGTCCACCGACAGACCTTCGAGGACGTCGAAGTCCGCTCCCAGCTGCACCCGTGCCGAGTGCCGTGCCCGTCGATCCAGGGGCAGATCCGTCTCGAGTGCTCGGGCGTCCAGGAAGGCGTAGCTCCCGGCGGTCCGCCACCGCCCGTGACGCAGCGAGAAGCCCGCCTCGACACCGCGGGTACGCGCCCGGGCCACGTTGCGGGGTGAGTAGATCAGGAGTCCGCTGGGGGCGTTCCCCACGAAGGCGAACTCGATGAGGTCTTCGATCTCGTTGTTGTAGACCTCCAGTTCGAGGCTCATCCGGGCCGAGGGGGCCCATTCCACTCCGCCGGAGAGGTTCCACGAGCGCTCCGGAGAGAGGTCGGCGAATCCCTGGACGGTGTACCCCCCGCCCAGGTTCGCGAAATCCCAGGCGAGCTCCTTGAAGGAGGGGGACCGGAAGCCCCGCCCGGCGCTGGCCCGGATGCGGAAGTCGTCGGCGACGATGGAGCTCACGCCCAGCGTGGGGGAGAAGGCGTTGCCCCACCGGTCGTTGAAGGTCCCTCGAACGCCGGCGCTCAACGTCGTACCGCCAAGGCCCCACGTCCTGGGCGAAGACCTCGAACTGGGTGTCGGAGGCCTGGTCTTCGAGAAGCTTGTCGGGGGAGGAGATCTCCCTCTGGGAGTATTCGACGCCCAGATCCAGACCGTGGTCGCCCAGCGTCGCGGACCAGCCGGCGGTGGCCCGCCAGAGCTGCTCCTCCTGACGGTCCTCGTCTCCTCCCTCGATGGGGGCATCGCCCCGGGCGCTCCGGTAGAGATGAGAGTAGTCCTGCCCCAGCAGGCGCGTGAAGACGGCCCCTCCGGCCAAGGGGTGCCGCGCCTCCACCCACCCGGTGATGCCCATGTTGTCGTTGAAGCCCGAGAAGCCGGCGCCCACGGGCCACCGCTGCCGCTCCCGCAGGAAGGTGGCGTCTCCCCGGAGCTGGAGCGCCCCCGGTTCACCGTACCGGACGGTGGAGCGGAGGTCCCACACACGGGAGAAGGCGTCGGACCCGGGGGACAGCCCCGGCACCCGGTCCTGTTCCCGCCACGAGGCCGTGGCACGGTACGACACCGCCTGCCCGCCGGAGACGGTGGCGCTCGCCTCTTGTCGGCCCTGGCTTCCCTGCAGGAGACGGGCGTCCACCCGGAAGCCCCGCTGCGGGGCCCGGGTGATGATGTTGATGACGCCCCCCAGGGCATCGGAGCCGTACAGGGAGGACAGGGGGCCTTTGACCACCTCCACCCGCTCCACCCCGGCCAGTCGACTGGAGTCCTGGGATCTCCGCCAGCAGCGTCTCCGCCGACTCGGCCCCGGAGGCCCGGATCTCCTGGGTGGTGATCTGCTGCACGGGGACCGCCACCTCGGATCGGGCCTGGGTCCGGCCCGCCACCGTCACCACCACGTCCTGCAGGTCCAGCGGATCGGCGGTGAGCTCCAGCTGCCAGGAGCGGGCCCGGGCGTCCTGCACCGAAAGGGTCAGGGCCGCGTAGCCCAGGGCATCCAAGCGGATCCGGCCTTCCCGGGACCAGGAATCCGGGACGGTGAAGCGCCCGTCTGCCCGGGTGGCTACCGACGCCGGGTCCGGAATCGACCCCGACCCCTGCCACGAGATCTCCACGCCGGCCAGGGGGGCTCCCGACTCGGCGTCCACCACGCTTCCGATCTGAACCGCCCCGGCGGGGGTGGCGACCCCCGCCAGAGCGAAGGCCGCCACCAGCCCCCGGAGCGCCCCGGGGACGGACCTCATCGGATCTGCTCGTACCGGATCGTGGGGAATCCGGACTCGCCGGTGCTGCTGTAGTAGTCCGTCACCTGGAGCTTGAAGACCTCGGCGCCGTCCTGGATCAGGAACACGTTCTGCGTCGGCCACATCCGCTGGTTCTCTTCCAGATTGTACCAGAAGACGCCGCCGGGGTTGTCGATGGTGTTGGGGATCGCCCCGGAGATGGAAGAAAGGAAGCCCCCGTACTCCGGGGCATCGTCCGCTACCTCCAGGGCCGTGAAGTCCTCTGTCCCGTCCAGGGGGAAGGTCCCGGCGCCACACGCGACGTTGAAGTCGATGGCGAACTCCGGAGTGAGGACGACGTCCCAGTTGCAGCCCTCCGGCACGACGACCTCGCCCGTGGAGAAGTCCACATGACCGTCACCCAGGCTGTAGTCCACCGTGACGGTCTCGATGGGGCCGAGGGTCCCGCCCGCGTCCTGATGCCGGTACTCCAGGGTGGCGCTCAAGGGAACGTTGCCCGCCATCTCCAGCACCGCGACGCGGAAGAGGGCGTACCCCCCGTCCTCCGCCTCCTGAACGCGCCAGGCGGCGCCGGGATTCGCCACGAGGGTACCGAGCTGCGGAGAGAAGCGGAACCAGGATCCACCCTCGTCGGGGATGAGCCCGTCTTCGACGAAGGTGGCGCCAACGATGTCCGCCTCGGTGACGGCCTCGAAGGCCGCGTCGGCATCGGCAGCGGTGAGGGCCAGGACCTCCGCCGCGGTAGCGTCGGCGTTGTTCGCCACGTTGAACCCTGCCACGTCGCCGCCGCCGGCGCCGCCGCCGTTCAACTTCGCGGAGTAGCGGCGAAAGGCGATGTCCCATTCGTCGGAGGCGTATGGGTCCGTGACGGGGACCACCTCACCGGTCTCGAGGGAGAAGTAGACGAACTCCGTGGGCGAGGTGGTGTCCAGCGTCACCTGGCCGTCTACGAGCTCGTCTCCCGGATCGGGGGCCGTGGCCTCGTCCTCGCAGGCACCGAGGACGACGAGGCCGGCCGTGGCCACGAGGGAGAATCCGAATCGGCTTGCGGAGCCGCGTCGGGTGGGGAAACGCATGGGGAGGGACTCCTTGGAACGAAGATGTCGGTCGGCTGCCGAGCCGGCTCGGACCGGGGCAGCTTCATGAGCTTGGCTGGAAACTCTGGCGCCGGGCGGGAGCCGACAATTCGTAGGTTTACGGACCCCCTGTAGGGCGGGTCCCGACACCTCTGGGAGCCTTCGGGGAGGGGATGGGGCCGGGCCGACGGACGGCCGGGTCGGGGCAGGGCGCGCCGCCGGAGCGACGGGCCGGGGACACCGAACTCCACGGAGTCTCGGGGTACCCCTGGATTCGACCCTCAATCCGACTCTCGATCTTTGAAATCCATGCCTGATTCGATCTCTCTCTTCGATTCCTTCTCTCTCGGACCGCTGCAGCTCCCCAACCGGGCGGTCATGGCCCCGTTGACCCGATCCAGGGCCATCGGGGGGGTCCCCAACGAGCTCATGGCTCGCTACTACGGCCAGCGGGCCGGCGCCGGTCTCATCGTGAGCGAAGGGACGGCTCCCGCACCCGAGGGGATCGGCTACCCTCGGATCCCGGGCATCTTCTCCGACGAGCAGGAGGCGGGATGGCGGGGAATCGCCCGGACGGTCCACGACCGAGGTGGGCGCATCTTCATGCAGCTCATGCACACGGGCCGGGTCTCGCACCCTGCCAACCTGCCGGAGGGAGCCGAGGTGCTGGCCCCCTCTGCCGTGGCGCTGGAGGAGACCGGGATGTGGGTGGACGAGTCCGGAGCCGAGGAGCCCATCCCGGCGCCCCGGGAAATGACCGATGCCGAGGTCCGGGCCGCCGTCGCCGGGTATGCCCGGGCGGCGAAGCGTGCCGTGGCTGCGGGATTCGACGGCGTGGAGATCCACGGAGCGAATGGATACCTGATCCAACAGTTCCTGAATCCGCACACGAACCGTCGGACCGACCGATGGGGTGGCAGCTGGCAGGCTCGGACGCGGTTCGCTCTGGAGGTGGCCGGGGCCGTGGCGGACGCCGTGGGCGGCGAGCGGGTGGGCATTCGCCTGTCCCCCTACGGCGTCTTCAACGAGATGCCCCTCTACGACGACATCGAGGAGACCTACCGTCACCTGGCTCGCAGGCTGGGTGAGCTCGGCCTGGTCTACCTCCACCTCGTGGACCACTCCAGCATGGGAGCGCCCGACGTGCCCACGGGGGTCCGGCGGGCGATCCGCCGAGCCTTCCCGGGAGCGCTCGTCCTCTCCGGCGGGTACGACCTGGAGCGGGCCAACGCGGACCTGGCGGCAGGCGAAGGGGACCTGGTGGCCTTCGGACGGCCCTTCCTGGCGAATCCGGATCTGGTGGAGCGTTTCCGCCGGGGGGCGGAGCTGAACGATCCCCGGCCCGAGTTGTTCTACACACCCGGTCCGGAGGGGTACGTGGACTACCCGTCCCTGGCGGGCTGAGGCGCTTCTCCCAGGCGGGCTGCAAGCCGGCGGTCCAGCTCCTCCGACTCCTCCCGCGCCCACTGGAGGAGACCCCGGGCGGAGGCCTGATGGAAGAGGACCGGCTCCGCCCCCCGGGCGCGCATCCAGCGCGCCTCGGGCTCGTCGAAGACCCGGACGAGGATCGGGACTCCCTCCGTCGTCTCCAGCAGGGTCTCCACGTCCCGGGGGTGATGCAGCGTCGAGATGATGAGGCGGGCCCGGGAGGCCCCCGCCGCCGCCAGGATCCGGGGGTCCGACGCGTTCCCCCGGACCACCACGATCCCGGCCTCCCGTAGGCGGGCCGCCAGCCCCGGGTCGTCGTCCACCACGACCAGGGTGCAGTCGGCGAGGATCAGGTCCTCCAGGAGGGCGGAGCCCGTGGACCCCGCGCCCAGCACGAGGACGTGGTCCCGGGGTGGATCGTCCTCCAGCGACTGCCGTTGGGGGATCCGGTGGGCGAGGCCCCGGGCCACCCGATCGGTGGTGAGGACCGGGGTGAGGAGCATCGTGCCCACAGTGACCAGGGCTATGACGGTGAAGACGTCGGGGCCGATGTGCCCCGCCATCATCCCGGTCAGCCCCAGGGCCAGTGAGAGCTCACTCGTCTGGGCGAGCATGAGGCCGGCTTCCACGGCGGGGCGGGTCGAGAGGCCGCTGCGGATCGCCAGGACCGTGACCAGGGGGATCGTCACGACGACCACACCGACGGCCAGGAGGAGGGCCTCCCCGATCTGGCCCAGCGTCGGCGTCACCACCAGCGCCCCCAGCGCCGTGAAGAAGATGGCGGCGAAGAAGTCGCCGATGGGCGTGAGCACGGAGCGCACCATCCCGTCCACGGGGAAGGAGGAGAGAGCCACGCCGGCCAGGAAGGCGCCCACCACGACCGGGATCCCCATGGCGGCACCGACGCCCAGGAAGGCGAAGAGGAGGGTGAGAGCCGCCAGGAGGATGAGCTCCGGCTCGTCCTCCACCCGGGCCAGCAGAGGCC
>JARRPL010000175.1:0-6524 GCA_037382905.1 Gemmatimonadota bacterium | reverse complement strand
GGGCCAGGGCCATGAGCACACCGACCCGGACGCCCTCCCCCGTCCGTCGGGTGAGACGCCACGCCTCTCCGGCGGCGAGTACCAGCAGGATCGGCACCAGCGGCAGGGCGAACCGATCCCCCGACCACACCGGAGGCCATACCAGGATCAGCCCCGCATAGAGGGGCAGGAAGAGCTCGGCCACCCCGGGCCCCCGCCGTAGGCACCGGACCCATCCCGACACCGCCAGCGCGACCACCACCAGCCCCACCAGAGCGGCGCCGGCCCCCTGGGAGCCCAGGAGCGCCTCGGGGACGAAGCGGGTACCGTAGGCCCCCAGATTGTCCAGCACCCGTGCCACGAAGTCTCCCGCACCCGCCGGTCCGAGATCGGGCTGGTAGGGATCCAGGAGAAAGAACTCGCTGGCATAGCGACCCTGTCCCGCCGCCTGCGCCCGACCCCTGGCCCACCACAGGAGGAGGGGGACCCCCAGAGCGGTGGCGACTCCTCCGGCCGCGAGCCAACGCCGGCGGAAGAGGAGGACGCCGACGCCGGCCACGGCGAGTGGGAGCCCCGCCGTACGGGTGAAGCACGCCAGGAGCAGACAGGCCACGGCCCCGGCCCAGAGCCACGGGCCACCGCCCTCCCTCCTCGGGGGCCCCGCCGGAACCACCCCCGTCCCGCCTTCGTCTCCCCGGCGCTCGACAGCCTCGATGGAGGTACCCCGGGGAGACTCGCCGAGGGCGGTCGAGAGGGCCCAGAGCGCCAGGACCGTGAAGGCGAGGAAGGGAACGTCCGAAAGGACCCAGTGGGAGTGGTAGAGGAGAGAGGGAGAGAGGGCCACGAGGAGGGCGACGCCGAAGGAGAGACCCTCGGGGAGGCGGGACCGGGCCCAGAGGAAGACCGCCGGGGAGACCACCAGCGTGGCCAGGAACGATACGACCTTCAGACCACCCCACCCGTCCGCCCCCAGCGCCATGGCCAGTGCCAACAGGAGCGGAAACACCGGCGGATACTTCGTGTGGGGCGGTCGAGCCGGATCCCACAGCTCCGTGTACCCCTGGCCGGAGGCCAGCGCATGACCCAGCGCCACGTACCCGGCATTGTCGCCGCCGGGATGAGGGGCCGCCACGAAGACGCCCCACACCAGAGCCGCCTGGACCGCCACCAACGCCCCGACCAGGAGCCAGCTCCGACGGGTCATGGCGCCCCGGGGACCCGGGCCCCGGCAGAGGTGGGGAAGGCGTGCCCCTCGGACCCGGATGCCGGCCTTCCGTGGGCGAAGGGCCAAGGACGGCTCCGGGTCGGCGCCGGCGTCCAACTGCCCAGGATCGCAGGGCGACCGGCCCCGGTGCAGCGAGGCACGTTGCCCGCTACGCCCCGGAGGAAGGCCCAGGCGAGCAGGGCGAAGGCCGCCGCCTCCCGGGCGTCGGGGTCCATCCCCAGCGCCGGACGGCCCGTCTCCACCGGGAGTGGGTCGAGCCGCGCTCGAAGCCCCTCCTCCAGCACGGGATTTCGCGCGCCCCCACCGGTGAGGATGACACGGTCCACCCCCAGCGGCAGGACCCAGCGCTCCAGAGCGCGGGCAACGCTCTCCACCGTCAACGCCGCGAAGGTTGCGGCGAGGTCGTTCCACCCCGGCTCCGTCGCGGCCCCCGGCCTCCCGGGCATCAGACCCCGCTCCTGAACCAGACGTCGGACCAGCTCGGGCCCGAACCGCTCCCGCCCCGTGGAGCGGGGAGGCTCACGCTGGAAGAAAGGGTCGCCCAGGAGGCGATCCAGGAGCGCGTCGTCGACGGTCCCGGCCCGGGCCATCGCCCCGTCGGGGTCGAACCGGAGGCGACCCCCGGAGGCCAGCCCTGCGCACACGTCCAGCAGCGCATTGGCGGGACCCGTGTCGAACGCCAGGGGCGGATCTTCCACCTCCCGGGGCGGCAGCCAGGTGACGTTCCCCATCCCCCCCAGGTTCTGAAGCGCCACAGACTCTTCAGGCCGACTGAAGAGGATCCGGTCCGGCCAGGGGACGAGCGGCGCGCCCTCCCCCCCGGCGGCGAGATCGGCGGAGCGGAAGTCGTGCACTACCGGGATCCCCGCCATCGCCGCCAGGACCGACGGGTCCACGAGCTGAAGGCTCGACCCGGGTGCCCCATCCTCCGGCGGTTGGTGCCAGACCGTCTGGCCGTGACACCCCACCGCCTCCACCGTCGAGGCGTCCACCCCGGCGCCCTCCAGAAGCACCCCGACCGCCTCTCCGAACCACTCCCCCAGATCCCTGCGCAGCCGCGTCAGGTCGGGGCTTCCGGCCCGGCCGGACGCCGCCGCCAGGATGCGCTCCCGGGCGTCGTCGGGGAAGGGATGACACCGGAAGGCCTCCACCTGGACGTCGGGCCACCGGGACCCCCGGATCTCCTGAACCTCCAGGAGCACGGCATCGATCCCGTCGGCGGAGGTCCCGGAGAGGAGCCCCACGTAGCGACCTCCGGTCCGGACATCAGCCACCGTCCGACTCCGACAGCGTCACGACGCGGGCGACGCGCCCGTCGGCCTCGTCCAGCAGTCGACGGGCCGCCTCCGCCCCCACGCCGCGACGCTGCATGACCAACGCGGTCTTCACGTGGCCCCCGGCGGCATCCAGGAGGGTGCGGGCCGTGGATCGGTCCACACCGGTGGTCTCCATCAGGATGCGCTCGCCCCGGTCCTGGAGCTTCCGGCACGTCACCTGGAGATCCACCATGAGATTCCCGAAGACCTTGCCGAGGCGGATCATGGCCCCGGTGGTGATGGTGTTCAACACGAGCTTGGTGGCGGTGCCGGCCTTCATCCGGGTGGAGCCCGTGACCACATCGGGACCGACTAGCGGTGCGATCACGACGTCGTGAGCGGCCCGGAGCTCGTCGGAGGGCGGGGTGCAGAGGAGGAAGCCCGTCCGGGCACCCCGCTCCCGTGCCCGGGCCAGGGCTCCATGGACGAAGGGTGTGGTTCCGGAGGTGGCGATCCCCAGCACGAAGTCGTCTGGACCGACGAGCTTCTCGTCCATGGCGGCGGCGCCGTCCCCCGGATGATCCTCTGCCCCCTCCTTCGCCCGGACCAGGGCGCCGTACCCGCCGGCGATCACACCCTGGACCATGGATGGATCGGTCCCGAAGGTCGGGGGCATCTCGGCGGCGTCCAGAACCCCGAGGCGACCCGAGGTGCCGGCCCCCACATAGACGAGGCGCCCGCCCGCCCGGAAGGCCGCCTCCGCCAACGCCATGGCCCGGGCGATGGCGGCCCCCTCCCGGCCCACGGCCTCGGCCACACCCCGGTCCTCGGCGTTGATCACCTCGACGATCTCCTGGTGGGAGAGGGTATCGATGGTCCTGCTGCGGGGATTCCGCTGCTCGGTGAGGCGGGGGTCCATGAGGGGCCGGGACGGGTTGTGGGGAGGGGCCGGCGGATTCTAACCTTCGCGTTCCGTCGGCGATCCGGGATCGAAGCTACGAATCCGCCGGCCCCCTGTACAAACCAGCCGCACCGGAGGAGGCTCCCCGTGGCCCATTCCCTTCTCTCACGGGCCGAGGCCCTGGGCGACGACATGGTCGCCCTCCGCCGGGACCTTCATCGCAACCCCGAGCTCGGGTTCCAGGAGCATCGAACCGCCGGAGCCGTGGCCCGCCGCCTCCGGGCGTCGGGGCTGGAGGTCCGTGAGGGCGTCGCCGGGACGGGTCTGGTGGTGGACATCGACAACGGAGCGGGGCCCACGGTGGCGCTCCGGGCGGACATGGACGCACTGCCGATCCAGGAGGAGGGAGACCACGAGTACGCGTCGGAGAATCCGGGCGTCATGCACGCCTGTGGTCACGACGGCCATACGGCGGGTCTGGTGGGTGCGGCCCGGCTCCTTCTGGACGAGCGGGACCGGGGACGGCTCCCCCCGGGCCGGATCCGCCTGCTCTTCCAGCCCTGCGAGGAGACGGTGGACTCGGAAGGGAAGAGCGGCGCCATGAGGTTCGTGGAAGAAGGCCTGCTGGACGGTGTGGACGCGGCTCTGGGCCTCCATCTGGCGGCGAACGCGCCGAGGGGAGTCTTCCTTGTGGGCCCGGGCCCCGTCATGGCCACGGCCCAGGAGGTGCAGGTGACGGTCCGGGGTCGGAGTGCCCACGCCGCCTTCCCTCACGAGGGGATCGACGCGGTGGTCCTGGCGGCCCAGGGCGTCATGGGGGCCCAGACCGCCGTCTCCCGTCGAATCCCACCCACCGAAGCGGGGGTGGTCACCTTCGGCCAGATCCAGGGAGGCACCGCCGGGAACGTGCTGGCGGAGGAGGTCCGGCTCCGGGGAACGCTGCGGAGCTTTCAGCCGGAGGTCCACGAGGCGCTGGTGGACGCGGTGCGCGGCGCGTTCCAGGGGCTGGAGGCCCAGGGCGGTCACGTGGAAGTGATCTTCGGGACCGCCTTCCCCACCGTCCGGAACGATCCTGGGGTGGCCGGGGCGCTGGAATCGGCGCTGCGGGACAGCTTCGGTCCGGATCGGGTCCACCCCCAGCCCGCCCTCCTCACCGGAGAGGACTTCGGCTTCATCTCCGATGCCGTGCCGTCGGCATTCTTCTGGCTCGGTGCCGCCCTGCCCGACGCCCGCACCCACCACCATCCGCGCTTCGACTTCGACGAGTCCGTCCTCCCCATGGCGGCGGCGGCGATGGCCGCCGGTGCCGACCGCCTTCTCCGGTCCCTGACATGACCCCCCTGCCCCGCCTCGCCTGCCTTCGTCCGCCCCCGGGTCCTTTGGGCTTCGCCCTCTCCCTCGCGCTCCTGGCAGGGTGTGCGTCGCCGGGGGCGGAGCCGGATTCGGGGTCGCCGTGGGCCGAGAGCTGGCGGTACGATCCCGGCACCCCTCCTGTCACCGCCCCGGAGGCGATGGTGGTCACCACCGACGAGCTCGCCAGCGAGGTCGGGCTGGAGATTCTCCGCTCCGGGGGGAACGCGGTGGACGCCGCCGTGGCGGTGAGCTTCGCCCTGGCGGTGGTGAACCCCGAGGCCGGGAACATCGGGGGAGGCGGCTTCATGGTGGCCCGGATGGCGGACGGCACCGCCGTGGCGCTGGACTACCGGGAGAAGGCTCCTGGGGCGGCCCGACGCGACATGTTCCTGGACTCGGCAGGCAACCTCACCGACGCCTCGGTCGTGGGCCATCGAGCCTCCGGCGTTCCCGGGACCGTCATGGGGATGTGGGAAGCCCACCAGCGGCTCGGCACGCGTCCCTGGGGCGAGCTCCTGGCTCCGGCCATCACCCTGGCCCGGGGATTCCCCGTGGGGGAGCGGTTCCTGGCCTCCCTGGGAGGGTCCATGGTGGAGGCCCTCTCCGCCTTCCCGGCGTCATCGGCCCAGTTCCTTCCTCGAGACGGGGCCCCACCCACGGTGGGAGACACCCTTCGACAGCCCGATCTGGCGCGAACGCTGGAGCGAATCCGGGATGCCGGCCCCGACGGCTTCTACGCCGGGGAGACCGCCGACCTGATCGTGGCGGAGATGGAGCGGGGAGGTGGGATCATCACACATGAGGACCTGGAAGCCTACACTGCGGCGGTCCGGGAACCGGTGACCTTCGACTACCGGGGCTACACCGTGCTGTCCATGCCGCCGTCCTCGTCCGGGGGGGTGACGATGGCGGAAGGGGCCAACGTCCTGGAAGGCTTCGAGCTCTCGGAGCTCCCCTTCGACGGCACCCGCCGGGTTCACCTCATGGCCGAGGCATGGCGGCGTGCCTACGCCGACCGGAACCACTACCTGGGGGATCCGGACTTCGTGGAGATGCCGCTGGATGTCCTCACCTCCGACGCCTACGCCCGCTTCCGGCGCTCGTCCATCTCCTTGGAGGCCGCTACGCCGTCGACGGCGGTGGGGCCGGGTGTGGAGACCTTCGAAGGTCGCCCGTCGCCCGAGTCCAACGGCGGCGACCGGGAGGGAGAGCACACCACCCACTTCTCCATCGTGGACGCCGACGGGAACGCCGTGGCCGTGACCACCACCATCAACTCGTGGTACGGCAGCAAGGTCACGGTGACCGGCGCCGGCTTCGTCCTGAACAACGAGATGGACGACTTCTCGGCGAAGCCCGGCACCCCGAACCAGTTCGGCCTGGTCCAGGGGGAGCGGAACGCCATCGAACCCGGGAAGCGCATGCTCTCGGCCATGACCCCCACGATCGTGCTGGATCCCCGGGGACAACTCTTCATGGTCACCGGAACGCCCGGCGGCTCGACCATCATCACCACGACCTTCCAGACGCTCTCCAACGTGGTGGACCACGGGATGAACGTGAGCCAGGCGGTTCTGGCCCCCCGGGTGCATCACCAGCACCTCCCGGACCAGATCTTCTACGAAGCGGGAGGACTCTCCCCGGAGGTCGTAGCGGGACTGGAAGCGCTGGGACACCGGGTGGTGGAACGCGGCGGCGTGTCGGGGGACGTTCAGGCCATCCTGGTCGCCCCCGACGGAAGCCTGACGGGCCAGTCGGATCCGAGACGGGGAGGGCGGGCGTTGGGTTACTAGGCTCGGTCGGCTGGAGC
>JARRPL010000174.1:0-6557 GCA_037382905.1 Gemmatimonadota bacterium | reverse complement strand
CCGGGGCCTACGGTCACGCCATGTCGTCCCGCTACAACCTTCGGGAACCTGCCTCCGAGATCCTGCTGGACGGATAGGGGCCCCCGACCCGCTACCGTTCGACGTGCGCTCCGCTTATGCTGTTCCTTGAAATTCCCCGGCGTCCCCTTCTTCCGGAAGGGGATCCGGATCGCGTGTTCGGAGCGGGCCCCGATCCCGCCCCCGCCATCCCTGCTCCAGGAGCTCGGAGACCATGAGACTCGTCACCCTCCTCTTCGTTCTTGCCGCCTCCCTCTCCACCAGCGGGTGCGGCTACAACACCATCCAGGCCGAGGACGAAGCCGTGAACGCCGCCTGGGCCGAGGTCCTGAACCAGTACCAGCGACGGGCGGACCTCATTCCGAATCTGGTGGAGACGGTCCGGGGCTTCGCCGACCAGGAGCGGGACGTGCTGGTCGGGGTCACCGAGGCCCGCTCCCGGGTGAGTTCGATCCAGGCCACCCCCGAGCTCCTGAACGATCCCCAGGCGTTCCAACAGTTCCAGGCCGCCCAGGGCGAGCTGTCCAGCGCCCTGTCCCGACTCCTGGTGACGGTGGAGCAGTACCCGGAGCTCAAATCGGACCAGAACTTCCGGGACCTCCAGGCTCAGCTCGAAGGGACGGAGAACCGGATCACCGTAGCCCGGAATCGCTTCATCGACGCCACCCGGCAATACAACACCACCATCCGCTCCTTCCCGGTGAACCTGACGGCCATGGTCTTCGGGTACGACACGAAGCCCACCTTCGCCCCGGAGAACGAAGCGGAGATCAGCACGCCCCCCGCGGTGGACTTCAGTCGGGATTCGGCAGGCGGAAGCTGACGCCCCACCCGCCCTGCGCCTGCCTCTGAAGTCGTCGCTCGTGTCGCGGCTCGTCCCCCGGCCCGGCCCCACCGGTCGTCGTCGGTGGCGTTGGCTGCTGGTCCTGCTCGTGTGGGCAGCCCTCCCCGCCGCCGGCCAGGAGCTGGTGCCCGTGCCCGAGCTCCGCGCCCGGGTCACGGACCTCACCGGCACCCTGGACCCATCCGAGGAGGCGTCGCTGGAGGCGCGGCTGCAAGATCTGGAGACGGAGACCGGGACCCAGATCGCGGTCCTCCTGGTCCCCACCGTCCGACCCGAGGCCATCGAGCAGTACGCCCTCCGGGTGGCGGAGAGCTGGCGGCTCGGGAGGGAGGGGGTGGACGACGGTGCCCTCCTTCTGGTGGCGCTGGAGGACCGCCAGGTCCGCATCGAGGTGGGCTACGGCCTCGAGGGTGCCCTGGCCGACGCCACCGCGAACCGCATCATCGACGAGGAGATCCTCCCGCGCTTCCGGGCGGGAGACTTCTACGGCGGACTCGTCGCCGGGGTGGATCGCATGGTCGCCGTGGCTCGGGGCGAGGAGCTGCCCCCGCCGGAGGCTCCTGCGCCCATGAGTGAGAATCCCGGTGCCTTCCTGCCCACGGCCCTCTTCATCGCCTTCATCGCCGGGAGCTTCCTCTCGGCGCTTCTGGGGCGCGTCCCGGGTGCTCTGGCCACGGGGGGCCTCACAGGATTCGTCACCTTCGCCATGTCCAGCCTCCCCGTCGCCGCCGGCGTGGCGGCCGTGGTGGCCTTCGTCCTCACCCTGATGATGTCGGGCGCACGAGGATGGAGCAGCCCGCGACGGGGTGGGGCCATCGGAGGCGGATTCGGAGGCGGTGGATTCGGCGGCGGATTCGGGGGAGGGGGCTTCGGCGGGGGCGGATTCAGCGGAGGCGGCGGCGGGTTCGGGGGCGGCGGGGCCTCCGGGGGGTGGTGATGAAGATCGGGCGTATCTTCCGGCATCTGTTCACCTTCAAGGGACGGATGAGGCGGACCTTCGACGCCGCCACCCGCGCTGCCATCCAAGAGGCCATCACCGCCTCGGAGAAGACCCACCGGGGCGAGATCCGCTTCGCGGTGGAATCCAGGCTGGACCTGCGATCGCTGATGGCCGGCGAGACGGCGGACCAGCGCGCCCTGGAGGTCTTCGGTGGGCTCGGGGTCTGGGACACGGAGGAGAACTCCGGAATCCTGGTGTACGTCCTCCTGGCCGACCACCACGTGGCCATCGTGGCGGACCGGGGCTACCGGGAGAAGGTCACGCACGAAGAGTGGCGAGCAGTCTGCGCCCGAATGGAGGAGGCGTGCCGGGACGGGGAGTTCCGCCGGGCGGCGGTGGAGGGCGTCCTGGGGGCGGCTCGACACGCCGCGGAGCACTTCCCCCTGGAGGGCCACGGACCGAACGAGCTGCCCGACGCCGTGGTGTTCCTCTAGCCGCGGCACCCGTGTTCGGAAGCCGCCCCTGGAATGGGGGCTATCTCCCTCCCACCAGCACCCACTCCTCCTGGGGCGGGATCAGCCACTCCGCCCCGTCCTCGGTGACGACGGCCATCTCCTCCACGGAGATCGTCTTGGTGGTGCCGTCCTCCCGGGTCCAGCCGAAGAAGCCGTCGAAGGCGAAGGTGTGGCCGGGCTGGAGCTCCGGGGCCGACTCGGGCCTCGGGCGGTTTCTCGCCGCACCCCCCAGCCCCGGCCCCAGGTCGTGGGCCCAGTACCCGACGGGGTGCCCCGTTCCCCAGATGATGGGGATGGAGCCCCGGGCCTCCAGGACCTCCCGCTGGGCCTTGTCCACGTCCCACCCGGTGACGCCCGGGCGCATGGCTTCGAAGGCGGCCCGGCTCCCGGCCCGGGCCGCCTCCCAGCGCTCCTGCATCTCCGGCGGGGCCTCGGTCTCGCCAGGGCGCAGCACGTAGGCGAAGCGCTGGATGTCCGTCACCCAGGTGTCGTGGACCTTGATGCCGAAGTCGGTCTGGATGACGTCACCGGGCTGGATCACCTTCTCCGTGGAGTGGGAGTGCCCCCGGTCGGGCCCGGAGTTGACGTTGGGGTTCTGGCTCGGCGCCCACCCGTCGGTGACGCCGAGCTCCGCCATCCGCATCTTCAGGAAGCGGGCCACGTCGGCGTCGGTGGTCTCGCCGGGGACGATGGTGGCGTAGGCCTCGAGCTCCAGCCGCTCCGTGAGGGCCGCGGCCCGGGCCATGATCTCCACCTCCCGGGGCAGCTTCACCGCGAGCCACTCCACCACAACCTCCTCGGAGGAGACCAGACGCCGGGTCAGCTCGGGGCCCAGCGCCTCCTCCAGCCGCTCCCGCTGAGTCCAGGAGAGGCCGTCGGCGATGTTGCGGTTGCTGCTGTTCACGGC
This sequence comes from Gemmatimonadota bacterium, assembly GCA_037382905.1. Lineage (GTDB taxonomy): Bacteria > Gemmatimonadota > Gemmatimonadetes > Longimicrobiales > Gaopeijiaceae > Gaopeijia. The sequence continues at coordinate 3,333 of JARRPL010000174.1, read as the reverse complement.
GATGGAACCGGGATTCCGCCTGCGAAGCTCCTCCGCGACCGCCTCGTATACGTTGGTCCCACGGGGGACCGCCCGCACCTCGTCCAGGGGGGACACCTCGGCCAGGGCCGTAGACTCCGTCTCCGGCGACAGGGCCAGGGAGCTCAGTCCCCCCTCCCCGTCGGCGAAGAAGAGGAAGGCGGCGAGCCCTCCGGCGTTCTCCGCCCCGATGTGGGCGGCGATGGGGTCGTGGGCGGTCTCCCGGGCCCGAACCACCCAGGCGTCCACGCCGGCCCGGGCCATGGCGGGCCCCAGGAGGGTGCGGATCCGCTCCTCCCTGATGGAGGGCCACAGCCCGGGGTCCTCCGGGACGGGATCGGGAGAGGCGGCGAGCTCGGCGCCCAGCTCGGTGCCGCCGGGGAGGGCGGGATAGCTCCGGACGGCGCCCTCCGCCACGGTGGCATCGGACTCCGCCCCAGGCCCGCAGGCGGCAAGGGCGAGGACCGTGAAGGGGAGGAGGAGGAGCGTCGGGAGCCGGGGGCGGGTGTGATCGGTGGGAAGGTTCATGGCGGACACCCTACACCGGGAGCGACGCCGGCGCGAGGTGCCCTCAGCCCCCGGCCCCGACCCGCTTGAGGTTGTCGTCGGGGATCCGGTCGATGAGGAAGAAGTCCGGGTCCACCGCCACCTCCCGGGGCCGCTCGTCCACGGTGAAGGAGACGTCGTGGACGCCCTCCCGGAGTCGGCGGCGTTCCCGGGCCAGGACCGGCCCCCGTTCCTTCCCCGCCTCGGGTTCGCCCAGCACCGCCAGATCCACGTAGTCGTCCATGGGCACCCCCGTCTCGGCTCCCAGGGAATCCGCCTCGAGCTTGGCCACCTCCACCTGGTAGCTCACCCGCCAGCGACCGTCCTCCGTCTCCTCCACCACCGGATCCCCCACCACCCGGTTGTCGAAGAGGACGATCCGCTCGAAGGCGTCGGTGACCAGGGACTGGAGGGAGTCGGGAGTCACGGCCCGGATGCGGTCCACCAGCTCGTGGGAGGTGGGGTAGGGGGGCCCGGCGTAGGCGAAGTCCTCCACCAGGCTCCGGAGAGCCGAGTTCAGGACCTCCTCGCCCAGCATCTCCTTCAGGTGGTACAGCACCACGCTTCCCTTCCGGTAGTGGACGTACCCCTGGGAGGCGTCCACACGCATGAGGGGCTTCTCCTTCAGCGTCTCGGCCCCCCGGGAGCTCAGGTAGTTGTCCATCTCGTAGCGGAGGAACTTGAAGATGGCCTCCTCTCCGTACTCCCGCTCCATGGTCATGATGGCGGAGTACTGGGCCAGCGTCTCCGAGAGGACGGTGGCGCCCTCCATGGCCGCCCCGATCACCTGGTGCGCCCACCACTGGTGCGCCATCTCGTGGGCCGTGACGTAGAAGACCATGTCGATGTCCTCCTCGTCCTCGATGCGGGCGATGAAGCCGATGGCCTCGGAGTAGGGCATGGTCCCCGGGAAGGCCTGGGCGAAGGAGGCGTAGCGGGGGAACTCGATGATCCGGGCCTGTCCGTGCCGGTAGGGGCCGAAGTTCTCCTGGTTGTACTCCAGTGAACGGCGGATCGACCGGAGCATCTTCTCCACGTTGTAGGGGTGCTCCGGGTCGTGATAGACCTCCACGTCCACCCCTTCCCAGTCCTCCCTGGCGACCTCGTAGCGGGCGCTGATGAAGGAGTTGAAGGCCATCGACGGATGGTCCAGGACGTAGCGGAAGGTCCGTCGATCGCCCTCCACGGACTCCTCGACCAGGGAGCCCGGCGCCACGGCGATCTGATCCTCCGCCGTGGTGATCACCGTCTCCATCGTCACCCAGTCGGCGTCGTCGGAGATGTAGTTGGCCATGCAGGACTCGACACAATCCCTTTCGAGGGGCGGCATGCGGTCCCGCGGGGGCAGGCCGTACTTCCGGCGGTCGTTCCGGCTGGTCATCTCCCGGCCCGGCTCGTAGCCGAACGAGGGCGTGATGAAGCTGTTGTTGAAGAAGGTCCCGTTCTCCACCACCTGGGTCACCCGGACCTGGTTCTCGAACCCCTCGGTCAGGTAGTCGGCGGTCCAGCTCACCTCCACGGAGTCGCCGGGAGCCATGGCCGGCTCCAGAGCGTAGAAGCGGAGGCGCGTCTCCTCGTCCTCCCGGGCCAGGGTGGCGCCGGGAATCTCCAGGATCATCTCCACCTCCCTGGACATGTTGACGAGCAGGGTGTCGACAGGGGTGTCCCAGGGATTCACGATCACGGCCCGGCCCCGGGCCAGAAGGTCCCGCTCCTCGGGGAAGAGGTCGATCTCGTAGAGGAGGTGCGTGATCCGGGGCTGGCGCAGCCCCTGGTAGCTCTCCTTGTAGCGGGTCTCGTAGGCCACGGCGGCGGCCTCGGCATCCCGGGTCGCCGGGTAGGCGTTGAGCACCTGGGTGTTGTAGAAGACCCAACCCCCGACCGCGGCGAAGGCGGCCACCAGCACCAAGAGGGCGGTGCGGACCCCACCCTGGAAGCGAAGCGCCGTGTTGAGTCGCCGGACCGCCAGCGAGGTGTCCACCCCACGGACCCACACCAGGATGGCCAGGAGCATCAACAGCCCCGCCGCCGGGATCCAGTAGGCCGTGAACCAGGCGAGCCCCGCCACCCAGGGGCCGTATCCCGCCATGTCGGAGTAGACGTAGGCCGGGGTGGCCCCGAACCGGACCATGAGGCTCTGGATCTTGAGGGGGCCCCAGATGAAGGTGTTCACCAGCAGGAGCGCCACCACCACGAAGTAGCCCAGGAATCGGTTGTTCACCAAGGCCTGGACCACGAGGGCCAGGACCGCCATGGACCCCAGGGTCACCATGTCCAGGACCAGGAGCTCACGGATCCAGACGGTGACGTCGATGTCCGTATACCCCTTCAGGAGCTGGCTGGCGATCCCCATCCCCATCGCCACGAACTGGATGGTGAAGAGGACCCCCAGGATGGCCAGGAGCTTGCCCAGCGCCGTGGTCCAGACCGGGTGGGGGAGGGCGTCGTGGATCTGGTCCATACGGGCCATCCGCTCCTTCCACACCAGCTCCCCGGTATAGAGGACCAGGACCAGGATGACGAAGAGGGAGAGGGTGCCCCGGATGATCCCGACCAGCTGATAGGTCACGGGCCAGGTCGTGAGGCCGTAGAACTCCTCCGACTGCCAGAGGGAGAACCCGACGTTGACCGCGGCCATCAGGAGGATCACCCGGAAGGGCACGCTCCGGAACACCCCCACGAAGTCCACCCGGGCCTGGCTGAGCATCTGCCGCAGGTGCACGGGAAGGCCCGTCGCCAGGGCGGGGGGTGCGGCGGATGCTGCCCGGG
>JARRPL010000173.1:0-7733 GCA_037382905.1 Gemmatimonadota bacterium | reverse complement strand
GGCGGAAGGCCTCGGAACGCCTCAGCAGAGAGGGTGTCCACGCACCGGTGGCCAGCACCACCACCTCCGACTCACGGTGCCGTCCCGACTCCAGGCGGACTCCGGAGACCCTGCCGCCCCGCTCGAGCAGGCTCGATGCGCGGTCCTGAAGGTGTCGGACCCCGCCCGCCAGTGCGTCCCGGGCGAGCTGCCGGATCACCTCGCCGCTCTCGGCCCAGCCGGCTTCGCGGCTGAGGTATCCGTCGGGGTAGTGTTGGGAATTCCAGGCCGGGAATCTGCGGCGGAGTGTCTCGGAGTCGATGCGCTCCACGGCCATTCCGCGCCTCTCCAGGGAGGTGAAGCTCTCATGCTCGAAGCTCCCGGGCTCCATGGGTGACCTGCGCAGGAGGAGGAAGCCCACCGGGTGAAAGAGGGGGCGGGTGAAGCGCTCCCGGTTCCACATCCGCCAGATCTCCATGGCACGCTGTGCCAGGCTGGAGAGCGTCTCGTCGGCGCCGTAGTCGGCCCGGATGACCTTGGAGCGGTCGGTGGAGGAGGCCAGCGGGCTCGGGATCGGCCCCGGTTCCACCAGATCCACGTCCCAGCCACGTCGGCGCAACGTCAGGGCCGACGTCAGGCCAAAGACTCCTGCGCCCAGCACCAATGCCCGTGGGGGCGTCATCCGCCTGTGCCGTGACGTGCCGTCAAACGGACCTCCCTTCAGCCGACGGGTGTGAATGCCCGGGACCCACCGACGGTCCCGGTGGGACAGCGGAAGATAGGCCCTGGACCGATCCTGTGCCGGGCGCCAGCTTCGGCGCATGGAACTCCGCGTCCTCACCGAAGGGGATCTGAGGCAGGCGCTGGACATGCCCGCCGCGATCCAGGCCGTCCGACAGGCCTTCGTGGCGCTGTCGGGAGGCGGTGCCCGCGTCCCGGTGCGCCAGCGAATCGAAGGACCGGGAGCGACCCTCCTGTCCATGCCGGGGACACTGAGCGCCCCCGGCAGCCTGGGCGCCAAGCTGGTCACGGTGGCGCCGGACAACCGCAGGCGCGGGTTACCGGCGATCCATGCGGTGGTCGTCCTCCTGGATCCGACGACGGGGGTGCCTCGGGCGCTCCTGGACGGTGAGTGGCTCACGGCGCTGCGCCTGGCGGAGGAGGCGGCGGGAGCTGGAGTGGAGGGCGTGCGTGCGGTGGCCACGGCGGCGGAGGCCATCCGGGGGGCGCAGATCGTGGTGACCGCCACGGATTCCTCGGAGCCCGTGCTGGACCCGGACGCTCTGGAGCCGACGGTCCTGATCAACGCCGTGGGAGGATATCGGCGGGACATGCAGGAGGTGCCCACCGTCGTGACGGCCCGGGCTCGCGTGGTGGTGGATCAGGTGGAGGCGGCTCTCCGGGAGGCGGGGGACGTGTGGATTCCTTGCGAGGCCGGCGTGCTGCGACCGGAGGAGCTGGAAGAGCTGGGCGCCCTCGCCGCCTTAACCGGCGGCGAGACACCAGGCGCCGAGGCCCGGCCCGGGGTGACGCTCTTCAAGTCGGTGGGCAACGCCGTTCAGGACCTCGCCGTGGCTGCCCTGGCGCTGGAGCGCGCCGAGGCCTTGGGGCTTGGGACGGTGGTCCGGGGCTGAGGTGGGACCGCGGCACCGCGGCGACCCCACGGCGGGTCAGTCTGGGTCCTCCTGGGCCTCCAGTCCCAGCTCCCCCAGGATCTCCAGAGCCTCCTGCTGGGCGGGACCCGGGACCAGAACGGTGACCCCCTGGGACGTGGGACCCGCGTAGGCGGGGCCCCAGATCCCCGGCTCCTCCCCCTTCACCAGAACCGGGATACCGGCGCCCTCCAGCGACTGGATGGGGATTTCCGCCAGGTATCGCGCCGCGAAGGTGGCCACCGGCGTCCAACGGACCTCGTTCCGGTTCGTCATGTCACCTCCCGAGCACGCTCCAGCGCTCCCCGAGGCTCCGATAGGTCTCCAGCTGATCCTGATCGTCCTCCATCGCCGCTGCCTGCGCCAGGGCATAATAGGCCCAGGCGTAGTAGTTGGGGATCCCGACGGTGGAGTGGTCGGGCCAGTGATCCCAGGCCGGCAGGTCGCTCCGATGGACGAAGACCTCTTCAACCAGCGTCCGGGTGCGAGGCACGTTCACCCAGTCGCCGGTCACGGCGTTCAGCGGGGATGACGCCGGCATGGCCACCACGCCCGGCGGCGGGGAGGCGGGATCCAGCGGACCTGGATTGAGCTTGTACGCGAGCCCCTGCCGGACGAGGTAGCGCTCCAGCCCCAGCGAGGCGGCGGAGCTTCCGCTGCTGGCGAAGTAGACCGGCCGGTCGCCCAGCGAGGAGCTGATCATCGAGAGGGCGAATTGTTGCCACGGCATGAGGTAGCTTCCCGCCGGCAGCGAGGCCTGGACGGGCCCGAGGTCGAAGGTCCGCCCCGCTTCCAGCGGCACGTACGAGCCGGCCACCTCGTCGATGACCTCGTCTTCCAGGGCCAGGATGCCGCGGGAGGGCACCGTGACCGGGGACTCCAGCACCAGCGGGATCTTCCCCCGCGCCCGAGCCGCCTCCGGATCGGCGGTGTATTCCGCGTCGGTGTTCTCCGCCGAGTAGAGCCGCTGGCATATGATCAAGGTCGGGTCCTCGGAGGCGGAGGTCCCCGGCGGGCAGGGGCGGGTCAGGCCGCGGATCTGCTTGGCGTACCACGGTGTGTTCAGGTAGGACGTCACCACCACCGTCACGTCCCGGCGGATGCCCTCCACCTCCTGGAGATACCAGAGGGGGAAGGTGTCGTTGTCTCCGTTGGTGAAGAGCAGGCCGTAGGGTTCGACACTCAGCAGGAGATTGTAGGCCCAGTCCCGGGCCGCGTAGTCGTAGCTTCTGTCCGCCCAGGTGAAGTTCAGGATGAAGGGGAGGAAGGCCAGCAGAAGCACGGGGCTCGCCCGCCGGAGGCCGCGACTCCGGTCTCCGCCGCCGAACCGCTCCGTGAGGGAGAGCCAGACGGCCGACAGGCCGACGCCGGCCCACAGTCCCCAGACCGAGAATGAGACGATGTAGAAGTAATCCCGTTCCCGGACCTCCTGCATGCTCAGGCTCTCCTGGGGAAACGAATAGCCGTACTTGAAGTTCAGGGACCAGACGAGGCCCAGGGAGAGGGTCGCGAAGAGGGTGGCCACGTAGGCGAAGCTCTTCGGGTCTCGCTGGTAGTGTTCCATGGCACCCCAGACCCCCAGCGCCACGAAGAGCATGGTGAAGAGTGTACGGCCCAGGGGGAAGGTGGTGTCCTCGCCACCCACCGAGCGGGCCCACTGCCAGTCGAAGTACTGGAGGTCGTTGGTGAGCTGGGCCCCGACGGGGGCCTGGCGCTCGCCGAAGAGGCCGGGCCCTGGGGCCCCCTCCACCTTGTACTGCTCCCGGGTGAGGGATTCGTTGAGGGGGGCGCAGCCGGCGTTTCCGTACGTCGCCACCGAGACCAGGGCGCTGGTGACGTCGGGACACTCGGGAGCCCCCTCGTTGATGACCGGCTGGTCCTCGGCCCGCAGCGGGAGGAAGAGGTGGATGGACAGACCCAGCAGCAGCGCCACGACCCCGGCAGGGTAGAGCTTCCAGTTGGTCAGGACCCCGGGCCGCACCAGCAGGATGAAGACTCCGATGGCCGGGGCCGCCAGAAAGGCCATGAGGTGATTGCCGACGCTCAGGGCGAGGATGAAGACCATGAGGACGAGCAGGTTGTCGTCCTTGCCCTTCCCCAGCCGCTCCTGCCACCGAATCGCCAGCCAGCTCAGGAGGGCGATGGTGAGGAGGGAGACGGTATAGACCTTTTCGTTCACGTTGGACTGGTTCCAGACCGTGAAGGCGGTGGAGCTCACCAGGACCGCCACCCCGGCGCCCACCAGACGGAAGGTCCGGTCGGGGGAGAAGAAACGCAGCACGTGATGGATCACCAGGAACCAGAATGCGTGGGCCCCGGCGCTCATGAAGGCGCTGAAGAGGTTGATGCGCACCGCCACCGAGAGGCCCAGCGGCTCCAGAAGGATGGACCAGGCCCGGGCCAGAACGACGAAGAGCGGATTCCCGGGGGGATGGGGGATCCCCATGATGTGTCCCGTGGCGATGTACTCGCTGGTATCCCAGAAGGCGGTGGTGGGAGCCAGCGTCACGGCGTACAGGGCGAAGACCAGGCCCCCGGCCAGTGCCGCCCAGAGGTAGGGCGGCCGGGGATCGGCTCCTTCCGCTACGCCGGGGGTTGGGAAGCCTTGGGTCACGTGACTCTCGGGGAGGGGGAGCAGGTTGCGAAGACCCAGGAAGTTAATGCCCGACGGGCCACCCTCAATCCGGGCGCAGCCGAAGGACCCCGGAAGGATGGATCGTGAGCTCCCAGCCCGGCGGGAGCCAGGTCGTGGCGGAGTAGTCCAGTACCAGGGCCGGACCTCGGAGCAGGTGGCCCGGTCGAAGCTCCTGCCGCCAGTACCGGGGGCAGTCGACGACGTCGCCGTCCACGACGGTCCGGCCGGGCTGGGAAGGGGGCGGGCCGGAGGCCTCCGGGAGCTCCACCGCTGCCACCTCCAGTGGCGGGGCGACGGCGACGGCACGGAGGGTGACCGCCTCCACCGCCGCGCTCCGCCGGGCGTAGCCGTACCGGTCCTCGTGGGCCCGGTGGAAGGACTCGAGCCAGTCCGCGGCGGGCACGCGAAGCTCGAAGCTCTGGCCCCGGTACCGTGCGTCCACCCAGCGCTCCACCGTCACCCCGTCGGGAGCCAGACCTTCCTCGTCGGACAGGGAGCGGGCGGCCTCCAGCGAAAGCTCGTCCAGTGCGGGCCCCACGACCGAGCCGTCCTCACCGGGCTCCACCTCCCTCAGGACGGTTCGGGAGACCTCCCGGGTGGGGGGCGCCGTGAGGATCCCGTAGGCGGAAAGGAGCCCCGGGTCCGGTGGCACCAGGGCCTCATGCACCCCCAGGCGTCCCGCCAGACCGGCGGCGTGGAGGGCACCGGCGCCCCCGAACGCCACCAGGGCGAGGGACCGCGGGTCGAACCCCCGCTCCACGGAGATGACCCGCAGCGCACCCTCCATGGCGGTGTCCGCCACCGCCAGCACCCCTTCCGCCGCAGCGTTCAGATCGCATCCGAGCTGTCGGGCCAGGCGGGTGAGGGGGGCCTCCACCGCCGCACGGTCCAGCGTGCCCTCTCCCCCTAGGAACCCCTCCGGCGGGAGGCGACCCAACCAGACGTGGGCATCGGTGACCGTCACCCGATCACCGCCACGGCCATAGGCGATGGGACCCGGATCGGCGCCCGCGCTCTCCGGGCCGACCCGCAGCGCCCCCCCTGGATCGATGGAGGCCAGCGAGCCTCCTCCGGCCCCTACCGTGTGGATGTCGATCACCGGGACCGCGACCGGGTGACCGTCGATCTCGAACTCCCGGGTGTGAAGCGGCCGACCGGGGCAGAGGGACACGTCGGTGGAGGTGCCGCCCATGTCGAAGGTGACGATGTCCGTCACGTCCAGCCTCCGTGCCTGGTGAAGTGCGCCCACCACACCGCCCGCTGGTCCCGACAGCACCGTGTGGACCGGCTCCCTGACAGCCCGTTGGACCGCCAGGCTGCCACCATCGGATCCCATGACCTTGATGCGAGTGGCGCCGGAGCGGGCCTCGAGCCGTCCCAGGTACCCCGACATGACCGGGGCGACGTAAGCGTTCACCACCGTGGTGGAAGTGCGCTCGTACTCGCGGTATTCCGGCAGGATGCGGGAGGAGACGGAGATGGGCGGGGCGTGGGGCCCCAGGCCGCGGGCCACCGCCTCTTCGTGGGAGCCGTCCGCGTAGGAGTGGAGAAGACAGATGGCCACGCTGTCGGCACCGCGGACCCGAAGGGCCAGCGCTTCGAGCTCCGTCGGGTCCAACGGGGTCAACTCCTCCCCCTGGGGGCCCAGGCGACCCGAGACGCCCACACGGTCCGCCCGACCCACCAGAGGCGGGGCTCTGCGCCCCACGAGGGCGTAGAGCTGCGGCCGATTCTGGCGGCCGATCTCCAGGACGTCCTCGAATCCCCGGTTCGTGATCAGAACGACCCGGGCACCGGTGCGTTCCAGAAGTGCGTTGGTCGCCACGGTGGAGCCGTGCAGGAGGAGAAACTCCTGGTCGGGCTCGAGGAGGAGCGAGAGTCCACGGAGGATGGCGGCGGCGGGATCCCGGGGCGTGGAGGGGACCTTCAGAACTCGGGTCTCCCCCTCCTGGAGAAGGAGGAGGTCGGTGAAGGTGCCGCCCGTATCCACGGCGATCACGGGCGGGGAGACGGACGCTCCCCCGGTGGATGATGTGGCCATGTTCTTCCGTTGGGCCGGGTGTCCCGGCGGTCCACAGCAGGTGTTCGGACCCTGGAGTTAGGCTGCCCTCGGGCACCGGGCCACCCCTGCCGTCCCATCCGCCTCCTGGGCCCCGCGCGGTTCCAGAACAATTCTGGCGACGGTCTCGTAGGTATGGGTAGGGACCGACTGCGATCACCGAGGCGGGAGACGACACCATGTACGACGAGTACGAGCGAGCCGTGGGCGGAGGAGGCCGGCGCGGAGGCCCGTCGCCGCTGGTGTGGTTCCTGGTGGTCTTCGGACTCTTCGCCGTCACGGGGGCGGTGGCGGCGGGCTTCGCCGTGAAGCGGGGACTGGAGGCCGTTCGGGACGTCGCGGGGGCGCTCGGTCCCGACCGGAGTGTGGCCGGTGTCGCCGATCGCCTCCGGAGCCACGCGTCTCTGCTGACCGCGGAGCCGGACCGGGGTCTGGCCTGGCTGGAGTCGCTGGATGCGGCGGAGCCGCGAGCGTCTCTGTTGGGCGACCTGGGCTCGGCGATGCTCGACCCCGGGGCCCGGCATGGCCCGGAGCCCACGGCCTCCCGGGAGGAGACACGCGCCGACGCCTCCGGGGCGGGGCGACGGATCTTCACGCTGCGGGCCGGCGACGAGGAACTGAGGATCGACCTGGACCGGAGGGGCGAAGGGGGATCCCTCGTCATCGGATCCGGCGACGACGAGTTCCGGCTGGACCTGGTGGAGACGGAGCATGGGGGCGCTCTGGTCCTGGACTCCGGCGAGGATCAGGCTCGGGTGGATGTGGTCCGAACGGAAGCCGGAGGCCGACTGACCGTCGATACGCCGGACGGCGTGCTTCGGTTCGATCTGGCGGAGTCCGACGAGGGCGGCTCCCTGGTGGTTCGCGCCGACGACGACGAGGTGCTCCGTCTCGGCATGGGGGAGAGCGCCCGGGGTGTGCCGCGGTGGGTGCCCCGGTGGTCCGGGATGCCCGCCAGACCCGAGCCGGTCTACTCCCTGGCCTCTGGCGAAGGGTTTCTCGGCGCCGTGACCTGGGACGAAGAGGCGGCTCCCGGGAACATCACGGACTTCTACGTCCGGCGGCTCACCGACGACGGATATCGCCTGGAGGCGGAGGCCCGGGATCGAGGCGGGGCCGTGGAGCGGAACGCCCTCTGGGCTCGGCACCCCGACTCGGGCCGGGTCGTCTTCCTCCTGGTGCGGCAGACGGACCGATCGAGCCGCGTGCTGCTGGGATACGGGGAGCGGAAACCCGGTTGACGCCGGACCGCCGGGTCCGGACAATGATCCGTCCTCCCCGGCCGTCCACCTCCCGACCCGAATCCATTGCAGCTACACCCCGGTTTCCAGGACTTCCGTGACCTGGCGCGCGACGGGGGAGTGGTCCCGGTCTGGCAGGAGTTCCTGTTCGACACGGATACCCCGGT
>JARRPL010000172.1:0-13678 GCA_037382905.1 Gemmatimonadota bacterium | reverse complement strand
CGGTCCCGGCGTCCCCCTGCCCCGCCAGGATCTCCAGGAGGGCCCCCGCCGGCGCCGTGTCCTCCGGGTGTTCCTGGAGCCGCGCGCGGGCTGCCCGGGCCACGTCCTGATCCGGGGGGCTCGAAGCCAGCGCTTCGGCGGCCTGGACCCGGACGTGGACCGAGGGATCCGCAAGAGCCTCCAGAAGGGGGGCGTAGCGGTCCGGGCCGTCCAGCGCCCCCAGCGCCTCGGCGGCGTTGGCCCGGATGGGCCACAGACGGGCCCGCCGGAGCCACCAGGCCAACCGGGGAATGCTCTCCCGGTCCCCGGCCCGTCCCAGGGCTCGAACCAGGTGCATGGCGGCGGGGTCCCGGGGATCGGCGGCATCCAGCGCCTTCCGGACGGCCTCCAGCTCACGGGCCCACACCTCCGGCTCGCTGGATCGGCCGAAGGGGTAGGCCGCCCACTCCCGGATCTCCGGGTCCTCATGGGACAGCCGCCCCGCGAGGAACGCCCAACCCTCCTCTCCTCCGAACCCGTCCAGGGCGCACCGGGCCAGGGTGCGGGTCAGCGTCGCCTGGATCCCGACGACCTCCACCGATCGGAGTCGGCGGGCAGCGGTCTGGTCACAACGCCGGGCCATGGCGTGGAGCTGCGCCTGCCGCACCTCCGGCACCCATTCGACCTTGAAGGCATCGAAGAGGGTCGACCCCAACCCCTCCCCCTCCGTCTGGCCCACGGCGAAGGCCGCATCCGCCCGGACCCCGGGGTGGCCGTCCCGGAGCAGAGCGATGAGCCCCTCCAGGGCCTCCGGGTCCTGCACCGATCCCAACGCGAAGGCCGCCCTGGCCCGCACCCGGGGACGGGGGTCGTGCAGCGCCAGCAGGAGGCCCTCCGTGTCCCGGGCCAGTCCCTGCTCCACCACTCGCTGGAGCACCGTATCCGACAGGAGCCCGTCGGCGGGCCGGTGCGCTGGCGGCCCCTCCCCTCTCCCGGGCCTAGGGTCCGGCGGAGCGCAGGCCAGCGCCACCAGGGCCAGCAGGGCGAGACAGGTCCTCACCCCGGGGCTCTCCACCCCGGCGCGGCATCGGCTCCGTGGACGATCCGGGCCGCTCGGCGAACCCCGTCTCCGGCCTGGAGGACCTTTCCCCGGAGCGGGGCCGGGAGATCCGGGTGCCTCTCGAGGTAGGCCGCAACCGCCCCGGCCACCTCCGGAGAGTTGTGCATTCCCAGGTTCGACGACAGCCATCCGGTGGGGAAGAAGATGTCGCCGGTGGCCTGAATCTCCTCCACGAGCTCCAGCGCCGCCGGGACCAGCGTGGCACCATGGTCCCGCCGGAGAGGATGATGGAGGTAGGAGAGTCCCGCCAGCACCCAGGGTTCCCGTTCCCGCCGGGCCGGGTCCCGCAGATCCTGAAAGAAGGCCTCCCGGACCGCAGGGTCCGAGGAAAGGGACGACCGTACGAAGTCGAAACGGGCCCGGCGATCCGGGTTCTGGATCCGGTCCCCCTGGATGTCCAGGAGGGCCTCCGCGTCCTCCACCCCCCGAACCGCCAGGGCCTCCGCCAACTGGATCTCCTGGGTCTCCGAAAGGGGGAGCCCCGGCACCGAATCCTCTCGGGCCCAGATCCGGCGCAGACGCTCCACGGCCTCGGGGGTCGAGGCGAGCTGCCTGTACGCCGTGAAGAAGCTGAACCGGGAGGTGGGCGTTCGAGCCGTGGTCCGGGTGACGCCGGACCAGACGGCATCCTCCACCGCCACTGCTCGCGTCTCCCGCTCCTCCTCCGTCAGGAGCCGCCAGTACACGGACCCCAGAATCCCCAGGATCCGGTCCAGGACCAGCTCGTCGGTCTCCCGGGGGAGGGCCGCCAGGGCCTGATCCACGAGATCACCCGGAGCCAGCCGCTCCTCCAGGACCGCGTCGTGGAGCACGATCCATGCGGCACCCCGGAGCCGGGCATCCAGGTCGTTGAGGTCCGCAGACAGGGCCGAGAGCATGGACGGGGGCATCAGGACGAGTCCGTACTCGATACCGGCGCCCATGGGGATGACCCAGTCGGGAGTCGCCCGCCCCGCCCACTCCATCGCCTCGGCCTCGGCGGAGTCGAGCTTCACCGAGGTCCGCTCCAGTGCCCCGTCCCAGCTTCCCACCAGCTCGAGAGTCTGGGGCCACAGGCGTCCCCGGCCCCACCGGTCCTCCTGCCGTACGACCACGGCGGGGCCCTCCGTCCCCTCGACCAGGACGATCCGGAGGGTGGGTCGCCCCGGCTCCTCCACCCAGGCGCGGCTCCATCGGGCCAGGTCCTCCTCGGACCGCCGGTCGAGAATGGCGATGAGGTCCGGCCAGGTGGCGTTCCCGTAGGCATAGGTGGAGAGGTATTCCCGCATCCCCTCGCGAAACAGCTCCTCCCCCACCGTCCGTTCCAGGTGGGCCATGACCACCGGCGCCTTCTGGTAGATGATGGCGCCGTAGAGGGTCCCGGCGTCCCGGAGGTTCGCCAGAGGTTGCCGGATGGCATTCGCCCCGGGAGTCCGGTCCACCCCGTACGCCCGGGGGTGATGGGCCAGGAGGAAGCGAAGACGGTGGTCCACCTCCGGAAAGGAGGGATGGACGATCTTCGCCGCCATGAAGTTGGCGAAGACCTCCTTGGTCCAGACGTCGTCGAACCAGTTCATGGTGACCAGATCGCCGAACCACATGTGGGCCGTCTCGTGTGCGATCAGGCTCGCCCGGCCCAGCAGGTCGGCCTGAGTGGCGGACTCGTCGAGCATGAGAGACGACTGGCGGTAGGTGATGGCGCCCGGATGCTCCATCCCCCCGTACTGGAACGGGGGGATGAGCACGAAGTCGAACTTCTGGAAGGGGTATTCGATGCCGGTGTAGTCCTCGAGCCAGTCCAGCGCCGTCTGGTGCAGGTCGAAGATGGCGTCCCGGTTCCGGACCACCGCGTCCGGGTCCGTCTCACGATGGAACATGCGCATCCGGACCCCTCCCCGCTCGCCCTCCTCCACGCGAAAGCGTCCCGCGGCGAATGCGAACAGGTAGGTCGGGATGGGACGAGACGAGGCGAACCGGTACAGGCGCCGATCCTCGGGACCGTCCTCTCCCCAGGTCTCCGGGCCCGGAGACCGGAGATCGGGCCCGTTCGCCACCGCCACCCACCCGGCGGGCACCTCGATCTCCCACGCCACCCGACCCTTGAGGTTGGGCTGGTCGAAGACGGGGAGCGAGAAGTGGGCCCGGTCCGGGACGAAGAGGGTGTAGAGGAAGTCGTCGGAGCGGTTCAGCGCCTCGTCCCCCGCCTGGTAGGTCACCTCCACGACGTTCTCTCCGGTGCGGAACGCCTCCGGCGGCATGACCACGTGGTCGTCCTTCGGCGCCCAGCGCACGGCCGCGCCATTCACCCGCACCTCCCGAACCCGTTCCGTGGGGTCCTTGAAGTCCAGAACCACCGGGTGGGCCTCCGGGTCGCTCCAGGTGAAGGTGATGGTGGTCCGCCCCTCCAACGGAACGCCCCGATCCTCGGGGATCTGGAGGGCAATGTCGTATCGGACCTCCGACAGGGTCCCGGCCCGATGCCGGGCCAGGACCTCGGACACGCCGAGTTCCACCGGAGGCGGCGCCGACGGCTCGCGGCAGCCGTGCAGTAAGGTCACGAGGCTCAAGAGGAGGGCGATGCGTGGGGCGACGGAAGGGATCATGGGATCGGTGGCGGTCCCGGCACGAGAGCGTGGAGGAGAGGAGTCGGAACGCTACGATGCGCCCGGGCGGGACCGTCGTCCAGCCGGGAAGAACACCTCCCCCGACCCCCAGCGTCCCGGGTGACCCGCCTCAGAGGATCGCGTCCAGGTAGAGGTCAAGCCTGAACCCGCCCAGGGGGTCGTCGAACCCGTAGGAAAGGTCCATGCGAAGCAGGCCGTCCAGAACGCTCCCACCGACGCCCACCCCGTACAGGAGATCGTCGGCGGCCCAGTCTTCCCTGAATCCCGCCCAGCCCACGTCCCCGAAAGCGCTGAACGTCCCCACCGAGTAGACCCGGGCGACCTCCGCACGGCCCCGGGCGAAGCTCGATCCCACGGCCACCGAGGCCGGGTAGCCCCGCAGGCTCGCCGGGCCTCCCAGGAACCAGCTCCGCTGGGGAGTGGTGGTGCCCCAGGACGTCCCCCCACCCGCCAGCGGCCCGATGCCACGGGGATCGCCGCCCGGAGGATCGCCGAGGCCCGCACGAAGGCATCATCGGTGATTCCCTCGGTGGCTCTCGGCAATCGCCAGGCGCCCCCGTGCGCGTAGAGCTCCAGGCCGAACTGGGGGAGCAGGGGGTCCGTACCCCACCAGGGCGAAAGCCAGATCTCCGCCCCCGCCTCCTCCACGCCCTGGGCCTGGACGTTCGGGGAGAAGCTCCAATCCGAATCGAAGGCGTGGAAGAGGGCGAACTCCACCTTGTTGGAGAGTGCGTGGTGTCGCTCCCCGTACACCCGGAGTTCGAACGACTGGCGGGCCGCTTCCGGCGGACGCCAGCGGAAGTCCGCCCCCGTGGCCATGAAGTACTCACCGAAGTCCCGACCGAAGAGGAGGGCATTGAGGGAGTTCCCGGGGCCCAGGTTCCTGGCCCGGGTGTTCACGGGCCGAAGCTCCCGAAACCCCCCCAGGGTGAGGCGACGGGTGACCGAGGCCCACTCCAGGTCCAGCCGCACCTTGGGCTCCAGGTCGCCGAAGCCGAAGAACCCCTCGGTGCGGACGTCCATGGGACCCAGGAAGCCGGCGTCGGTGCGGAACTCGAAGGTCCCTCCCAGGGCGGGACCCTCCACCTTGTTGTAGCGGAGCAGGTCTGCCCGGTCCCACCCCCAGTTCGCCGTCCAGGGCAGGCCGTTCACCGGAGGCGTCGGGAGATCCGCGAGGGTGGAGACGTACTCCTCCAACTCCCGGTCGCTCACGAACCCCACCTCCTCTTCCCAGATGGGTGGCGGAAGGTGGGGACTGGAGGCGAGGCGGGCCCGGTCCTCCGGGACCACGTAGCGGGAGGTGCGCCCCCCCGATGTGCGGGTCAACTCCGAGAGGGGTTCGTAACGGACTCCGTCCTGGTCGGTCATGAGCTGAGCCAGGAATTCCATGGCCTCGGCCCGGCTGTCGAAGTGGCGCGTCCGAAGTTCCTGAGCCGGGGTGGGGTCCGGTGCCTCCGCCAGGTCCTGCTCGGTGGTCACCGACTCCACCCGATAGGACACATCCAGGGAGACGGGGAACTTCAGGATTCCGGCGGCGGCCTCCCCCTCCACCCGCATGGCCCTGGGGAGCCAGACCTGGAAGTTCCAGAACCCGTAGTCGATGGCCACCATGGTCATGTCGAACGTCCAGGGCTTGAAGAGCCCCGGTACGTACCTGAACTCGCCTCTGGCCTCCTCCTCCGCCAGATCCGGGATGTCCCGGATGGCATCGAACTGCCGGCTGAGGCGATAGACCGCCCGGACCAGGGCCCCGCTCTCGGGCTCGATCCAGAGGGAACCGGTGATCCGGTGGACGTCGGCGGCCCTGGGGAGAACGTCGAGCTTGACCGTCTGGAGTGACCGCCCGTCCGGGAGCCGGATCGTCAGGGTGTCCCCGCTCTCGAAGCGGTAGAGGCTATCGGCTCCCGGGGCCAGGGGGTGGGCAATCCAGAAGTCCTCGTTGTCGGGTTCGAACCCCTCGTCGTCCGGGTCCTCCAATCCGAAGAAGAGGCGATCCCCTCCCGGCTCGAAGGGCTGATCGAAGGCCAGGTCGTCGAGCCAGTCCAGGGCACCCTCCCGTTCGGCGATGCTCCGACCCGGATACTGGGCCCGGGCTCCCAGGACCTGGACCAGTGCATCGTAGTCCCGGTCCCAGAAGGCCCGGACCGCCAGCTCGTTGCGGTAGAGGGTCCGGTCCTTGAGAGGGGTTCGCAGACCCGCGGCGATCCTCTGACGGATCAGGGCGGTGTAGCGCACCACCGACTCGTCGATGGACGCCCAGTTCCGTCGGGCTGCCTCGTGGAGCGTCGCCGCCACCGGATCCAGGTACGTGTCCGCCGCCGGCGACGGCGCCGGTTCCTGTCCCGCCACGATCCCCGGTACGCCCCCCAGCAGGGTGACGGTCGCCAGGAGCCCCCGGGTCCAGCGCTTCACTCTCATGCCGCGAATCCTCTCTCGCAATCCGGGGGCCCTCGACCGGACCCGGACCTCAGTTTCCGTGCTGGAAGCGGATCTCCTCGAACTCGTCCCAGCCGATGCGGACCCATTCCCCTTCCTCCTCGCCCGAATCCCCCGAAACGTCCACGAAGATCCCCTTGTTGTCCCGGTCCACGTCGTTCGAGTCCTCCAACTCGAACTCCCGACCGTCTCGCAAGGTCACCCGCGCGCTCCGGGAGGACGCCCGGGCGATCCGGTCGATGGCCCCGAACTCGATATCGTAGACCACGTCCCGCCAGCTCCCGTCCAGGAACTCCCAGGACCGGCTCTCGTCGGCATCCCACCGGATCCAACCGGTGAAGCGGTCGCCACCCCGGGTCGTGACGGTGCCCCGAAGTCGATGGCCTCCCGTGAACGAGTCCCGGGAGGCGGACACGTCCGGAGCATGGAATCGCACCGACTCGAACTCGTCCCACTCCACCTCCACCATTCCCAGGGCCGGATCGGAGACCTGGACGCCCCGGTGGCCTCTACCCACGTCGTTGGATCCCGTCAGCAGCACCTCCCGACCGTCCACGAGGGTGACCCGAGCCCCGTCCCAGTCCCGCTCGATGGCGGCAATGTCCCGGAAGGGGATCTCCCGATCGCGCCCGTCCTCCTCCCCGTCCAGCACGTCCGAGTCCAGAATCTCGTCCGTATCCCAGCTCACGGCTCCGGTGAAGCGGTTGCCCCACCGGTCCTGCACCGTGCCGTAGAGGCGCTGGGCGTCAGGGCGAGAGCCCACCGGGGCGGCACCGAAGCGAACCTCGCGCAGCTCGTCCCAGGACAGCTCCACCGTGCCCTGCCCCGGCATCTCCACCAGGAGCTCCCGGAGGTCGGAGCCCAGGTCGGTGCCCCCGCCCTCGAACTCCACCACCTCGCCGGATCGAAGAACCACCTCGGCCCGGTCGTCATCCAGGACCCGAAGGTGGTCGATGTGCCCGAACCGGACCCCGGATTGCGCACTCTCCTCGAACTCGGGGTCGTCCTCCTCCCAGGAGAGGGTGAACCCCAGGAACTCGATGCTCCGCTCCCGGTCCTCCCGGTCGCGCCCCTGGGCTTCGGACCACATGCGCCGATGGTCCTCGGGAATCCGGCGAGAGGCGTTGAGGACGTCCGCCCAGCTGCCTTCGTTGCGATCCCATCGCAGGAAGCCCTCGTACACGTCTCCGGCCACGGTCTCGACCTGCGCCCAGATCCGATCCGCCGGAGCCTGTGCGGCCAGCGGCGCCGCCGACGCGAACGCCACACCGAGGAACGCCAACGGCGCCCAGGGCGCCCTTCCACGAGACCGACCCATGCTCTTCTCCCTCCCGATCCATCGGGGATGCGAACCTACCCGGACGTACGGAGTCCGTACCGGGAGGGTTTCGCGCTACCTTTGCAGCCATGTCTCAGACAGCACCCCTCCCCCCGGACAGTTATTGTGCCCACGCAGCGGGGCATCCGGTTCACGGACCCTATCACGACGTCGAATACGGCTTCCCCGTAGGCGACGACGACGCCCTCTTCGGCCGTCTCGTGCTGGAGATCAACCAGGCGGGGCTGTCCTGGAGTACGATCCTGAAGAAGCGGGAAGGCCTTCGGCAGGCATACGATGATTTTCACATTCCTGCCGTCGCCGCCTACGACGACACGGATCGGCAACGGCTCCTCGGCGACCCCCGCATCGTGCGCAACCGGCTCAAGATCGACGCCGCCATCCACAACGCCGGCCGGATCCTGGAGCTGCAGCGGCGCTTCGGGTCCTTCGGCGGCTGGCTCGACCATCACCACCCGCTGGAGAGGGGCGATTGGGTCAAGATCTTCAAGCGTTTCTTCCGGTTCACCGGGGGGGAGATCACCGGCGAATTCCTCGTGAGCACCGGGTACCTCCCGGGCGCCCACCACCCTGCCTGTCCCGTGTACTCCCGGGTCATGGAAGCCGACCCGCCCTGGGCCCGTGTCTGAGGTGATCCCCCCCGACGCCGTCCCGTCTCGGTACCGTGCGGAGCGGTGGGCCCGGAACCCCCACGTCCAGACCCTGGCGGGGAAGTTCCTCAGACCGGAACACGCCCTCCCGGTGTCGCGGGAACGCTGGGACACGCCGGACGGCGACTTCCTGGACCTGGATCTGCTTCCGGACCAGGGAGGCCCGGTGGTTCTGGTCCTCCACGGGCTCGAGGGCCACAGCCGGCGGCCCTACGTGCGGAACGCATTCCATGCCCTGAGGCGGGGCGGCATGCTCCCGGTGGGGCTCAACTTCCGCGCGTGCTCCGGGGAGCCGAACCGGGTGGCCCGGACCTACCACTCGGGAGAGACGGGGGACCTGGGTTTCGTGCTGGGCCGGCTGCGAGACCGATTCCCGGGCCGGCCGTTGGGGACCATCGGGGTATCCCTCGGCGGAAACGTGCTCCTCAAGTACCTGGGGGAGCGGGGGGTCTCGGCGGCTCCCGCCGACGCCCCGGGGCCCCTTCCCGACGCGGCCGTGGCCATCTCCGTGCCCTTCGATCTGGCCGCCGGTGCCGATCTCCTGGCCCGGACCGGGCTGGGCCGGCTCTACACGCGTTACTTCCTTTGCTCCCTCGTGGCCAAGATCCGGCAGAAGGAGCGACTGGTGGCACCGGTGGTGGACCTGGCGGCGCTGGAGCGCGTCCGGACCCTCCGGGCCTTCGACGACCTGGTCACGGCGCCCCTGAACGGCTTCACGGACGCGGACGACTACTACGACCAGAGCAGCTCCGCCGGGTACCTGGAGGGCATTCGCACCCCCACCCTCATCCTCCAGTCGGTGGACGATCCCTTCCTGCCCCCCGACGCCCTGCCTCGGACCGCCCTCTCGTCCAACCCATACATCCACCCCGAGTTGACGGATCGCGGAGGGCACGTGGGCTTCGTGCACGGGAGTGCCCGGAGTCCCCGCTTCTGGGCCGAGGAGTCGGCGGCACGGTTCCTGGAGGTCGTTCTCGCCGGATCGGCGGCGGGGCGGTAGTTTGGAAGGATTGCCCAAGAAATTTCCCGCGACAGGATCATCGCGTTGACCACCACCACCACCGGCACCCCCGCACCTCCGGCGGGGCCCACCTTCTTCGGACACCCTCGAGGCCTTTCCACCCTCTTCTTCACGGAGATGTGGGAGCGGTTCTCCTACTACGGGATGCGCGCTCTGCTCATCCTCTTCATGACGGCGGAGACCGCGAATGTCGTCACCGATCCCGCCACGGGGTCCGTCCTCCGGGACAATCCGGGGATGGGGCTGGAGGTGGGGACCGCGGCGGCCATCTATGGCCTCTACACCTCGCTGGTCTACATCCTGGCGCTCCCCGGGGGCTGGGTGGCGGACAACATCTGGGGCCAGCGCAAGGCGGTCTGGGTGGGGGGATGGATCATCGCCCTCGGTCACTTCACCATGGCGGCGCCCACCCTTACCGGCGCCGCCGCCCACGGGACCTTCGCCGACGTCACCTTCTTCGCGGGTCTGATCTTCATCATCCTGGGTACCGGACTCCTGAAGCCCAACGTCAGCACGGTGGTGGGAGAGCTCTACCCCGAGGGTGGGGCCCGACGCGATGCGGGTTTCTCCATCTTCTACATGGGAATCAACATCGGGGCCTTCCTGGGACCCATCATCACCGGATGGCTGGGCGAGGGCTACAACTGGCACTGGGGCTTCGGCGCCGCCGGTGTGGGAATGGTCCTGGGGCTGCTCCAGTATCGCGCCGGCGCGGCGTATCTGGGGACCGCCGGAGAGTTGAAGACCGAGGACACGCCCGCGGAGGTGGCCCGGAAGAGCCGGCGCTTCTTCGGAATCTTCTTCGCAGCCGTGGTGGGGTTGGCGGTCTTCGGTCTGATGGTGGCGAACGACATCATCCCCCTCACCCTCACCCAGATCGCCAGCTACCTGGGGAGCGGGGTGCTCGTCCTGGTGGGGCTCTACTTCGTCTACCTCTGGACCGCCGGAGGCCACACCGCCGATGAGAACAAGCGGCTGGGCGTGATCTTCTGGCTCTTCCTCCTCATCGCCGTCTTCTGGTCGGGCTTCGAGCAGGCCGGGACGTCCCTGAACCTCTTCGCCCAGGGCCTCACCGACCGGACCATGTTCGGCACCGAGATCCCGGCGTCCTGGCTCCAGTCCATCAACCCCATCTTCATCATCCTGCTGGCGCCGGTCTTCGGCATGCTCTGGGTGGCTCTGGAGAAGCGGAACGCCGACCCCTCCATCCCCATGAAGGCGGGTCTCGGACTCCTGGGGCTGGCCATGGGCTTCTTCGTCCTCTCGTGGGGTGCGGCGAATGCGTCCCCGGACAACCTCGTGAGTCCCGCCTGGCTCATCGTCACCTACTTCCTTCACACGTCGGGGGAACTCACCATCTCGCCGGTGGGGTTGAGCGCCATCACCAAGCTCTCCCCGGTGAACCGGGTCGGCCAGATGATGGGCATCTGGTTCGTGGGAGCGGCGCTGGGGAACCTCATCGCAGGGCTGGTGGCGGGCCAACTCGAGAGCCTGGCGCCCTTCGCCCTCTTCCGCACGGTTGCGCTGATCACCGGCGCAGTGGGCATCGAGTCGGAGACGCGGGCGTTCTTTGAGGAGCGGGCGGAGGCTCGCCCCGTGTTCAGATTCATTCGATGGAGCAGGAAACGATGCGGACCACCGGAACGGTGAAGTGGTTCAACGACTCGAAGGGCTTCGGATTCATCTCCCCTGAAGACGGTTCCCGGGATTGCTTCGTGCACTTCTCGGCAATCCAGGCCGACGGGTTCAAGAGCCTGGCGGAAGGGGAAAAGGTCGAGTTCGATATCGTGGATGGAGCCAAGGGGCCCTCGGCGGAGAACGTGGTCCGGGTCTGACCCTGCGAGCCACAGCCGAGCACGACGAAGCGCCGCTCCGGTCCGACCGGAGCGGCGCTTTCGCGTGGTCACCCCCGGCGCCGGGCTCCCCCCTGGCCGGGCGTTGAGGGGCCGCTGCGGTCCAAGGGAGGCGGGGGAGGTCCGGCGCCCTGCGGACCGGCGGCCACCTCAGGAAAAGAAGGCGGGTCCGTGCCAGCTCTCACCGGCGGCGCGTTCGAAGCGGCCGGCCCGGTAGTCGGCCAGCGACGTGAGAGTGGTGTCGAAGACCGGAGTCTCCCGCGTGATGCGTCCGGCCCGGGCAGCGTCCCGGAATTCGGGCCTGCTCAGCCGCGTGACCGAGCCGTCCTCGCCCCGGAGGTAGAGCGGTCCGTGACCTACGATCCGCTTTCCGGTTCGGGTCTCCACCGCCCGGAGGGCCCGCACCATGCTGTCGATGGAACAGCCGGAGGGCGGTACGGTGCTGGGGTCCACCGCCACGAGGAGGAAGCGGTCCTCCACCCACTCCCGGGCCCCCGTCAGGGGGGCACCGTGGGCCGCCCAGCCTTCAAGGAACGAGTCCACGGCGCCCAGCAGAAGGTCCACCTCGTCCGCGTCCAGCGTGTCCTGAACGGGGAAGACCCACAGCCGTGCGGTGTCGGGAAGGGTGGAGAAGTCGGTGGCGGGCACGTCAGATCACCTCGGTAGAGGAGTGGGGGGAGACGAGGCAGAGGCGGACACCTGGGAGGTCGGCACGGAACCGGGGGTGGCCGGGTCCGGCGTGGGTGTGGCTCCATCCGACGAATCCTCAGGGGCCTGTTTGTCCAGGAGCACGGCGACCCAGCGGAGGTCGGGCGTGTTCTCGAAGAAGATCTTGACCACCATGGTGAGGGGCACCGACAGGAGCGCCCCGATGGGGCCCCAGGTCCAGCCCCAGAAGAGGAGGGAGAGGATCACCACGAGGGTGGACAGACCCAGACGCCGACCCAGGAGGTTCGGCTCCAGGATCGAGCCGAAGACGGTGTTGACGGCAAAGTACCCGAAGGCCACCACGAGGGCGTGGCCCAGCGTACCGAAGAGGATCAGGCTCAGGATGATGCCGGGGATCGACGCCAGGATCGAGCCTACCGTGGGGATGTAGTTGAGGACGAAGCCCACGAGCCCCAGAAGGACGGGAAAGTCCAGCCCCATGACCCATGCCCAGAGGCCGATGGCGATCCCGGTCATGAGGCTGATCACGGTCTTGATCCCCAGGTACTCCTGGACCTCCCGGATCACCTTCTGGAGCCGTTCCTCGCCCTTGATCCCGTCTCCGAGGATCGCCTCGAGCTTCCCGGGCAGGACCGTCATCTCCGAGAGGATGAAGGCCATGATCAGGACCACCAGGGCCGATTGGGTCACCAGCGATGCCCCGAGCTGCACGGTGCCGCTGACGAACTCCAGCAGACCGCCGGGCTCGATGAGATTCAGGGGCAGGTACTCTTCCAGGGGTCGACCGAAGAGCTCCGCCTGGCCGGTCCCGTCATTCAGGAGCCCGAACCGGTCCGTGAGCCCCTGGATCCAGCTCTGCTGAACCTCCCGGAGGCGGTTCCAGTATCGTGGCAGGCTGGTCTCCAGCTCCCCGAGGGCCCGGCTGGCCCCGAAGATGAGGAGCGAGAATCCTCCCACCACCATGACCACCGAGAGGATGATGGCGGCCGCCGGGGGGACCCTGCGGCTCCGGAGGAGGTTGACCAGCGGAAAGGTGAGAACCGCCAGGAAGAGGGCCACCGCCGTGGGCAGCAGGATAGGAGCCGCGAACTGAAGGCCCCAGGTGACCACGACGCCCGAGGCCAGCACCACGAGGAACCGTGCACCCTGGTGCTCCTCATAGCGGTCTTGGATCATGTCGATCGTCCGGGGTTGCAGCACCGACCCCTCTGGGCGGAGGCCTTATCCTTCAATCTTACGGGAAAGCGAAAGAGTCTTCCACATCGAACCCCACCATGGCCACCACGGATCCGCCGCCGATCCCCTCGGACGACTCGGAGCTTCTCACCCAGTGCAGGGTCGAGACCTTCCGTGCCGGGGGAAAGGGCGGCCAACACCAGAACACCACGGACTCCGGCGTGCGCCTCGTCCACCTGCCCACCGGGATCCGGTGCGAGTCCCGCACGGAACGAAGTCAGCTCCGGAACCGCCGCCGGGCTCTGGCACGGCTGCGGGAGAAGCTGGAGGCCCTTCACCATCGACCCGCGGAGCGGATTCCCACGCCGGTCCCCCGGTCCCAGAAGCGCAAACGACTGGACGCCAAACGCCGCCGGGCACGGACCAAGAAGCTCCGTAAACCGCCGTCTCCGGAGGAATGAGCCGTCTCGAGTTCGGGAGAAGTGGGCCCGGCAGGACTTGAACCTGCGACCGTTGGATTATGAGTCCACCGCTCTGACCAGCTGAGCTACGGGCCCTGGGGCAGGAAGATAGGAAGACGCCCCGGTCCCGGCGACCGCCTCTGCCACCCTGCCGAAGGGAGCGCTTCCGCAACCCCTTCCCTCCTCCTCCGGCACGCAGGCACCCGGCGCTTTGCAGCCTCCCCCGGCATCTCTAGCTTCCGTCACCATGAAAGTACTGATCGTCGGCGCGGGCGAGGTGGGCTTCCACCTGGCCCGGCGTCTTTCCGAGGAGAGCCAGGACGTTGTCCTGATCGAGTCCGACCCCGAGAGGGCGGACTTCGCCCAGCAGC
>JARRPL010000171.1:0-6625 GCA_037382905.1 Gemmatimonadota bacterium | reverse complement strand
CTCGGTGAGATCCGGCCGGCCCCGGTAGCCTCGGGCGAGGCGGGTGCCGGCGATGCAGATCTCTCCGGATTCGCCGCGCACCGTCGGAGTCCCGGCGGGTGAGAGCACGTGGATCTGGACATTGTCCGCCGGAACCCCGATGGGAACCGAATCCCCGGTGTCCATCTCCGGATCGAAGCGGTGGATCATGCACCCCACCGTCGCCTCGGTGGGGCCGTACTCGTTGTAGATCTCGACCTCCTCACCGAAGGCTTCGTGAGCCGCCCGGGCCAGCGCCACCGGCAGGTTCTCGCCCCCCAGTACCAGGCGACGGACTCGGCTCCCACTGAGGTCCAGGCTCCCCAGGAGCGCCAGATGGGAGGGTGTAAGCTTCACCACCTCGACCCGGGGGTCGGCGAAGACGTCCAGGACGGTGAGCCGACCTCCGTCGGGGTCCTCGGGGAAGACCACGATGCTGCCCCCCGACACCAGGGGGGTGAAGATCGAGGTGACGGTGAGGTCGTATGCCGGCGAGGTGAACCACGCCCAGGTCAGCCGATCGCCCCGGTCCCAGGTGCGTGCTGCCCACGCCACGTACTCCGCCAGGGCCCCGTGGGAGACCTCCACGCCCTTCGGTCGGCCCGTGGAGCCGGAGGTGTAGAGGACGTAGGCCAACCGATCCGGTGGCGGGTCGGGCCACGGCTGCAATGCGGAGTCCGCCCGGGCCCCGCCCGTCTCCCTGGTGTCGGGTCCTCTCTCCGGACCGGGCCCCGCCGATTCTCCCGAGCCCAACGTCACCGGGGCGGGTCCCCACGGCCGGACCCGATCGCAGCGCTCGGGAGTCGTGATCACCAGCGACGCCCCCGCGTCCCGGAGCTGGGCCGCGAGCCGCTCGTCCGGATGGGCGGGGTCCAGCGTCATGTAGGCGGCACCCGTCCGCATCACCGCCAGCATGGCCGTCACCAGATCGGTTCCTCGATCCATGAGGATGCCCACCACGTCGCCAGGCGCGAGATTCGCCCCCTCTCCGAGTCGACCTTCCAGCTCCAGCGCCCGGTCCGCCAGCTCCCGAAAGGTGACCCCGGTGGTGCCCTCCACCAGGGCGACCTCGTGGTCCCGCTCCGCAAGCACCGCCCCGAACGAGGACAGGATCCCTGCCGGCGGGAACCGGTCCTCGCCCCGGGTGGCGAAGGAGGCCTCGTCTTCCCACTCCACCAGCCGCACCTCCGAAACCCGGGCGTCCATGTCGGCGTCCAGGGCGTCCAGGAGGGCCAGGAAGTGATCCACCGCCCACCGGCGTTCCTCCGGGCCGAAAACCGACTCGTCCAGATCGAAGTCCATGGTGGGAGTTCCGGACCCGTCGAAGTCGTGGAGCTGGATGCGAACCGGATGGGCCGGGTCGCCGGCGCCGGCGTGGATCCAGTCCGCTCGGACCTCGTGACCCGCGAACCGCCCGAGCTCGGCGGTGATGACGTTGAGCACCACACCGAATCCCCGCGCCTCCGGGAGGGCGCCGGCCCCGGGGACCGCGTGGCGAAGAGTCTCCGTGGTGGCACGCCGGACCTGCTCCGCCAGCGCCCTGAACGACGTATCCGGCTGCACCTGCACCCGCAGGGGGCACAGCTCCATGAACAGACCCAGCGTCTCCCGGAAGGCGGTGGCGGTGCGATGGTGGCACGGAACGCCGACGGCGACCTCCTCCCGGTCCGTGATCCGTGCCATCCAGGCGCTGAGCACGGTGGACAGCACGAGGAACCGGGACTGCTCCCGGGAAAAGGCGCGGAATTCGGGAAGGGACGCGAGGCGTTCCAGGGTCCGTGCGCGCTCCCCCTCCAGGGCGACCCGGGCTCGGTGGGTGCGTCCCTCCCCGTCCGCCCCCCGGCCATAGAACCGGAGAGGAGCGGTGTCCTGCGGCGTGGTCTCCTTCCAGAACGCCGATGCGCGGTGCAGGGCGTCTCGTGCCGGGGCACCGTCGAGGTGCTGCACGTACGCCATGAACTGCGGCGTCTCCACGGGATCCGACACCCCAGCCCGGGTCGGCCCCGCATAGGCCTCACCGAGCCGTCGGAGGAGGACCCCCAGGGACAGCGCGTCGGTGATGAGGTGGTGCTGGAGCACGAAGAGCGTGGACCGGGTGCGGCCCCGGAAGAGGGCCACGCGGGTCATGGGCCGATCCATAGGAAGGTGCTGCCGAGCCCGATCTTCCAACTCCAGGCGGAGGGATCCGTCCGACCAGACGGCGTCCGGCCGCTCCTCCACCTCGAGGGTCGTGTCACACTCCTCCAGCACCTCCGCCCACGGAACACCCTGCTCGCTGCGGACCACCGTCCGGAGCGCGTCGGAACCCAGGGCGACCCGGCGCAGCGCGTCCTGGAGACGCTCCGGATCCAGGGGCGCCGCCACCTCCACGGCGAGGGCCATGTTGAACAGGGGCTTCCCTGGATTGAGCGCCTGGCTGGTGAAGATGGGGCGTTCCGCCGGCGTCAGCGGCCGTCGGAGCGCAGGGGCGGGGCGTTCTTTGAACAGGGGAGACATCCGTGGGGGATCCGTTTTGTCTGTACCGCATCGCCGGGTAACCCCATGATGGAGTAGGGGTTCGTTTCCGACCATTCCCATGCGCTGCCGATGACCGAGTCCTGGAGCGACACACAACGAGCGCTTCGTGAATCCGTTCTGCAATTCGCACGCCAGGAGCTGAACCCCCGGGTGGCGGAGTTGGGGGAGGGCGGCTTCGACCCCGAGCTATGGCGGCGGTGTGCGGAGTTCGGCGTGCTCGGGTGGCTCGCTCCCCGGGACCACGGCGGGGCGGGGCACGGGGTGGTGACCACCGCCTACCTGATGGAGGCGTTGGGGTACGGCTGCGTGGACAACGGGCTGACCTTCGGCCTCGGCACCCAGATCTGGGGCTTTCAGAAAACGCTGCTGGAGGTCGGTTCCGAGGATCAGGTTTCCCGCTACCTGGGCCCGTCGGTCCGGGGTGAGCTCCTGGGCGCCTTCGCCATCACCGAGGAGGGGAGCGGCTCCGACGCGTTCGGCATCGGGACCCGCGCCGTGCGGGACGGAGACCACTACGTGCTGGAGGGCGAAAAGGTCTACATCGGATTCGCCCCGGTGGCCCAGGTATGCGTGGTCTTCGCCCGGACCGACCCCCAGGCGGGTCGCTGGGGGATCTCGGCCTTCCTGGTGGACGCGGGGACTCCGGGCTACACCGTCGAGCCCGCCCCGGAGCATGCGGGACTCCGCCGGGTGCCCCCGGGTCGGATCGTGCTCGACGGCTGCCGGGTCCCCCGGGACCGACTGCTGGGGGGTGAGGGGGGCGGCGCCGGCATCTTCAACCTCCACGCCGGCTGGGAGCGGAGCATGGTGCTGGCTCCGCAGCTCGGGGCCATGCAGCGCCTTCTCGACGCCTCCGTCGAGGTCGCCCGGACTCGCATCCGGGCCGGCCGGCCCGTGGGGAAGCACCAGGCGGTCTCCCACCGCGTGGCGGACATGAAGCTCCGTATCGAGCTGAGTCGACTCCTCCTCTACAAGACGGCCCGACTCCTGCAAGAAGGACGGTCGGCGACCCTCGAAACGGCCATGACCAAGACCTTTCTCAGCGAAGCTTCCGTGCAGTGCGCCCAGGACGCCATCGCAGTCCACGGCGGCGAGGGCTACCAGAGGGAGACGGGTCTGGAGCGGGAGCTACGGGACGCCATCGGAGCCACCATCTACGCCGGCACGGTGGACGTGCAGCGGAACATCATTGCCGGTCTTCTGGGACTCTGAAGCCTCCATGTCCGACTTCCTCATCCACCACGCGATCTCCCGTTGGGCCGAGCGGCAGCCCGCCGCTCCGGCCCTGCGGATCCAGGGCCGGGCCCTGAGCTATGCCGACCTGGATCGTGCGAGCAACCGCCTCGCCCACGCGCTCCTGGATCGGGGGCTCGAGCCCGGAGACCGGGTGGGCATCTTCATGCATAAGGGCCTCGAGCTCGGCGTCGCGCTCTACGGCGTCCTCAAGGCCGGCGGAGTGTTCGTGCCCCTGGACCCTTTTCTTCCCGCCGCACGCCTCGAGGCCATGATCCAGGACTGCGGGATCCGCCACCTGGTGGCGTCGGAGGGGGTCGCGGCCACCCTGATGCAGCTTCCGGAGGGGAGCAGGCCCCGGGTCTACGGTCTGACGCCGCGGGACGGCCTGGAGACGATGGACTGGGAGGCGGTGGGGGGCTTCAGGGACTCGGCGCCGCCGGAGCGGCTCATCGACCTGGACCTGGGCTACATCATGTACACGTCCGGCTCCACGGGCCGGCCCAAGGGGATGATGCACACCCATCGGGGGAGCCTCACCTCTGCGCGGTGGGGCGCTGCTCACGTGGGCCTGGGCCCCGAGGATCGCGTGGCCAGCCATGCCCCCCTCCACTTCGATCTGAGCATCTTCGACTTCTTCTCCACGGCCCAGGCCGGGGGCACCGTGGTACTGGTGCCGGAGGGGGTGACCCGCTTTCCCGCGAGCTTCACGACCTACGTTGAGACGGAGGAGATCAACGTGATCTTCACCGTCCCCTTCACCCTGATCGAGATGCTCGAGCGCGGGGCCATGGAGCAACGGGAACTCTCCTCCCTTCGTTGGATCCTCTTCGGGGGCGAGCCCTTCCCCCCCGGTCAGCTCCGGACCCTCATGCAGCGCCTCCCTGGGGTCCGGTTCACCAACGTCTACGGGCCCGCGGAGGCGCCGTCCTGCACCTGTTACGACGTTCCTCCGCTTTCGGTGGACGATGACACGCCCATCCCCATCGGCACCATGTCCCGCAATTCCCAGGGGCTGATCCTGGGCCAAGACGATCAGGAGTGCGGCCCGGGGGAGCCCGGAGAGCTCTGCGTCCGCTCGTCGACGCTCACCCGGGGCTACTGGAACCGCCCTGAACTCAACGCCCGGGTCTTTCTCCGGCTCCCTTCGGAGGGGCCTCTGCCGCACATCTACTACCGGACCGGCGACATGGTCTCCCGAGGCGAGGACGGGCTTCTTCACTTCCACGGTCGCAAGGACCGGATGGTGAAGACCCGGGGCCACCGGGTGGAGCTGGACGAGATCGAGGCGGCGCTGGGATTGCACCCGGAGGTGTCGGAGGCGGCGGCCTACACCGTCCCCGACGACCGGGGCAGCAAGGCGATCCTGGCGACCGTGGCGCTGCGGCCCGACGCGAAGGCCGACGCAGCCGCGCTCATACGGCACCTCCGGAATCATCTTCCGGCATACGCCCTGCCGCGGGAGATCGCCGTGGCCGCCGACCTGCCTCGGACGAGCAGCGGAAAGATCGATCGGACGAGACTCCAGAGTCATGACGCAGCCGCGGGGAGCCCATGAGCATCGACGACCTCCGGACCCACCTGCAGGAGCGGATCCTCATGGATCCGGGCCTTTCCATCGGCCCGGACGACGACCTCCTCCTCTCGAACATCCTGGACTCCCTCCGGGTGATGCTCCTGGTGAGCCACCTGGAGGAGACCTCGGGACTCAGCATCCCGCCGGAGGATGTGACGCTTGAGAATTTCCAGTCGCTCCGCCGGATCTCCGACTACCTGGATCGGCGCCGCTCGGGCTGAGCTCCCTCAGCCGATTCCCGGCAGGATGCTCAGGACGTTCATGGCGATCTGAGTCATGTAGACGTCCCAGCCGAAGGCCCGCTCGCCGAACCAGACCGTGGCGATGGCGATGAGGGCGAGGGATCCGACCTTCATGGCGGGCACGTAGACCCGCCGATCCCGTAGCAGGAAGAGGGCCGGGAAGATTGCCGCGATGATCACCAGCTGCCCCAGCTCCACGCCGACGTTGAAGCCGAAGACGGAGACGGCGAGGTGGTCGGTGCCCACGCCGATGTCGCCCATGACGCTGGCGAAGCCGAAGCCGTGAAAGAGGCCGAAGACGAAGGCCAGCGTCCACTCCCTCACCCGGAGGCGAGGCAGGAGGTTGGCCGCCGCCGCCACGGCGATGGAGGCGGCGATGACGGATTCCACGAATGCCGAGGGCAGGTGGATGATCCCCAGACCCGCCAACGCCAGGGTCACGCTATGGGCCAGGGTGAAGAAGGTGATGACCGCGACGATGTTGAAGAAGCCCTCCTTGAAGCTCCCCACCGCCTGCCAGCGACCGTCCTTGCGAACCAGGACCGCGGGCAGCATCAGCGCCACCAGGAAGAGGATGTGGTCGATCCCGATCCAGATGTGCAGCACCCCCAGCCAGATCAGCCCCGCCAGCCCTCGCCAGATCGACGACGAGGTGAGGTCCAGCGACTGCTGCGTCCGGCCCGGCGTGAAGACCAGGGAGACCTGACCCTCGTTGTTGAACGTCGCCGTCCTCCAGTTGTGCTCCACCAGGAGGAAGTTGCGGTGCTGGCGGTCGACGTCGAAGAGAACGGAGTACTCCACATTCACGACGTCGGGAATGCCGGCCGTCTGCCCCAGGAAGTACTCCAGCTGCACGAAGGTCCCGAAGGGCACCTCCAGGAGGCCGGAACCCCGGAAGGTGGGGTCGAAGGGCCCGTCCTCGGTCCCGATGGCGAAGTGGGACTCCACGTAGCCCCGGATCGAATCGATCTGCTGGTCGATCTGTGCCTGGCTCACACCCGCCACCGTATCCCAGCCGAACCCCAGGGCCCGCTCCAGG
>JARRPL010000170.1:0-9198 GCA_037382905.1 Gemmatimonadota bacterium | reverse complement strand
TGGAAGAGGACCACCCGGTCCGACAATGCCATGGCGCCGCCTGCCGATGCCACCACGCTCCGGCCTCCCATGAGCTGGTCCACTCCGAAGAGGCGCAGGCGGTTGAGGAGCACAGGCACGTGACCCCCTGCGATCAGCACCGCGCCCACACCGTCGAGTTCCTCCGTGATCTCGTGGCGCCGGCGGGCCACCGCACCGCGGTTCAGAGGGTCGAACCGACGGTAGAAGGCGTCCCGCAGCTCCGCCAGGCGCCGACCGTGGTGCCGGTCCAGCGCCTTCACCGCCTCCAGAGCCGAGATTCGCTCCTCCTGGAGCACGGGCCCGGATCCGGGCATGTCCAGGAGCTCGATCCATGCGCCCATGGCGTGGGCGAGGCGCAGGTTGTACGACCGCCGGAGCGCCCGGACCTGGTCCTGCAACTCTCGGTGGCCCCGGGTGAGCTCCGGATCTTCCGCCCAGACCTCGGAGGCTCGGGCGTAGAGGCGGAGATTGACGACCCCCTCCCCGGCCCCGGCCCGAAGGTCGGCGTCGTCCTCTTCCCACTCCTGCCAACCGGCGGTCACGAGGGCCACTCGGCGATCCCCGGCGTGCTCGGCCGCCAGGGCGCCGGGGTCGGGGACGTCCCGGAGGGAGCCCACCAGCACCACCCGGGTCGGGGCCCCGCTCACGCCCTCACCGCCGGAATCCGGATCGCCGGCAGGGGAAGGCTCACCGGGCCCTCACCTGCATCACCTCACCGACGGTGTCCAGCATGAAGCGGAGGTGATCGTAGTCCGGGTGGGCCATCCGTACCCAGGCATTGGCCATGAACCCGCCCTCCACCGGCTGGGTGGGGGTGCCTTCCGGCGGGAGATGGGCGTCCAGGATCCACTCTCCGAATCGTTCCTGGATCTCGCCGACGCCCTCGTAGCCGACGATGACGCCGTCCTGGTCGGGGCGGAGCGCGATGATCCCGGCGGAGAGCCGCCGGGATGCCTTCTTCAGCGTGCGGCCGTGGACCACCGCCATCCCCCACTCCGCATAGATGTCCAGGTCGTTGGCGGCGGCGTAGAGATCCCAGGCCCGGACTCCCGGGGGGCGGCACCCGATCTCCGAGAAGCGGAGCCCCCTGGGGCCGACGAACCACTCCATATGGGTGGCAGACGTGTCGATTCCCAGGACCTGGTTCACATTCCGGCCCATCTCCACCACCGGCTGGTAATCCGGAGCCGTCTCGATCCGATTGGTGGTGATGAACTGGGGGGAGATCCACCGGGTCCGCATACCCTCCAGCACGTTCGGGTAGTAGTGCGTGATGAACTCGTGGGCCACCACCCCCCCGATGGTGATGGTGTCGTAGAAGGCTTCGT
This sequence comes from Gemmatimonadota bacterium, assembly GCA_037382905.1. GTDB lineage: Bacteria > Gemmatimonadota > Gemmatimonadetes > Longimicrobiales > Gaopeijiaceae > Gaopeijia. Next base: position 7,849 of record JARRPL010000170.1, on the reverse strand, counting down.
GCCCCTCGATGAACTCTTCCACCGCCACCGCCGCCCCCTGGAAGACCCCGGCGCGCTCCAGGGCTCCCGAAAGCTCCTCCTCCGACGCCACCCGTTCGGTGCCCGACGCTCCGGCCGCCGCTCGAGGCTTCACGACCAGCGGATAGCCGACCCTCCGGGCAAAGGACAGGATCTCCTCCGGGTCGCTGCTCCCCAGCGAGGCGGCACAGGCAACGCCGGCCTCCCGGAGCACCTCCTTCATGGCGGGCTTGTCCCGGCAGAGGAAGGCCGTCCGGACGGAGGTCCCGGGAATCCCCAGCGTCTCCCGGGCCTGGGCGGCCGGAAGCACGTGGGCCTCCACCGTCGCCTCGAGCCGGTGCACCGGGAGGCGCCCGTGCATCCAACCCACCACCCGGACCAGGGTGTCCACGTCCACCACGGTGGGCACCTGTTCGTAGTGGAGGAGCCATCGACGCAGATCGTCGTCCAGGGCGTCCTTGGATCCCTCACCCACGGCGGAAACCGTGGCGCCCGCCTGTACGAGGCCCCGGACGAACTCGCGCTGATTGGCGGGAAAGGTGGGCTCGACGAAGACGACGTGCATCGGAACTCTCTTGCTGAGGCAGGGGGCGCCGTACCGCGGAAGGCGGCGGGGGCCACCCACCGGGACGGAGGCGCGGGAAAGATACGGGCCCGGGCGGCGCGACGGTACCGCAGCCGCAAGGCGCCGGATACCTTACCCGGGTTCCCGACGTCCATTTCCCCGTGTCGTTCACGGGCTTCGCCATTCCCCCCGGCCACCGCCATGCCCCACGTCACCTTCGTGGCGCCCTTCCTCGCCGAGACCACGCTCCGCTTCGTGGCGGCGCTGGGCCGGCTCGAGGGGGTGCGTGCGTCCCTGGTGACGCAGGACCCCCTGGAGCGGATCCCAGGGGAGGTGCGACCCCTCCTGTCGGACGCCCTCCAGGTCCGGGACGCGCTGGATCCCGGCGTCCTGGTGCAGGCGGTGGAGGCGCTGCGGCGCAGGGGGGAGGCGGTCGATCTCCTCCTGGGCACCTTCGAAGAGCTTCAGGTTCCCCTGGGCGAGGTCCGGGATCTCCTGGGGATCCCGGGGATGGGGGCGGCGGCGGCGGAGAACTTCCGGGACAAGTCCCGCATGAAGGACATCCTCCGGGAGCACGACCTCCCTTGCGCCCGGCATACCCTGGCACGCTCGCCGGAGGAGACCCGGAGCTTCGTGGACCGGGTGGGCTTCCCGGTGATCGTGAAGCCCCCCGCCGGCTCCGGATCCCGGGGCACCTTCCGGATCTCGTCCCCGGACGAGCTGGAGTCCCTCCTGTCCCAGATGCCTCCGTCCCGGGAACGCCCGGCGCTGGTGGAGGAGTTCCTGACGGGAGAGGAGCACTCCTTCGACGCCATCTCCCTGGACGGACGCGTGGTCTGGCACTCCATCAACCACTACCTGCCCTCGGCGCTGGAGGTGCTCCGAGAGCCGTGGATCCAATGGTGCGTCCTGCTTCCCCGGGAGTCGGACACGGACCGTTACGACGCCATCCGTTCGGTGGCGGGCCGGGCGCTGGATGCCCTGGGGATGGACACGGGGTTGTCCCACATGGAGTGGTTCCGACGTCCCGACGGGAGCGCGGCCATCTCGGAGGTGGGGGCACGGCCCCCCGGGGCCCGGTTCATGAACCTCATCTCGTGGGCCCACGACTTCGACTTCTTCCGGGTCTGGGCCGAGGTCATGGTCTACCGTCGGTTCACGCCCCGGCCACGGCTCTACGCCGCCGGCGCCGCCTACCTCCGGGCCCAGGGCGAGGGCCGGGTGAAGGCCGTCCACGGGCTGGACGAGGTGGCACGGGAGCTGGGATCCCTGGTGGTGGAGGCCCGCCTTCCCCGGGAGGGGCAGTCCCGGTCCGCCGGGTACGAAGGGGAGGGCTACGTCATCGTGCGGCACCCGGAGACGGATGTGGTGCGGGACGCGCTGTGGAAGATCGTGACCCGCGTGCGGGTCGAACTGGGCTAGGGGAGAGACAAACATGAACGTCCTGATGATCTCACCGGGATTTCCCAAGGAGATGCAGTACTTCACCCGGGGGCTGGCGATGGAGGGCGCCAACGTCATCGGCCTGGGAGACCAACCGCGGGATCGGCTCCCCGAGGTGGCTCGTTCGAGTCTCTCGGCCTACCTGCACGTGGATTCCTTCCAGGACGAACCGGGCATCGTGGAGCGGGTGGCGGCGTTCGCGAACCAGGTCCCGATCCACCGGGTCGAGTGTCTCTGGGAGCCCTACGTCATTCTGGCGGCCCGCATCCGGGAGCGGCTCGGACTCCCGGGGCTCACGGTGGAGCAGACCCTTCCCTTCCGGGACAAGGAGCTCATGAAACGGGTCCTGGACGCCGCCGGAATCCGGACGCCTCACCACTACAGCGCCACGACGGCGGCAGGGGTGGTGGAGGGCGCCGAGACGATCGGCTATCCGGTCATCGTCAAGCCCATCGCCGGGGCCGGGTCGCAGTCCACGTACAAGGTGCGCGACCGCCAGGAGCTGGACCGGATCCTGCCGGCCCTCCGTCACGTGACGGAGGTGAGCGTCGAGGAGTTCATCGAAGGGGAGGACATGACCTTCGACACCCTCTGCGTGGACGGGGAGATCGTCCACTACAGCATCGCCACGTACATCCCCCGGGCCCTCTTCATGAGGGAGAACGAGTGGGTGAGCCCCATCACCCTCGTCTTCCGGGACCCGGACGCGCCGGAGTTCGCAGACGGCCGGCAGATGGGGATCGAGGTCCTCCGGGCGCTTGGATTCCAGACCGGCTACACCCACATGGAGTGGTACCGGACACCCTCCGGGGAAGCGATCTTCGGCGAGATCGGAGCCCGGCCTCCGGGGGCCGGACTGGTGGACCTCATCAACTACGCCTCCGACGTCGACACGTACCGGGGCTGGGCCGAGTGCGTGGTCCACGGCCGCTTCAGCCAGACGGTGGAACGGAAGTACAACACGGCCTGGATCTACAAGCGGGCCCGGGGCCGGGGTCGGATTCAGCGCTACGAAGGACTCGACGCCATCCTCAACGAGATGGGACCCCACATCCTGGAACTGGACCTCAACCCCATCGGCGCCCCACGCCGCGACTGGCAGCAGCTCCTGGTGGGCGACGGGATGGTCGTCCTCCGGCATCCGGAGCTCGAGACGGCCCGGGCCATGGCGGAGAAGGTCGCCGCCCACCTCCACGTCGTCGCTGAGGAGGAGCCGGCATGAAGGTCATCCACCTCGTGGCCGAGTACTGGCCCTACGCCCGCACCGGAGGACTGGGAGAGGCGGTCCGGGGCATCGCCAGCCACCAGGCGGGGCACGACACGTCCACCGCCGTGGTCATGCCCCTGTACCGGGTGGTCCGGGGGCGGGCCCCCGAGCTCACGGAGGTGTGCGAGGTCAGGGTCCCGGTGGCGGGGCGGGATCACACCGTGCGCATCCTCCGGGCCCCGAAGAAGGAGGGGACGCCTACCACCTGGTTCGTGGACTACCCACCCGCCTTCGACCGGGACGGGATCTACGGTGAGGGGGGCGGTGACTACCCGGACAACCACCTCCGCTTCGCCCTGTTCATCCGGGCGGCGCTGGAAGCCCTGCCCACCATCGCTCCCGAGGGCCGGGTGGTGCTCCACCCCCACGACTGGCAGGCCGCCCTCGCCCCCGTCTACCTGCGGACCCACTACGCCGGGCACCCCTACTACGACGCCGTTGCGTGCGTTCTCTCGGTCCACAACGCCGGGTACCAGGGACTCTTCGGTCCCGAGATCCTGGATTCCATCGACCTTCCCTCCTCCGTCTTCACCTGGGACCGGCTGGAGTACTACGGGAAGGTCAACTGGCTCAAGGGCGGGCTCTCGTATGCCGACTGGGTGACCACCGTGAGCCCGACCCACGCCCACGAGCTCCGCACCCCGGCCGGGGGGTTCGGGCTCCATCACTGGTTCATCGCCATGGGCTCCCGCCTGGTGGGGATCCTGAACGGGATCGACCAGGCGCTCTGGGATCCGTCCCGGGACCCGGACGCCCCGGCCCGCTTCGACGTGGACGACCTCTCGGGGAAGCGGGTCTGCAAGACACGCCTCCAGGAGGCGGCAGGGCTCCCTGCGAACCCGGACGTGCCCCTGGTGGGGATGACGGCGCGGCTGGCCCGCCAGAAGGGCTTCGACCTCATCCTGGGCGACGGCCTCCTGTACCGGACCGGGCCCGCCCAGTTCATCTTCCTGGGGGAGGGGGATCCGGGGTACATGCGGCAGCTCCGGGAGGTGGCGGACCAGATCCCGGACCGGGTGGCCGCCTTCTTCGACTTCAACGAACAGCGGGAGCACCTGCTCCTTTCCGGCGCCGACATGCTCCTCATGCCCTCCCTCTACGAACCGTGCGGCCTCACGCAGATGCGGGCCCAGCGGTACGGGGCGCTTCCCGTGGTCCGGCGGGTCGGCGGTCTGTCGGACACGGTGGACGACCAGGAGACGGGTTTCGTCTTCGACGAGTACACCAGCGGCGCCTTGGAGGTGGGCCTGCGTCGGGCCTTCGCCGCCTACGACGACCGGGAGGCGTGGGAGCACCAGATGCGGGAGGCCATGACCCGGGACTTCGGGTGGGATCGCTCCGCACGCCGGTACCTGGAGCTCTACCAGGCGGCCCTGGATGCGCACCACGGCCCTGAGCCCGGGGACTAGAGGGTGTCCAACCCCCGGATGAAGCGGTGGAAGAACCGGACGGCGCCGGCGAACCCCTCCACCGGAATGCGTTCATCGGTGCCGTGGATGGCCTCGAGACCCGCGTCGCCGAAGTCCACGGGGAGGAAGCGGAGGACGTTGGAGGAACGCCCGGCGTAGTACTTTGCGTCGGTCCCTCCTACCAGGAGGTAGGGGATCACCGGGACGTCGCCCAGCCCGAGGGACTCCCGGATGCTCCGGGCCAGGAGGCGGTACGCCTGGCTGTCCGGGTCGGAGACCGGGGACGGATCCTGGGCCCCGCCCTCGTACAGCCGGGTCACCACCACCCGGGAGTCGTCGATGACCTCCCGGACCCGGTCCAGGGTGGACTCCACCGTCTCTCCGGGACGGATCCGGAAGTTGACCACCGCCTCGGCGGTGATGGGGAGGACGTTGTCCTTCACCCCGGCCTCGAACATGGTCGCCGCGGTGGTGGTCCGGAGCATGGCGGCACCTTCGGCAGACGCCCCGACCATTCGCTTCACCAGGGGACGCGTGAGCCGCATGGAACGGGCGGGGCCGTCCAGTCGGAGGGGAAAGGGATTCTCCTCCAGACGGCGGATGGCTTCGGACAGGATCCCCACCGTGGTGCTGGCCGGGGGGACGGAGGAGTGCCCCCCCTGCCCTTCCACCCGGAGCCGAGCGCTCAGGAACCCCTTCTCGGCGATCCCCACCAGGGCGACGGGCCCCGGCAGGCCCGGAACCGTGTTCCGAATCACCGCTCCCCCCTCGTCCAGGACCACGGCCAGCTCGGGAGAGCGCCGGGCCAGGGTGTCCGCCATGGCCCTGGCTCCCATGGGGCCGCCCACCTCTTCGTCGTGACCGAAGGCCAGATGGATCGTCCGACGGGGTCGGTACCCCTGGGCGAGGAGCGCCTCCACCGCCTCCAGGATGCCCAGGACCGTGACCTTGTCGTCCATGGCGCCCCGGCCCCAGATCCGCCCCTCGGCCACCACGCCCTCGAAGGCTCCGTGGGTCCAGTCCTCCTCGGTACCGGGGATCACCGGCACCACGTCCAGGTGCCCCATGAGGACCGCCGGCTCAAGTCCCGGCTCCGAACCTTCCCAGGTGTAGAGGAGGGAAAGGCGATTCACCCGCTCCCGGCGCAGGGCCGCATGGACCCTGGGGTAGGTCGTCTCGAGATAGTCGTGAAGCCCAAGGAAGGCCGCGGTATCCACGGGGGCCGGTGGGACGACCGAGACCGTCTCGAAGCGGAGGGCTCCCGCCAGACGGGAGGCTGCGGCACCTTCGTCCAACTCGAGAAGGTCGGTGGCGGGCTCCACCTCGACCTGGTCCGAGGAGAGGGTGGCGGCCCGGAGGACGACGATTCCCGCCAGGACGAGAAGAGCGGCGAGAGCCGCCAGGACGAGCTTCTTCACAGCGATGGGGTACGGGGAGGAGGTCCGGGACTCGGGACAGAGTACCGGTCCCTTGGCCCGGCGTCACGTTGCCTTCCGGCGCACCGTCGTCCAGAATCCGCGATCCGTGGCGCCGCCTCGCAGACCCCAGGAGTCCCAGCGCATCATGTGTCCAATCCCCGACGTCCCCCCGCACCCCGGGTCGCGACCCCTCTCCCCGGGTCGGCGGCGGGCCACGACTCCTGCGGCACGGCGCCTCGGTCTGGGCCTCCTCCTGGGCATGCTCCCGGGCATGGGCCTTCCGCACCCGGCCCTCGCTCAATCCGCCGCGGATCCCCTGGCCGACTTCGACGCCTACGTCCAGCAGGCCGTGGAGGACTGGGACGCCGTGGGGCTGGCCGTGGCCGTGGTGAAGGACGGGGAACTGGTGTTCGCCCGGGGTTACGGGGTCCGGGACCTCGAGGCCGGCGGCGCCGTCGACGCCGACACCCGCTTCTCCATCGGCTCCACTACGAAGGCCAGGACGGCGGCGGCCCTGGGGATGCTGGTAGAGGAGGGGACTGGCTCACCCGGGAGATCACCGTCCGGGACCTCCTCACCCACCGTGCCGGGCTCGGGAACGCCGACTACCTGTGGTACGAGACCGAGACCGACCTGGACGAGATCCTGGCGCGCTTCGCCCACGCTCCCCTGGCCTACTCGCCCCGCTCCTCGTTCATCTACCAGAACATCATGTATGCCGCCGCTGGGGCCGTGGTGGAAGCGGCCTCGGGAATGTCCTGGGAGGCATTCGTGCAGCGTCGGATCTTCGACCCCCTGGGGATGGAGGGGACGCGGCCCCTGCTGGGGGCGGTGGAGGGGGAGGCGAACGTGGCCCGGCCCCACGACCGGGTGGAGGGGCAGCGGATCGTCATCGAGAACGCCTCGGTGGATCCGGTGAAGGCCGCCGGCTCCGTCTGGTCCAGCGTGAACGACATGTCCCGCTGGCTGCGACTCCTGCTGGCGGACGGGGTCGCCCCGGGGGGCCAGCGTCTCCTGGACTCCGCCACCGTCGCCGAGCTCTTCCGGCCCCAGACGCTCGTGCCCGCATCCCAGTTCTACCCCACCGCCCGGCTCACCCGCCCCCACTGGACCACGTACGGACTCGGCTGGTTTCAGCACGACTACCGGGGCGAGAAGGTGGACTTCCACACCGGCAGCATCGACGGGATGGTGGCCATCGCCGGGCTGATCCGGGACCAGGGGCTGGGCGTGTACGTCCTGGGCAATCTGGACCACGTGGAGGTGCGCCATGCCCTCATGTACCGGGTCTTCGACCTCTACCTCGCCCAGGAGGACGGCGGCCCGGATGGGGTCCGGGATTGGAGCTCCGAACTCAGGGAGCTCTACGACGGCCTCGCGGAGGCCGGCGCCACCCAGGCGGAGGCGCTGCGTACGGCGCGGCGGACCGGTACCTCCCCCAGCCACCCCCTGGAGGCCTATACGGGGCGCTACGGAGCCCCCCGGTACGGGGAGCTCCGGGTCACCCTGGAGGACGGAGGGCTGCGGGTGTATCGAGGGCCCGGGCTCCAGGGTCCCCTGGAGCACTGGCACTACGACACCTTCCGGGCCCGATGGGACGCGGAGTGGCGGGGCGAGACGCCGGTGACCTTCCAGGAGGCGGCCGACGGCTCCATCGGCGCGCTGGTGGTGGGCGGTGAGCGCCTCGAGCGGATCCCGCCGGCGGGAGACGGATGAAGGGCCGGGCCCC
>JARRPL010000169.1:3888-16520 GCA_037382905.1 Gemmatimonadota bacterium | reverse complement strand
CATCCGATTCCGGCTCCTGATCCACTACGACGGAGGGGCGTTCCACGGGTGGCAGCTCCAACCCGATGTCGCCACCGTTCAGGGGGAGCTGGAAGACGTCCTCCGCCGCATCTCCGGTGCCCGTCGCCGGGTCCTGGCGTCGGGTCGCACCGACACGGGCGTGCACGCCACAGGCCAGGTGGCCACCGTGGATCTGCCTGGAGATCGATGGACGGCGCCCCGTCTGAGGGGGGCGCTCAACGCCCTTCTGCCCGACGCCATCTGGATCGAGGCCGTCGAGGTGGCCCCCGACGGGTTCCACCCCCGGTTCGACGCCCGGGCTCGTACCTATCAATATCGGGTCGGCACGTCACCTCGGGCCCGTTCCCCCTTCCACCGCCCGTGGTGCTGGGCCCTGGGCGAGGACCTCGACACCGACGTCATGACCCGGGGATCCGCCCATCTGGTCGGCGACCACTCCTTTCGGGCCTTCGCGAAGGCCGGGCAGCCCGAGCGGGGCGAGCGGTGCCTCGTCCATTCGGCGGAGTGGACGCGGTGGCCGGAGATGGGCTGGATCTTCACCATCAGGGCCAACCGGTATCTTCACCACATGGTTCGCTATATTGTGGGCACCCTGGTGGACATGGGCCGGGGCCGACGCCCAGTCTCGGATCTCCCTTCGCTGTTGGCCGGCACGGGATCCGAGCTGGTCACCTCGCCCCCGGCGCCGCCCCAGGGCCTCTTCCTGACGCGGGTCGAGTACGACCCGGAATCCAGTCCTTCCATGGATCATCCATGAAGATCTTTCTCGATACCGCAGACGTCTCCGAGATCCGCCGAGCCTCAGACGCCGGCCTCATCGACGGCGTGACCACCAACCCGTCGCTCATGGCGAAGGTGGCGGCAGATCGGGATCCCAAGGAGCTCTTCCTGGAGATCTGCGAAGCGGTGGACGGCCCGGTAAGCGCCGAGGTGGTGGCGCTGGAGAAGGACGAGATGGTATCCGAGGGGAAGAGACTGGCCGCGCTCCACGACCGGATCGTCGTCAAGCTCCCCCTCATCGAGGAGGGCCTCAGGGCCTGCCGTGCCCTTACGGCGGAGGGGATTCGCACGAATCTGACCCTCTGCTTCTCGGCGCCCCAGGCGCTCCTGGCGGCCAAGGCCGGTGCGACCTACGTCTCCCCCTTCGTGGGGCGGCTGGACGACATCTCCGCCGAGGGGATCGGTCTCATCGCCCAGATTCGACAGGTGTACGACAATTACGATCTGGATACGCAGATCCTCGCCGCTTCCATCCGGCACCCGATGCACATGGTGGAGTCCATGCTCCAGGGCGCCGACTGCGGCACGCTCCCGCCGAAGGTGCTCTACCAGTTGCTGAAGCATCCGCTCACGGACCGGGGACTCGACGCCTTCCTGGCCGACTGGAAGACGCTGGGCCAGGATATCTGACCGCTCGTGACTACCTGGTCTCGATCCGGCTCCGCCCTCCCGGGTCTGCTGGCCCTCCTGTGGGTTGCCATCGTGGCCTGGGGGTGTGGCCCGGCGGACGGAGACGGCGCCGTGGCCTTCGCTTCGGAGGGTGTGGCGAAGGGCTCGTCCAGGCGGCGGACCGGGTGGCCTCGGGAGTGGCCACCATCAGCGTCCTCTCCACCCAGCGGGTCCGGCCACGCAGCGTCTGGGAGAGCTTCTTCGTGCCCTATGGCGCGGAGCGACAGCGGGCCAGCTACGGGTCGGGCTTCGTCATCGACGCCGAGGAGGGCCTCCTCCTCACCAACGAGCACGTCATCCGGGACGCCCAGCAGGTCCGCGTCACCTTCCCCGACGGCATGGACCTGGACGCCGAGGTGGTGGGAGCCGATCCCCTTACCGACGTCGCGGTTCTGCGGGTTCAGGCCGACGGTCCCCTGCCCCGGGTCCCGCTCGGGAGTTCGGAAGGGCTCCTGATCGGAGAATGGGTGGTGGCGATCGGCAACCCCTTCGGGAACCTCCTCTCGAACTCGGAGCCCTCGGTGACGGCGGGAGTGGTGAGCGCCACGGGACGGCACATCGTCCCCTCGGAGAACGACCGGAGCTTCTACCTGGGGATGATCCAGACGGACGCCTCCATCAACCCGGGCAACTCCGGGGGCCCGCTGGTGAACGCCCTGGGACAGGTGGTGGGGGTGAACTCGTCCATCTTCTCCCGCAGCGGGGGCAGCGAGGGGCTCGGCTTCGCCATCCCCATCGACCGGGCCCTGAAGGTGGCGCAGGATCTGGTGGCGTACGGCGAGGTCCGCCGGGCCTGGCTGGGCCTCGACGTGGAGCCGGCGGAGGCCGACGCCTGGGGCCGGAGCCGAGGCGTCCTCATCAGCCAGGTGGTGGGGGGTTCGCCGGCCCAGGAGGCGGGCCTCCTGGCGGGCCGGAGGATCCTGACCGCCGGTGGCCGGCCGCTGGCGGGACCTCTGGACTGGGAGAACGTCTTCGTCGATGTCCGGGTCGGCGAGACGGTGGAGCTCACCGTCGAGGGACGCGACCGCCCCGTCCGCCTCGAGGCTCGAGCCCTGCCCTCCATGACGGCGGAGCGGGTGCAGGCCCTCCAGGACATGGAGCTCATCACCCTCACCCCCCAGATCCGGGGAGAGCGGGGGCTGGTGAGCGAACAGGGGGCGCTGGTGGTGGACATCTCGCCGGAGCGGGCGGCACAGCTCGGCTTCCAGGAGGGGGACCTCCTCATCCAGCTCAGGACCCAGCGAGGCACCTTCCCCATCACCTCTGCCGACGAAGCGGCCCGCATCTTCCGCGAGATCGACGAAGCCACCGGGCGCGTCCGCGTTCAGGTGGTCTTCGAGCGCAACGGAAGCGTGGGCGTCCGGACATTGGGCCGCTGAACGCCAACGATGAACCTCCCGAATCCCTCCCCCCCACCCGGCGGCACGCCGTGACCTCAGACCTCCTCCAGTACCGGCATCCCCTCGCGGAGCGATACGCCTCCCGGGAGATGCAGACGGTGTTCAGCCCCCTGAACCGCTTCGGCACATGGCGTCAGCTCTGGCTGGCGCTGGCGGAAGCGGAGCACGAGATGGGATTGCCGATTCCGATCCAGGCTCTGGAACAGATGCGCGGCGCCCTGGAATCCATCGACCTGGACCGGGCCGCCGAGTACGAGCGGCGTTTCCGTCACGACGTCATGGCCCACGTCCACCTGTTCGGGGACGACGCGCCGGCGGCCCGGGGAATCATCCACCTGGGAGCCACCTCCGCCTTCATCGGGGACAACACGGACCTGATCCTTCACCGGGAGGCCCTGACGCTGGTCCAGGCCCGCCTGGTGCGGTGCGTCGATGCCCTGGCGGAGTTCGCCCGGGAGTGGCGTGCGCTACCCACCCTCGCCTACACCCACCTTCAGCCGGCCCAGCCCACCACCGTAGGAAAGCGGGCCACCCTCTGGATCCAGGACCTCATGCTGGACCTGGAGGAGCTGGCCTTCCGGCTGGACACCCTGCGCTTTCGTGGGGTTCGGGGCACCACCGGCACACAAGCCTCCTTCCTGGAACTCATGGACGGGGACCACGAGAAGGTCGATCGTCTCGACCGGCTCGTCGGGGAGAAGATGGGCTTCCGGGAGACCTACGGCGTGAGCGGCCAGACCTACACCCGGAAGGTGGACCTGGCGGTCCAGTCCACCCTGGCGGGGATCGCCGCCAGCCTGAGCAAGTTCGCCCACGACCTGCGGCTCCTGGCCCACATGCGTGAGGTGGAGGAGCCGTTCGAGGAGGAGCAGATCGGGTCCTCGGCCATGCCCTACAAGCGGAACCCCATGCGGGCGGAACGCATCTGCGCCCTCACCCGCCACGTGATCACCCTGGTCCAGGATCCTGCCGTCACCGCGGCGACCCAATGGCTCGAGCGCACGCTGGACGACTCGGCCAACCGGCGCCTCTCCATCCCGGACGCATTCCTGGCCCTGGACGGGGCGCTGGTCCTTGCGGAGAACGTGGCCCGAGGCCTCCTGGTGAACCCGGCCGTGGTAGCCCGCAACCTGCAGGAACACCTTCCCTTCATGGCCACCGAGACCATCCTCATGAACGCCACGGCCGCCGGGGGGGATCGCCAGGAGCTACACGAGCGGATTCGCCAGCACGCCCATGCCGCAGCCCGGGAGATGAAGGACGGGCGGGCGTCCGATCTGGTGGAGCGCATCGCCGGCGACGACGCCTTCGGCATGGACCGAGGCGCCATCGAGGCACTCATGGACGCCCGGCGCTTCGTGGGGCGGGCGCCGGAACAGGTCGATCGTTTTCTGGCGGAATGGGTGCAGCCCCACCTGGACGTCCACCTGGATGCCGCCCTGTCCCTCCTTCACGATGCGGAGCTCCGTGTCTGAGACGCCGATCGTCCGCTCCGACCTCCCCCTTCCGCTGGTGCACCGCGGCAAGGTCCGGGACGTCTACGCGGTGGCCCCGGAGCGCCTTCTCATGGTGGCCTCGGACCGGGTCAGCGCCTTCGATGTGGTCCTTCCCCAACCGATTCCCCGCAAGGGCGAGGTTCTGACCCAGATCACCGGCTGGTGGCTGGACCGGCTCGAACGGGACGAGGGTGTGGCCCACCACCTTCTGGCCCTCGATCCGGAAGAGATCGTCGCCCTCCACCCGGAGCTCGAGGCGAGCCGGGCTCTCTGGGCCGGGCGGTCCATGTTGGTGCGCCGCACCACGCCGATCCTGGTGGAGTGCGTCGTTCGGGGGTATCTGGCGGGTTCCGCCTGGCGGGAATATCGGGACCACGGCACCCTGGCGGGCGAGCCGCTCCCCCCGGGACTGCAGGAGAGCGAACGCCTTCCTCGGCCCCTGTTCTCCCCGGCCACCAAGGCCCAGGAGGGCCATGACGAGAACATCCCGGTGGACCGGGTGCGGGAGCTCCTGGGCGATTCGGTCACCGACACCCTGGAGGGGCTGTCCCGGAGGGTCTACGAGTACGGCCGACGGGTAGCGGAGGAGTCGGGGATCCTGTTGGCGGACACGAAGTTCGAGTTCGGGCACGCACCCGACGGCACCCTCCTCCTCATCGACGAGGTCCTGACGCCGGATTCGTCCCGCTTCTGGCCGGCGGAACACTACCGGATCGGCCAGGGGCAGCCCTCGCTGGACAAGCAGCCGATCCGGGACTGGCTGGACGCCCTACCGGACTGGGACAAGCGTCCGCCGGCCCCGGCGCTGACCCCCGAAGTGGTGGCGGCCGCCTCGGACCGGTACCAGGAGGTCTTCCACCGCCTGACGGGAATCCGGCTGGACGACTACCGTCCGCCCCGGTTCCAGCAGGACTCCCGGCCATGAGGCACCGGTGACCCGCGATCAGGGGGCCCAGGGTCCGGGAGGACGGGAATCGTCCACGGAGAGGGGCGGCTCGGGCCTCCGGGACCCGGGCGGGTCCGAACAACGGGCGTCGAGGGCACGGTCGAGCCGGGACCCGCAGGACCGGCGCCGGCCCCGGCTCCAACGGGGTGTCATCATCCTCCCCTCGGCCTTCACCCTGGGCAACCTGTTCTTCGGCATCTACGCCATCGTCGCCGCGACCCGAGGGGACTTCACCTCTGCCGGATGGTTCGTGGTGGTGGCCGGGATCCTGGACATGCTGGACGGGCGGGTGGCCCGCTTCACACGGACCGGCTCCGCCTTCGGCGCCGAGCTCGACTCGCTGGTGGACGCCATCTCCTTCGGCGTGGCACCTGGCTTCATCATGTACGAGCTGTTCTTCCACGACGCTTCGTGGAGCTGGACGCTCACCTACGTCTACATCACGGCGGTGGTGGTGCGGCTCGCCCGTTTCAACGTCGAGCAGGGAGGGGCCGCCAAGCGACACTTCAACGGACTGCCCTCGCCCACGGCGGGAATGACGCTGGCGGCCTTCTATCCCTTCTCCCAGACGCCGCTCTTCCAGAGCTACCTGGCAGCCTTCCCGTGGGACCGGATCATGGCCCTGACCATGGTCCTCCTGGGCGTCCTGATGGTGAGCCACGTCCCCTACGCCAAGGTGCCGCGGATCGGCTTCCGCACTCGCAGGGGTATCCTGACGACGGCATGGATCGTCGTCCTGCTGGTGCTGGCCGTGACGGTGCCCCGGTACTACTTCTTCTCGGCCCTGGTTCTCTATACCCTGTGGGGCCTCCTGAAGTCCGTCCTGTTGGGCCTGTTGGACCGGCTGCCGGAGCGGGATCCGCTCCTGGACGACGACGAGGAGGAGGACGACGAGGATTACCCCGATCACCGGGCCCTCGACTACGCAGAACTGACGCCGCCGGAGCGCCGTGCCGGGGGCCCACCGTAGGAGGACGACTGAAGTGTCCCGTTTCCGCATCGAGATCCGCGTCACCCCCCGGCCCGGTATCCTGGATCCCCAGGGAAAGGCCATCCATCACTCCCTCCACAACCTCGGCTGGTCCCACGTGGACGACGTACGGGTCGGGAAGGCCATCCATGTGGAGATGGATGCCGCCGACGCCGACCAGGCCCGTAAGGCCGCCGAGGAGATGTGTCGCAAACTGCTGGCCAACCCGGTGACCGAGGACTTCGAGGTCTACCAGGTGGAGGCGGCGTGACGTGAAGGTCGCCGTCCTCACGTTTCCGGGCTCCAACTGCGACCATGACCTCTACCATGCGGTCCTACAGGTGGGTGGCGAGCCCGTGTGGCGGTGGCATCGGGACCGGGGCCTCGATGGCATGGATGTGGTGCTTCTCCCGGGTGGATTCAGCTACGGGGACTACCTCCGGGCCGGGGCCATCGCCCGCTTCAGCCCCATCATGGAGGATGTCGCCGCCTTCGCCGCGGCCGGCGGACCGGTGGTGGGGATCTGCAACGGCTTCCAGATCCTCTGCGAGGCGGGCCTGTTGCCGGGTGCCCTCATCCGGAACGAGAGCCTCCGGTTCCAGAGCGAGGATTGCCGACTCCGGGTGGAGCGCACCGACACCCCCTTCACGCTGGATTACGAGAAGGGTCAAATCCTCCGGATTCCCCTGGCCCATGCCGAAGGGAACTACCGGGCCGACGACGCCACCCTCGAACGGCTGGAGGGTGAAGGCCGGGTCCTCTTCCGCTACGTGGACGCAGAGGGAGGTGCGACTCCGGAGGGCAACCCCAACGGCTCCCGGAACAACATCGCCGGGATCCTAAACGAGGGTGGCAACGTCATGGGGATGATGCCCCATCCGGAGCGAGCCATGGAAACGCTCCTGGGTTCGGACCACGGCCGCGGGGTCTTCACCTCGCTCATGGCCTCCTTCGCGACGGCATCCTGAGTGACCCACCGGACCGTCCCTCGTCCCACCGCTCCGCCCCGGTACCGCACCCCCCACCCCGATCTCCCGTGAGCCAGACCGACGCACGTACGCTCAAGCCCGCCGACGTCGCCCCCCGGAAGGGCGACCCCGAGATCACCGACCAGGTGGTGGCCGATCACGGCCTCTCCCCCGACGAGTACGAGCGGGTCCGCCGCATCATGGGCCGGACGCCGACCTTCACCGAGCTCGGCGTCTTCAGCGCCATGTGGTCGGAACATTGCGGCTACAAGAACTCCAGGCCCGCACTCCGCCTCCTGCCGACGGAGGCGCCGTGGGTGATCCAGGGACCCGGCGAGAATGCCGGCGTCATCGACATCGGAGACGGCTACGCGCTGGCCTTCAAGATCGAGTCCCACAACCACCCCTCGGCGGTGGAGCCGTATCAGGGAGCGGCGACGGGCGTGGGGGGAATCCTGCGGGACATCTTCACCATGGGAGCCCGTCCCATCGCCGTCCTGGATTCACTCCGGTTCGGGGACCTGGATTCGCCCCGGGTCCGGTACCTCTTCGG
Organism: Gemmatimonadota bacterium; assembly: GCA_037382905.1. Lineage (GTDB taxonomy): Bacteria > Gemmatimonadota > Gemmatimonadetes > Longimicrobiales > Gaopeijiaceae > Gaopeijia. The sequence continues at coordinate 8,717 of JARRPL010000169.1, read as the reverse complement.
GGGCGTAGTCCGGGGGATCGGCGACTACGGCAACTGTGTGGGCATACCGAACATCGGGGGTGAGGTCCAGTTCGACCGGGGCTACGAGGGGAATCCCATCGTCAACGCCATGTGCCTGGGGCTGATGAAGCACGAAGACCTCATCACCGGCGTGGCGGAGGGGGTGGGGAACACCCTCATGGCGGTGGGCGCCCGGACGGGGCGGGACGGGATCCACGGAGCCACCTTCGCCTCGGAGGAGCTCAGTGAGGACGCCGACGAGGACTCCCGGCCCATGGTGCAGGTGGGAGACCCTTTTACCGAGAAGCTCCTCCTGGAAGCGTGGAATCCCAGGAGCGGATGCTGGTGGTGGCGAAGCAGGGCCACGAAGATCAGGTGACCCGGATCCTGGAGAAGTGGGAGTTGGAGGCGGCGGTGATCGGGAGGGTCACGGACGACGGGCTGTTCCGGGTCAGGGAGGACGGCGACACGGTGGCGGAGATCCCGGCGCTGCCCCTGACCACGGGGTGTCCCACCTACGAGCGGGAGGGGATCGAGGCGCTGGAGATCGCCGAGCTCCGGGACGTGGAGCTGCCGGAGATGGACGAGCCCGGACGGGACCTTTCGGAGGCGCTCCTCTCGCTGCTGGGCTCCCCCAACATCGGATCGAGGCGGTGGATCTACAATCAGTACGACACCACGGTCCGGACCGGGACGGCGGTGCGGCCCGGGGGCGACGCCGGGGTGGTGCGGATCCGGGGAACGCGCCGTGCCGTGGCCGCCACCACCGACTGCAACGGACGGTATGTCTGCCCCGGCAGCGGCGCCCGGGCCGCCGTGGCCGAGGCCGCCCGGAATCTGGTCTGCACGGGGGCCCTCCCCCTGGCCATCACCAACAACCTGAACTTCGGCAATCCCACCAAGCCCCACATCTACTATCAGTTCCGGCAGGCGGTGGAGGGGATGGCGGAGGCCTGCCGGATCTTCGAAACACCCGTCACGGGGGGGAACGTCTCCTTCTACAACGAAACCGACGGGCAGGCCATCTACCCCACGCCGGTCATCGGTATGGTGGGGGTGGTGGAGGACCTGGATCACATCACCCGTCACCCCTTCCGCCGGCCCGGCGACGACGTCGTCCTCCTCGGGGTGTGTACCCGGGAGCTCGGCGGGTCCGAGTACCTCTACCACTTCCACGAACTCGTGGCGGGGGCACCGCCCTCGGTCGATCTGCTGGGGGAACGCAGTCTTCAGCAGGCCGTGTTGGCGGCGATCCACGGCGGACTCGTCACCTCGGCCCACGACGTGTCCGACGGAGGGCTGGCGGTGGCCCTCGCCGAGTGCGCCATCGGCGGCGAGACGGTCCTGGGTGTGGAGGTGGAGATGGACGACGCGCTGCCCCCGGTCCCCCTCTTCTTCGGCGAGGCCCAGGGACGGATCGTGCTGAGCTGCGACCCCGCCCGGACCGCCGAGGTCCTGGAGCTGGCGGGGCGCCACGGCGTCCCGGCCAAGAGGATCGGATCGGTGGTGGACGGCGACCGGGGGATCAGGCTCCGGGCCGGCGAGTACGAGATCCATACCGACAGCGCCGAAGCGGCACTCGCGTACCGTTCCGCACTGCCCCGCCGGATGGACCAGACCCTCACAGCGGACTCCGAATGAGTGACGCCGTTCCCCCAGGACCTTCCACCATCCATCTCCCCATGCTGGACGACCGGCCCCACGAGGAGTGTGGCGTGGTGGGCATCTCCGGGGTGGAGAGCGCCGCGGAGATGGCCTTCCTCGGCCTCTATGCCTTGCAGCACCGGGGCCAGGAGGCCGCGGGTATCGTGGCGGTGGACGAGGGCGTCGCGTCGATCCACAAGGGGCTCGGACTGGTGGCCGACGCCTTCGACGCTTCCACGTTGCAGAAGCTCGAGGGCTCCACCGCCATCGGGCATGTCCGGTACTCCACCGCCGGCGGCGGGGGGGCCCGGAATGCCCAGCCCATCATGGTGCGGTATGCCCAGGGGGACCTGGCGGTGGCCCACAACGGCAACCTGACCAACGCCCAGGACCTTCGAAGCTGGCTCGTGCGCGAGGGTTCGATCTTCCAGTCCTCCAATGACTCGGAGGTGATGGTCCACCTGGTGGCTCGCTCCCGCCACGAGACGGTGGACGCCCAGATCGATGACGCCCTCACTCATCTGGAGGGGGCCTTCTCCATGGTGATCACCGTGGGGGACACGCTCTACGCAGCCCGGGACGCCCGGGGATTCCGGCCGCTGGTGCTGGGGAAGATCGGTCAGGGGCACGTGGTGGCCTCCGAAACGTGTGCCCTGGACATCATGGGCGCGGAGTTCGTCCGGGACCTGGCTCCTGGAGAGGTTCTCAAGATCCAGGGCGGTCAGGTCGAGGGGCTCCGACGCCTCCCGGCTGCGGAGCGGGTGGCGCCGTGCATCTTCGAGCTCGTCTACTTCGCCCGGCCCGACTCCCGCCTGTGGAGCGTCAGCGTGGATGGGGCCCGTCGGGCCTTCGGACGGCAGCTGGCCCGGGAACACCCTGTGGAGGCGGACTGCGTCATCGCCGTCCCCGACTCGGCGAACTCGGCGGCGCTGGGGTACAGCGAGGAGAGCGGGATCCCCTTCGAGCTGGGCCTGCTGCGGAACCACTACGTGGGGCGTACCTTCATCAAACCCTCCCAGGCGGACCGGGACTTCGGTGCCCGCATGAAGTACAACCCGGTGCGGGAGGTCATCCACGACAAGCGGGTCATCGTCGTGGACGACTCCCTGGTCCGGGGGACCACGAGCCGATCCCTCGCCCGCTTCTTCCGGGACGCCGGGGCCAAGGAGGTCCATTTCCGTATCGCCTCGCCCCCGGTGCGCTTCCCCTGCTTCTACGGGATCGACATGCCCAGCAAGGAGGAGCTCATCGGCTCCGATCACTCGGTGAAGCAGATCATGGAGGAGTTGAAGGTCGACTCCCTGGGGTATCTCTCCCTCGAGGGGATGGAACAGGCGGTGGCGGAAGCCGGTCCCTTCTGCAACGCCTGCTTCTCCGGCGACTATCCGGCACCACTGGTGGACGTGGAGAAGGGGCTGGTGGGTCGGAACCCCCGCTGCTGACGAGCCGGAGCGCAGGGCCCTCCTCCCCCCAGAGGACCGCAGCGTGAGACGAAGCAGGTCGGGACGTGCGGAGACGGGCCAGGACCCCCGGCTGCCGAGCCGTCTGCCCAAGGCCGAGCTCCACCTCCACCTGGACGGGAGCCTTCGACCCGGGACGCTCCTGGAGCTGGCCCGTGCCGAGGGCGTGAAGCTCCCCACCCTGGATCCCGAGGAGCTGGCGGACCACATGGTTCCGGAACCCGGGGGGACGCTGGAGACCTACCTGGAGCGGTTCGAGCTCACCTTGGCGGTCCTCCAGACCCGGGACGGTCTGTCCAGGGCCGCGAGGGAGCTGGTGGTGGACGCCGCCGCCGAGAACGTCCGCTATCTGGAGATCCGCTTCTGCCCGGCCCTGAACACCCGCAGGGGGCTGAGCCTGGATGCCGTCCTGGAGGCGGCCCTGGAGGGAGCCGCCGCCGGGACCGCCTCATCCGGCGCCGAGGCCCGCTTCATCGTCTGCGGACTCCGGAACCTCTCCCCCACCCTCTCGGTGGAGCTGGCGGAGCTCGCCGTGGCGTTCCGTGACCGGGGAGTGGTGGCCTACGACATCGCCGGCGGAGAGGCGGGGAATCCGGTGCGGGATCACGCCGAGGCGTTCACGGTGGCGGCCCGGGGAGGGCTCTTTCGGACCGTCCACGCCGGAGAGGCATGGGGCCCCGATTCCATTCGCCAGGCGCTGGTGGAGGGCAGAGCCCAGCGCATTGGTCACGGCACCCGGCTTCACGAGGATCCGGCCTTGATGGAGGTGATCCGGGATCAACGGATCCCCCTGGAGATCTGCCTCACCTCCAACCTGCAGACCGGCGCCAGTCGCGACTACCGAACCCACCCTCTGCGCCGCTACTTCGACTTCGGGATCCCCGTGTCTCTGAATACCGACAACCGCCTCATGTCGGGAACGACCCTGTCCCGGGAGTTCCACCACGCCCGGGTCCACCAGGGCTTCGGCGACTTCGAGCTCATGCGCCTGGCCCGCATGGGGTTCGAGGCGGCCTTCCTGCCGTGGCCCGAGAAGGCGGCGCTCCTGGCGGCGGTGGAGCTGGAGCTGGAGGGTCTGGCGGAGGGCGGCTGACCCGACGGGTCGGGCAGGAGGAAGCCAGGCCGTGGATGGAGGCGGGAACCCCGCAGCCCTCAATCCGGCACCCCGTCCGCCGCCAGATACCGGCAGGCCTCGTCCACCAACGCCGCGTCGCCGATGTACAGGGGCACCCGCTGGTGGAGCCCCTCGGGCTGGATGTCCAGGATCGGCTCGGTCCCGGACGAGGCCTTTCCCCCCGCCTGCTCCATGATGAACGCCATCGGGGACGCCTCGTAGAGGAGACGGAGCTTCCCGGTCCCGGTGCGCGCGTCCGACGGGTACATGAAGATCCCCCCCTTCATGAGCGTCCGATGCACGTCGCCCACCATGGACCCGATGTACCGAGAGGTGAGGGGCGTGGAACCGTCTCGCCCCTTGAGACGGTCGACGAACGCCCGCTGGCCGGCGCTCCAGTGGGAGGAGTTGCCCTCGTTCACCGAATAGCTCCCCTGTCCTGAATCCGGGACCCGGATCTCGGGATGGGACAGGAGAAACTCTCCGATGGAAGGGTCCAGGGTGAACCCGTGGACCCCGGCGCCGGTGCTGTAGACCAGCATGGTGGAATACCCGTAGAGGATGTACCCCGCCGCGAGTTGACGACGTCCGGGCTGAAGACAGTCCTGGAC
>JARRPL010000169.1:0-3867 GCA_037382905.1 Gemmatimonadota bacterium | reverse complement strand
GAAGATCGTCCCGATGGAGACGTTGGCGTCGATGTTCGACGAGCCGTCCAGCGGATCGAAGAGAAGCACGTAGTCCCCCTTCGGAAACCGCGCCGGGATCGTGAGGAGCTCCTCGTGCTCCTCCGAGGCCATGCAGCAGAGCGTTCCGGCGTGGTCCAACGCCTTGTAGATCACCTCGTCGGCGTACATGTCCAGCTTCTGCACCTGTTCGCCGTGGGTGTTCACGGAGCCGGTCCGGCCCAGGACATCCACCAATCCCGCCTGATTCACCTGACTGGAGATCATCTTCGCCGCCAGGGCGATGTCCAGGAGGATCGTCGTGAAGGCACCCGTGGCCTCGGGGTGATCGCGCTCCTGTTCCAGGATGTGGCGGTTGAGGGTCACGACGCTGGTGTCGGGCATGGGTCCGAAGGCCGGAGGATTCCGCGGGAGCGCTCGACCGGGTCGAGGGCCGCCGTGCACATCTTCACGATAGGCTGGCGATATCGAGGGGGTCAATCACCCCGGGGATCGCCCGACCCACGAGCGCTGCGGGTGGTGAAGCTCCCATCCCGGCGGGCCAGGATGGTGACACGACCCATGCGGTCCGTACGGACGATACGGCCGCCGGAACGTCGCAGTCGCGCCATCACCTCCGGCGCCGGATGCCCATGTCGGTTCCGGCGTCCCACCGAGACGGCGGAAAGCTCCGGCCGAACCCGGTCCAGAAATGCCTCGGCGCTGGAGGTCCGACTCCCGTGATGCGCGACCTTCAGCATCTCCACCGGGAGGAGGGCGGGAATCAACTCCGCCTCCACCTCCCGGGAGATGTCGCCGGTGAAGAGGGCATCGAACGCGCCCCAGCTCAGGGTGAACACCACCGACCGATCGTTGGGCGGCGTGTCCGGCGACTCCAGGCCGGAGGGATGCAGGACGCGGAACTCCATCTCCCCGAGGCGCCAGCGATCTCCGGCCCGAACCGTCCGCCAGGGGATGCCCCGGGCCGAAGCCGCCTCCGCCACCCCCTTGAAGGCCGCGGTGCCCCGGAGGCTTCCCCCGCCCAACACGGTGCCCACGGGGAGCACACGGAGGAGATGGGCCGCCCCGCCGATATGATCCAGGTCCGGATGGGACAGGACGAGCAGATCCAGGCGCCGTACACCCAGGACCGCCAGCTCCCTGGCCAGTCGTTCACCCGAACCCGGGCCTGCATCCACCAGGATCCATCGGCCGGCGGGTCCCTGGACCGCCACCGCGTCGCCCTGGCCCACATCCAGGACGTGGATCCGGAGGGTCGGACCGCCGGCGCGGACGGGCACCACGGGAGCCCACGCCAGAGCCAGGAGGACGGCCCCCAGGACGGCGCCGGGGCGCCAGCGCCGTCGCGCGGCCGGGGCCGTCGCCCTCCAGGCCAGGACCGCCGCCCCCGTGGCTCCCGCCACGGAGACGGGCCCCAGCATCCAGCCGGGATCCAGCCCAGCCATGGCCTCCAGCAGGGCCCTGGAGGCCCACAGCAGTCCCTCCACACCCTGGGCCAGCAGCGCTGCACCGGGAATGCCCAGACCGGCGAGCACCAGAGCCAGCAGGGCCCCGGGCAACGCCAGAGAGATGAGCGGCGTGACCAGGAGGGTCGCCGGCAGCGCCAGGACCGCCACCCGCTGAAAGTGCCACACCGCCAACGGGAGGGTCGCCACCTGGGCGGCGGCGGAGGCGCCGGTGGCCCGGGCTGCGGCCGATCCCACGCCCGTGAGCCGTGGCGGGGTCGGTATCGCCCGATCCAAGGCCTCGCCCCAGGGCCGGGCCCACAAGAGGAGCCCGAGAGCCCCTGCGAAGGACAGTTGAGCACCCGCTCCGGCGAGTGAGCCGGGATCCCCCAGCGCCACCAACAACAGAGCGGTCCCCCAGCCTCCCAGAGGGTGGACCGGTCGTCCGCGAATCCGGCCGGCGGCGGCGCCGGTGAGCAGCAGGCCGGCCCGAACGGCGGAGGTCGGGAATCCCAGGAGCGCGACGTAGCCCCAGACCAACCCCGCCGCTCCCAGCGCCGCCCCTCGACGGCTCCACCCCACCGCCCGCAGGATCACCAAGGCCCACCCGGCCAGAACCCCGACGTGGAACCCCGAGATGGCCAGCAGGTGCGCGGCGCCGGTACGGGTGAAGGCGTTCCGGACCGAAGGGTCCATCCCATCGCGCCGTGCCAGAAGAAGGGCGTCCACCATCGCGCCCTCCTGCGGGAAGGTGGCGTGGATGCGGGCCGAGAGACGATCCGCGACGGCCTCCCGCCACCCGGCACCCACGGCATCCGCCTGCGCCGCGCTGGTAGGTCGCACTCCCGGCAGCCGGTCGGCCCTGCCTCTCCCGAATGGCGCGGGGTTCCGGGACGCCGGGGCCGCGTCCTGGACGTGGGGCGCCACCGCCTGCACATGAAGCGCGCCGGCGCCCCCCGAGAGGCCCACGGCCACGAGCACGACGCCTGGGCGGCGCAATGGCCATCGGGGACGCAGAAGCTTCAGGACCACCACCAGGGCGAGGCCACCCACGACCCCGCCTCCACCCAGGGCCACCCCGGCACAGAAGGCCAGGGCCAGGCCCACCACGGAGGGAACCCGGGTCAGCCCGGTCCCCCACGGATGGACGGTCTCTTCAGCTCAGTTCGTCCTCGTCCCCCGCGTCCTCGAAGAGACTGGTCTGGTTCCGGTCTACGAACAGACGTGAACGCTCCGCCACCCCCTCCTGCACCAGACGCTCCCGGAGGATGCGCCGCACCCGCAGGTCGGAGGAGATCCCCGCAACCAGCATGATCAACATCCCCAGGATCAGTGCCCCGAAGGCCACCACCGATAGCGGCACTCGATAGAAGGTCGCGAAACCCAACCGGAGGGTGACGCGCTGGCCCCCGTTGAGTCCGGCGAACCCCATGGAGGCCACCAGGACTGCCAACACCCCCAGCGCCCCCAGAACGCGGCTCACCCGACCCCCGCCGGAACGGGTGCCTCCACGATGCGGCCGGCGAAGGTCGCGCCGGTGGTTCGCTCCAGCAGAGCGTGACGATATCCTCCGATCAGCTCCGGCCCTCCCGGCACCACCACCACCTTCGCCCGCCGCGTGCGCCCCAGCATGAAGCCGGGATCACGCCCCGGCTTCTCGATGAGGATCTCCTCCACCCGGCCCACCTCGGTATGGTTGATCTCCGACTGGACTCCCCGGGCGACCTCGATGAGCTCCTCGAGCCGCGCCTGGCCCACCGAGGCCGGAACCGTCCACTCGTCGGGCATGCGGGTGGCCGGCGTGCCGTCCCGAGGCGAGAAACGATACGTGAAGGCGTCGTCGAACCGGACCGTGCGCATGAGCGCCAAGGTGTCCTGGAAGTCGTCCTCCGTCTCCCCCGGAAATCCCACGATCACGTCGGTGGACAACGCGATATCGGGAATCGCGTTTCGGACCATCTCCACCTTCTCGAGAAACGAGTCCACCGTATATCGCCGCAGCATACGCTTGAGGGTCGCGTCGTTGCCCGCCTGCACCGGGAGATGCAGATGCTCGCACACCGCAGGCTCCGTCGCCATCACCTCCACGAGCTCCGGGGTCACGTCGTTCGGGTGAGGCGACGTGTAGCGCACCCGGCGGATCCCCGGGACCCGGGCCACCGCCCGCAGGAGGTCCGGGAAGCTCCAGTCGTCGTACCGGTAGGAGTTCACGGTCTGGCCGAGGAGCGTCACCTCGGTGATCCCGTCGCCGGCGAGGCCGGCGATCTCCGAGAGGATCTCGGTGGGCTTCCGGTTCTTCTCGGGCCCCCGGACGTAGGGGACGATGCAGTACGTGCAGCGGTGGTCGCATCCCCGCTGGATGGGCACCCACGCCGCGATGGTCGAGCTCCGACGCTGTTCCAGG
>JARRPL010000168.1:0-6635 GCA_037382905.1 Gemmatimonadota bacterium | reverse complement strand
GTCGTGGTGACGCGAGCCTCCACCTCCCGGACCCCCTGGTATCCATGGGCCAACATGGCCTCGTACCAGCGGGGGTTCAGGGTGCGGGTCCGGGATTCCAGCGACACCTGCTCCTTGAGGCTCCGGACCACGCCGGCCCCTCGGGTCTCGTCGCCGATGTAGGCCGGGACGTCCCGGCCCGCCGCACGACTCGCGGCCCGGGTCACGCCCCCCAGGGCGTCCACGTACTGGTCGACGTCCGACACGCCCAGCTCCACCGAGTCCAGATTCTGGTAGGCGGCGTCCACCTTCCCCAGCGCCATCTGAAAGAGCTCGTGGGCCGGAGCGGCCCGGCCGTCCCGGCCGTATGCGAATCCCTTCCGCCGGACGAAGACCTCGGCGAGCTCGTCCCCATCCTGCCAGGCGCCACTCTCCACGGTCTGGTTCACGTTGGCTCCGTAGGCGCCATCGGCATTGCTGAAGACCCTCCGAGAGGCCTCTTCCAGCGTGCAACCCAGCGCCTCCTGCTGGGCCAGGGCGTGCCGGCGCACGGCGTTCATCTGCGGGTCCTCGTCGGCGGAGGCGGCGAGCCACGCCGCGTCCGCCAGGAGACGGAGCTGCAGGGGGAGCAGGTCCCGGAAGACTCCCGAGGCCGTCACCAGAACGTCCACCCGGGGGCGGCCCAGCTCCTCCAACGGGATGAGCCGGGCCCCGGAGAGGCGACCGTAGGTGTCGAAGCGGGCCTCGGCACCCATGAGGGCCAGCGCCTGCGCCAGGGGAGCGCCGTCCCGCTTCATGTTGTCGGTTCCCCACAGCGCCAGCGCCACGGTCTCGGGCCAGTCGCCCTCGCCGGTCCGGAGCCGGGCGAGGAGCCGTTCCGCCTGAAGCCGGCCGTCCCGCTGGGCAGCGGCGGTCGGGACCCGCCAGGGGTCGAAGCCGTAGGTGTTTCGTCCCGTGGGCAGGACGGCGGGGTTCCGGATGACGTCGCCGCCGGGCGCCGGGGCGACCCACCGCCCGTCCAGCGCCCGGACCACCGCGTCGAGCTCCGGGTTGGCCAGGAGCCGCTCCCGGAGGTCGTCCAGCACACCGCAGAGGCGATGGGCTTCGTCCCGGGCGAGACCCCCGTCGACCATGGCGCGTTCGGCACTGCGCCGATCGCCTTCGTCCAGGAGGCGGACCGCTGCGCCCAGGACCTCACGGGCCGGGGGCGTCGTGGCGCCTCGCAGTTCATCGAACGGAAGGAGATGGGCGTCGGGAAAGCCTGCTTCGGCGGCGGCCGCCAGGAGCTCCTGGCGGGCGTCGGCGTCGGGGGCGCGACCCAGGACGTGGAGACCCGTGGGGATCAGGGCGTACTCCAGCTCCAGAAGTTGCTCCCGGAGGTGCTGCACCATGGGTCCAGGCCCGGCGCCCTCGTCCCGCACGTCGAGCTCCATGGCCTCGGCTCGGGCCCGGATCGTCTCCAGGAGCGGATCGGCGTCGGTGGGGTCGGGGGCGTCGCTTCGGGACCACCGATCCAGCTCCTCCCTCAGCGCCAGCAGCTCCTTGTAGAGCCCGGCCCGGGCCAGGGAGGGGGTCAGGTAGCTCAGGAGGGTGGCGTTCCCCCGGCGCTTGGCCAGCGTCCCCTCAGAAGGGTTGTTGGCGGCGTAGAGGTACAGATTGGGGGTGTCGCCCAGGAGCCGGTCGGGCCAACAGCCGGGACCGAGCCCCACCTGCTTGCCGGGCATGAACTCGGCGGCCCCGTGGGTGCCGAAGTGGACCATGGCGTGAGCGCCGAAGTCCTCCCGGATCCAGCGATAGAAGCCGCTGAAGGCGTGGGTGGGGGCGAACCCCTGTTCGAAGAGGAGCCGCATGGGGTCCCCTTCGTAGCCCATCCCGGGCTGGAGACCCACGAAGAGATTTCCGAACTCGGCGCCCAGGACCAGGAGATTTGCGCCGTCGGAGAGGTTCCGTCCCGGCGCCGGCCCCCAGGCCTTCTCGATCTCCTCGAGGTAGGATTCCCGGGCCACATGCTCGTCGGCGGGGACCCGGACGTGCACCCGTGCCCGCGTTCCCAGGGAACGGGCCTTATCCCCGACCAGGATGTCCCGGAGATCCTCGGCGCTGGCCGGGACGTCCACGTCGTAGCCGGCGTCCGAGAGCCGCTGCATCAGGGAGTGGAGCGAGGTGAAGACGTCCAGATACGCAGCGGTCCCGGCGTTCCCGGCGCTGGGCGGGAAGTTGAAGAGGACCACCGCCAGCTTCCGATCCGCCCTGGGCAGGGAACGGAGGGTGATCCAGCGGTCCAGCCGCTCCGCCAGATGTTCGATGCGCTCCGGCACCGGTACCGCGTCGGGTGACCCGGAGGACGCCGAACCGCCACGGCCCCCGAAGACCATGGGGCTGATGGCTCCGTCCAGCTCCGGCATGGAGACCATCAGGGCCGTCTCCAGGGGCGTGAGGCCCCGGACGTCGGATTGCCACGCCTCCACAGTCTGGAACTCCAGCGGCTGGGCCACCACGAAGGGGACGTCCAGCGACGCCAGCGCCTCCTGGGCCCGATCGGCGTCGTGCCAGGCCGGCCCGCCCACCAGGGAGAAGCCCGAGAGCGAGACGAGGGCGTCCACACTGGCGCTCCCGTCGCCGTGACGGAACCAGCGGTCCAGCACGGGGCGGTTGTCCAGCCCGGCGGCGAAGGCGGTGCGGACCGCCAGACCCCGGGCTTCCAGCGCCCGGATGACCGCGTCGTAATGAGCCGTGTTCCCCGCGAGCACGTAGGAGCGCATGACCAGGAGTCCCACGGTGCCCCGGGGTCGCCGGGGCGCCGGGAGGTCCCGGAGCTCCTCCGTGATCCCGGCCCCGGGAAGGTCCGGGTGGTAGAGGCCCGACTCCGGATAGTCCTCCAGCTCGGGCAGTGGCCCCGCCTCCTGGCCCGGGAAGGCCTCGGGAGCGTATCGAAGGGCCACGGTCCGGAGGAGGGCCTCCAGGTTGTCGTCCGAGCCCGAAAGCCACGCTTGAAGGGCCATCAGATAGACCCGCACGTCCTGGGCGGAACCCGGGATGAAGCGGAGCATTCGTCCGGCCCGCTTCAGGCTGCGGAGTTGCCGTTCCCCCGAGTCGCCTCCCTCCCTCGAACGGCCCCGCAGCCGGCGCATCAGCCCCGCCGGGGACCACTTGCTGGCCGCGCCGGGCTCGAACCGACCCATGCGGGTCCGATTCGTGAGGTCCCCGTGGCACATGAGGCAGACCCGGGCGGCGTGACCGTCGCCGTGGGTGTCCAGAAGCGGTGCGACGGCGTCCACATGCTCCTGAAGAAAGAGCTGGGTCACCAGGACCAGGGGGCTCTCGGCCAGGTCCCGGGCCATCCGCTCCGGCTCCCCCGGTGCCTGCCAGTCCGCCGCCACGTGGACCCTCAGGTCCAGGTGGATCCCCTGCCGCCGGAGCCGCTGGTTCGCCCGGTGGAGCGCCCCCACCAGGTGATTGTCCAACGTGACGACGGGGAAGGGGACCCCGTCGGCGGGCCTGGAGGACGCACCGGCCCGTCGAGCCTTGGAGCGGGTCCTGGGCGGGGTGGGAGTGGTGGTCGGGGTCATCGGCTACCGAAGTGGGCCTTGGCCTCGTAGAGAGTATCGACGTCGATCTCGGAGATGGCCCGCTCCCGGGCGTACGCCTCGGTGTTCTTGCGGGCCTTGCCACGAACGAAGAAGGGGATCCGCTTCAGCTCCGCCTCCGCCTCGCCGGTCCAGGAGACCGTGGCGGGGGCGGGGTGGGGCGTGGAGGGGGCCGGAACGTCGGCGACCGCGTCTTCCCGTGGGACACTCCCGTCGGGGGACACGCTCCGCTCGAGGGTGCCCGGGGCCGTCGCGGACTCGGTCCGGGCGGAGTGCTCGTTATGCCGATGGGACGGAACCGCTCCGTCGCCGAACTCGAAGTCCTCCTGGAAGAGGCCCAGCAGGTGCTCCTCCAGCCCCATGACCAGGGGGTGGATCCAGGTGTCGAAGAGGACGTTGGCGCCTTCGGGCCCCATCTGGGGGGCGTACCGCGCCGGGAAGTCCTGGACGTGGACCGGTGCGGAGATCACGGCGCAGAAGATCCCCAACCGCTTGGCGATGTGGCGCTCCATCTGCGTCCCCAGCACCAGCTCGGGAGCGGCGGCGGCGATGGCCTCCTCCACCTCGAGGTGATCGTCGCTGATGAGCGCCTCGAGGCCCAGCTCCTTGGCGGCCTTCCGGACGTCCCGGGCGAATTCCCGGCTGTAGGTCCCGAGCCCCACGACTTCGAAGCCCATCTCCTGGTCGGCGACCCGGGCGGCGGCCACGGCGTGGGTGGCGTCCCCGAAGATGAAGACCCGCTTGCCCGTCAGGTATGTGGAGTCCACGGACCGGGACCACCAGGGCAGGCGCGTGTCGATGGCCGCGAGGCCTCCTTCGGGGCTCACGCCCGCGAGCTCCGCCACCTCTCGGACGAAGTCCCGCGTGGCGCCCACGCCGATGGGGACGACCCGGGTGCGGGGCTGATCGAAGGTGCGCTCCAGCCACCGGGCGGCGCTGTCCGCCACCTCGGGGTAGAGCACGACGTTGAAGTCCGCCTCGCCCAGCGCCGCCACCTCGGCGGCGGAGGCGCCCAGGGGGACCACGCTCCGGACCTCGATGTCCATTCCCTCCAGGAGACGTCGGATCTCGGTGACGTCGTCCCGATGCCGGAACCCCAGCGCGGTGGCGCCCAGAATGTTGCAGGAGGGGGCCTGGCCGGCGGCCCGCGGAGGACGCTTCCAGCCCCGCTCCGGCGCGTTCCGGCCCGCCAGGCTTCGCACCAGCTGGTAGAGGGTCTCCCCGGCGCCCCAATTCTCCTTCCGCTGGTACGACGGGAGGTCGAGCGGGACCACCGGGACCGGCAGTCCAAGGCTCTCTGCGAGGCCCCCGGGGTTGTCCTGGATGAGTTCGGCGGTACAGGAGGCACCCACCAGAAGGGCGGCGGGCCGGTACCGCTCGTAGGCGTCCCGCACGCTCTCCACGACCAGGTCGGCGGTGTCGCCTCCCAGATCCCGGGCCTGGAAGGTGGTGTAGGTCACCGGGGGCCGATGGTCCCGCCGCTCGATCATGGTGAAGAGGAGGTCGGCGTACGTGTCTCCCTGGGGCGCGTGGAGAACGTAGTGCACGTCCTTGAGCCCCGTCGCCACCCGCATGGCGCCCACATGGGGCGGTCCCTCGTACGTCCAGACGGTGAGCTGCATCAGACCCTCAGCCGGTTGACCCGATCCAACGGGCGATGGAAGAGCTCGGCCAGGTCTCCCGCCTGCTCGAAGCCCTGGATGGGGGTGAAGACCAGCTCGATGGACCACTTGGTCCGAAGCCCCTCGGATTCGAGAGGGTTCGCCAGACCCATCCCACACACCGTCAGATCGGGCTCCGCGGCCCGGCACCGGTCCAGCTGGCGCTCCACGTCCTGACCTTCCGAGAGGGTGATCTCCGCCGGCAGCCGCTCCAGCTCCGCCGCCATGAAATCACCGTCCAGATGGGGAGTCCCCACCTCGAGGAGTCGCATGCCGAGCTCCCTGGAAAGGAAGCGGGCCAGGGGCACCTCGAGCTGGGAGTCGGGGAAGAAGAAGATGGAACGGCCTTCCAGCGCCTCCCGGTATCGCTCCACGGCCCGTCGGGCCCGGGCCCGGGCCGGAGCCACCACCCGGTCCACCTCCTGGTCGGGGATCTCCCAGGCGCGGGCGGCAGCGCGGATCCACTCCGTGGTGCCTTCCGCTCCCAGGGGGTAGGGAGCCCCCAGGACCTGTGCGCCGCGGCCCTGCAGCGCCCGGAGGGTGTCGTTCACCCAGGGCTGGGCCGCGAGCACGCGCGTCCCTGCGCCCACGGGCGGGAGCAGGTCGGCCCGGCGGCCCGGGAGGAAGTCCACGGGTCCGATCCCCAGCTCCCGGAAGATGCGGAGGAGCTGCTCCTCCACCACGTCCGCCAGCGTTCCCACCACCAGCAGGTTGGAGGTTCCGTCCTCCGCGTCCGGGAGGCGGGGGACGAGGGCCTTGAGGCAGGAATCCTCTCCCTGCGTGAAGGTCGTCTCGATCCCCGACCCCGTGTAATGGACGAAGCGGACGCCCCCGGAGGTCGCTTCCAGGCGTTCGGCGGCCCGATGGAGATCCAGCTTGATGACCTCCGAGGGGCACGAGCCCACCAGGAAGATGGTGCGGATCTCGGGGCGGCGCTCCAGAAGGCGACCGACGACCCGGTCGAGTTCCTCGTCCATCACCGCCATGCCCGCCAGGTCCTTCTCCTCCATCACGGCGGTGCCGAAGCGCGGTTCGGCGAAGATCATGACCCCCGCCGCCGACTGCATGAGATGGGCACAGGTCCTGGATCCCACGATGAGGAAGAACGCGTCCTGCATCTTCCGGTGCAGCCAGAGGATCCCGGTGAGGCCGCAGAACACCTCGCGTTGGCCCCGTTCCTTGAGGACGGGGGCATCGCAGGCGTTCGGCGAGAGGGTGGGGAGTGACCCGGTCATGCGGTCCTCAAGGGAGGGGAGGCCTGGAGACGCGCGCGGCGGAGTTTGAGGAGGAACTGGGCGGCGTTGACGCCGTAGGCGGCGTACGCCACCAGCGCGAGGATCAAGCGTCCCTCCACCGAGAGAAAGCCCACGAAGAGGGTGGCCATGTACGCGGTGTGGAGCGCGATGAC
>JARRPL010000167.1:0-10386 GCA_037382905.1 Gemmatimonadota bacterium | reverse complement strand
GGTCGCGCGGGCGGTCCGGGAGCGGCTGGAGGAGGGGGGCTGACTCAGTCCCCTTCCAGCCAGCGTCGGTCCGCCTCGGAGATTTGGCGAGGTGACTTCCGGTCGAGGAGCTTCAGCACCACCCACCCCACCAGCATCACCGGCGCGACCTTGAAGAGGAGGAAGCCCACCAGGGAGCCGGCGATCCCCAGGACGGTGCCGACGACGGCGAGCACGAGTCCCGCCACGACGATGGCCGCCAGGCCCACCGCGAAAAAGGTCAGAAGGGAACTGATCATTGTGGCCTCCTGTGAAGTCAACGCGTCCGGACGACGCGGATGCTCCCGAATGCGGCGTCGATGTCGATCCTCAGCCGGTGCTCGGCGTCATCCCAATTCTCGGAATAGTAACTGTCTCCGTCCTTGACCATGGCCGGGGCGTCCAGACTGGTCAGGAACGAGTCCTTGTCCATTCGTACCCCGATCTCCTGCGGAATGTGCAATTCCAGGGAGCCGAGCCCCATGGACAGGTCCACCTCCAGGTCCCGGACCCACTCGCCCCCGAAGTCCAGCACGACCTCGCCGACCCCTGCGCTGAACTCGAGCCGGTCCGCGTTCAGGTTCCCCAGGTTGTTGGCGGTGAACGCTGCGGCCCCCACCTGCATCTCGGCGGAGCGCATCCGGATCTGGTTGGGGGCGGAGAAGTCCACCGTCGATTCGGAGGCTCCCGTCTCCAGGTCGAGGCTGGAGAGGGCCATCCCTCCCAGATCCAGATTCGCGCGGACGGCCCCGAATTCCAGCACCAGATCCGTCTCCACGTCCCGGGCCAGCTGAAGAACCATCTCACCGCCACTGTCCTTGACGTTGGTGTTCCGACCATGGGTGTCGGTCCCCACCTCCAGGCGACCGTTCCGGTACTCCGCCACCGGGTCGAACTGTTCGGCGTCGTACCGCAGCTCGACGTCGTAGAGGACCCCCGACTCCGCCGGCCGGACCTGGAAGCTGCCGGCCCCGTAGCGGACCCGCACGTCGAAACGGGACACGTCGCCCTGGCGTCGGGAGGCGGACAGGGTCTCCCAGTCCTGACCCCACCCGGTCCCGGGCGTGGCCGCCAGGAGGGCCAGGGCCCCCATCAGGCTCATCCAGGCGAATCGGTCACGCATCGTCGTCGTCCCCGTGCTCGTGGCCCGGTCCGTGTTCCTCGCCGTGGTCGTGAGCGTCCTCCCCCGGCCCCGGGCTCCCGGCCTGATACTCGCGACGCTTGCGGTCCAACTCCTCGTCGAAGGCCTCAGCGGCGGTCTCCACGGTCTCGGATGCCGCGTCGACGGCGTCGGAGACGGTCTCGACCGTCTCCTTCGCGGCCTCGGAGGCCGCGTCGGCCATCCCCTCGGCCATCTCCGCTGCTTCGGACCCGGCCTCGGAGGCCGCCTTCTCCGCCCGTGCCGTCGCGGCTGCGGTCTCCTCGAAGAACTCTTCCAGATCGTCCTCGGTCTCGGACCATCGATTCCAGGCCGCCGATCCTCCCTGACCTCGCCAACCTCGGAAGAACTCGGTGCCCCACTCCGCGGGCTGCCGGCCTCCCCGGGTGATGAGGACCGCGCCGAAGCCCACCGCGGCGGCGAACACGGTGGCGCTGACGCCGGTGATGACCAGGAGCACCTCCAGGATCCCGAGGAAGCCCACGATCCCCAGCACCTCTCCGAAGACGAAGGGGGCCATCAGGACCAGGAGCCCGCCGAAGACCAGCGTCACGGGATTCTGCAAGCGGATCCAATCGGTGAAGCCGTAGCGCTGCCGCTCGAGCCAGACTCCCAGGTTTCGGGCCACTGCCAGGTATCCCATCAGCCCGGCGATCACCACCGCGGCAGGGAAGAGGACGACCCAGAGCAGGATGGCGGGGATCCCCACGATGGTGATGGCCAGACCCACGATCCCCAGGACGAAGACCGGCAGGATCAGGGCGGAGCCCGCAAGCCCCACCACCGCAGCCCGGCCGGTGGATTCCCGGGCCACCTGGGCCACCGTCTCCATGTTGCCGCCGGCGAAGTGGAACAGGCCCGCCCCCAGGGCGCCCAGCACCAGGATGTTCACCAGAGTGCCCAGGATGCTGCCGAAGGCGCTGGCGGCGCTCCGGAGCGGGGAGGTCCAGCTGGATCCTCCCTGATCGTCGACGGAGATCTCGCTCCGGATCTCCCGGAGGATCTCGGAACGGAGGTCCTCCTGGAAGTCCCTCCGATCCATCTCCAGTACGTCGATCCCTCCGGACACCTCGCCCCCGTCATTGTCCAGCTCCGCCTCCCGGAGATTCAAGGTTCCGGTGATGCGGCTACCGGGATACAGCTCCACCTCTCCGTCCACCACGACCACGTCGCCCCGCACCGTGCCCCGGACCTCGAGGGACCCGTCGACCACCAGGATGGAGCCGTCGAACTCGCTCCCGGCGTCGATCTCGAGATGGTCGTCCACCACCACCTGGAGGTTCGAGTCCTGCAGTCCCTCCAGTACGTCTTCGAGCCCCGCCAGGAGCTCGAGCCGGGAGAGGAGGGCCAGGCTCCCGAGGCCGCCCAGCCGGTCCAGCCCTTCCGCCTCACGCGTCCGGGCTCGGATCCGGACCGCCGCCGTGTCGAACCGGCGAGCCAGAAGCTCGTCGAGTCGGGACGCCACACGGGCGGCATCCCCTTCGAGCCCTTCCGGCGGCGCCCAGTCCACCAACGCCTCCGGGAGGTCTGCGTCGTCGAGCTGAACCGTGCGGGTCACGAGATCCCGCCAGGCGGACTCCAGGAGTCCACCCGGTTCGTAGCTCCCCACCGTCTCGTCGCCGACCCGGACCTGGCCGTCCTCCAGGCCCAGCTCCAGGTCGGAGCCGTCGGAGAACTCCAACGTGAGTCGAGCCCGGTCGGTTCCCATGGTCACGGTTTTCGCCACCACGTCGGGGGCCCCCTGCCCGGAGAGGGCTCCAGGCTGGAGGACCGGGAGAAGGGCCGCCGCGAGAACGGCGCCCTTCAGCAGCTCAGAACGAAACCTGCGCATAACGACCTTCTTCCCCAGTGGGGACGATGAGATTCCGGTAGAGGATCCATGCCGCCCCGAGGACGGTGGCGGACGACAGCACGGCTGCCGCAGCCAGCATGGTGGGAGAGGCGCTGAGGGCCTGCAGCACGTCGAGGCTCCGGGTCAGGACCGGCGTGGAGCCGATCCAGCCCTGGAGCCAGGCCGTCATTCCCGACCCGAGGGTCGAGAGCTTGAAGCCCACGAAGGAGAGGAGACTCCCCAGCGTCATCTGCTCGAAGGAGAACACGGTGTGGATCACCAGCGCCGCGATGACCGCAGGGACGGTGCCGACGCCCAGCGCCGCGGCCCATCCCCGGCTGGAGGACGGAAGGTGCTCTCGTACCCAGGAGACGATGCGCCCCGAGCGGGTGGTGGGCGCCATGACCACCGCGGCCATCTGCTGAATCCGCACACTGGCCATGACCGCCTCGCCGAACCCCGGCGAAGGCGCGAACTCCTGCAGCCCGTCGAGGCGGGACAAGAGGCTGTGGTAGCCCTCCATCTCCCCTCGGCAGGCGGCGCACGCCTCGAGATGTTCCTCCAGGCGGACGGAGGTCCGGGCCGCCAGGCGTCCGTCCAGGTGCTCCAGCATCTGTTCGGGGGTCGCGTGACCCGGGGCGTCCTTCACCAGCAGGCCCGCCAGGGCCGGCCGCCGCGCGGGAATGGAGAGCTGGTCCATGACCCGGTCGCCGAAGTGGACCGACGGCTCGAAGGCCGGCAGCTCGCCGAGGTCGTCGAACAGCGTCTCCCACGCCTCGAACTCGGCGCTGCACCGGGCGCACGCCGCGATCTCGCTGCGGAGCGCGCTGGCCTCCCGGGCGGGGAATTCCCCGTCCAGGAGCGCCTGCATGCGCTCGGCGCTGAGATGTCGGTGTCGTTCGCTCACGGTTCGCTCCTTCGGTTGATCTGCTGCCCCCTACGGAATGCGGGAAACCGGGGTTTCAGACGCAGGATCCGCGGGGGCCGGGGTGGATGACGGCGGGTCACGACGTCAGCGGGGTGAGGATGTCCTTCAACTCCTTTCGAGCCCGGTGCAGGTAGGTCTTCACCGTCCCAAGAGGGAGGGCCATGGTGTCGGCGATCTCCTCGTACGCGTAGCCCTCCACGTGTCTCAGGAGGATGGCCGTCCGATACTCCGGACGGAGTTGTCCGATGGCCTGCTCCACGAGGCCGCCGAGCTCCCGGCTCTCCACGTAGTCGTCGGGACGCTCCGTCGTGGACTCGAGGGTGATCCGGGTCCGTTCCTGCTCCTCGGCAGACGACGCCGAGGGCGCACCGTGGATCGACACCGTATCCAGCTTCCGCTTTCGCAGATGATCGATGGTGTGATTGTTGGCGATCTTGAAGATCCAACTCGAGAACTTGTAGGTCGGGTCGTAGGAGTCGATGGCGTTGAAGGCCCGGATGAAGGACTCCTGTGCCAGATCCTCGGCAAGCGCCCGGTCCCGGACCATGCGGAACACCAGGGAGAAGACCGGGCGTTCGTACCGGGTCAGGAGCTCCCGGAACGCGCTCTCGCGACCCTGTGCCGCAAGGGCGGCAAGGGCACGGTCGTCCTGATCGGCGTAGTTCGTGGCCAGCGGTCTCGCTCCGCCGTCTCGGGAATCCAGGGGCAGGGCACCGTCGGCCGTGGCAGAATGTGAGGCCATGGCAACGGACCCTACGGATCGCGTCGGGAGAAGGTTTCACGGAGCCTGCAGGGATGGAACCGGCTTCCGTCCCCGGGTAGCTTTCCATTCGCTTCCACCCCCGGGGGTAAGACCGGCGACCGGCCCGGCTCGCGCAAGCTAACCGCCCCTCGGTGCCCTTCCAACGGATTCCATCATGCCCGACCCCCAGGCGATCCCCTCCAGGGGGGCCGACCGAGAGAAGCAGGTCCAGGAGATCTTCTCGGAGATCGCACCGAGGTACGACCTCCTGAACCACGTCCTCTCGCTGAACATCGACCGGGCGTGGCGGCGAAAGACGGTGGATCGACTCGGTTGGGAGGACACTCCGGACGGGACCTACCTGGATGCCTGCGCGGGGACCTACGACCTGAGTCTGGAGCTGGCGGGCCGCACCGGATTCGGCGGTCGTGTGGTGGCGTCGGACTTCGCCCAGCCCATGCTCGTGGTGGGGCAGGACAAGCTGAAGGACGCCCCGGTGGTGCCCGTGTGCGGGGACACGCTCCGGCTGCCCTTCTCCGACGGCACCTTCCACGGTGCCACCGTGGGGTTCGGGGTTCGGAACCTGTCGGATCTGGATCTCGGCCTCAGAGAGTTCCGGCGGGTCCTCAGACCCGGGGCCCGCCTGGTGATCCTGGAGTTCACCGTGCCTCCGAATGCGATCATGCGAGGTCTCTACCTCTTCTACTTCCACCGCATCCTTCCCCTCGTGGGCCGGGTGGTCTCGGGGCATCCGTGGGCCTACACGTACCTGCCCGAGTCGGTGAAGGAGTTCCCGGGCCCCCAGGAGTTGGCTCGGCGCGTGGAGGCCGCCGGGTTCCGGGATGCGGGCTACCAGCTTCTCACGGGCGGGATCGCTGCACTCCACTGGGGGACCGCCTGAGCGCGCCCTGAACGAGCGTCACTCCTTTAGCGAACACGGTCGCCGCCGCTATTCTTCCTTAGCGACCGCCGAACGGTCGCCCGGTCCCCGACGCCGGGATGGTCCCGTCCACCTCCGCTCCCGACCTCCGTGCCTGCCGAAGTCAAACACGGTCCCCTGTTCATCACAGGGTACATGCGATCCGGCACCACCCTGCTGGGGAACATCGTGGACCGGCATCCGGACATCTCGATCTTCGTCGAGTCCTTCTTCATCCCGCGGTACTACTACACCCAGCTCGCCTTCTGGCCCCTCACCCGGGAGCAGAACCGGGTCCGCCTCGCCCAGGCCATCGCAACCGAGCCCCGAAGCCTGGTGAACGCCCTGGAGGTGGATGCGCGTCAGGTCGCCCGGGTCGCGGATCCCAGCGTGTCCAGCGTGCTCGACCACGTCATGTCGCGGTGGGCGGCGGATCGGGGCGCCCCTCGTTGGGGGGACAAGAGCCCGGGCTACCTCACCAAGCTGGATGCGCTGCGGAAGCTCTTCCCGGACGCGCGCTACGTCCACATCTACCGCGACGGCCGCGACGTGATGCTCTCCGTCCGGAGTCTCGAGCGATGGACCGGGTGGGACACCAACGCCGCCCGGATCGCCCGAAGCTGGGAGCGGGCCCTGGCGAAGGCACGGGCCTTCGGACGGCGCCACCCCGACCGTTACCTGGAGGTCCGGTACGAGAACCTCATCCGTGATCCCGGCTCCGTGGTTCCCCGGGTCGCGGAGTTCGCGGGGCTCGACTTCGACGTCTCCATGCTGGAGGTCACGGAGGCCCGCGATCTGAATCCTGCCCTCTCCACGTGGAACGGCCCCAACAACGCCATCAACCCGGACAACGCCGCGAAGTGGAGGACCAAGGCTCCGCCGGAGGATGTGGCGACCTTCGAGTATGTGGCCGGGTCGCGGCTGAGGGAGTTCGGGTACGGTCCCTCGGATTATTCCCTGGATGGGGCCGGAAAGCTCAGGGCCCGGGCAGACCTCCTGACGGGCCGCCTCTCCCGACCCGTGAACATGGTGCGGCGAGGAACGCGATTCGTCCGGGGCGTCCTCCGCCATGTCCTGATCACCGGCAGCGACGACTATCGTCCCGGTTCCAGAACCGTGACGGGCCCCAGCGCCTCCAGAGGCTCACGCAAGGGTCCGGGATCGCCCACCACGAGGATGACGAGCTGGTCCGGTCGCAGGTGGCGACCGTAGACACGGCGGACGTCGTCGGGCTCCACCGCCTGGATCCCCGCCAGGTATCTCGTGAGCCAGTCGTCCGGGAGCTTCGACGCCCGGAACGCCAGTGCGCGAGCCACGATGCGCGACGGCGACTCGAAGTTGAAGACCCATCCGTTGACCCATTCGTCCACGGCGGCGTTCACCTCGTCCTCGGTGGCGGGTTCCTCCGTCATCGAGACCAAGGTCTCGCGGACGAGCCGGACGACGCGGGCCGTGGCATCGGTGCGGGTCCGGGTCGTGGCCCCCAGAAGACCCTCGTACCTGCGAGGGGTGGTCCAGACGGAGGAGGCGCCGTAGGCGAGCCCTTCCTCGGTCCGAATCCGCCCCATGAGACGTGAGGTCAGGCCCCCCGCACCCAGGATGGCATTGCCGATTCGGGAGGCGAAGTACTCCGGGGTGTCGCCCTGTTGCAGGGAGACGGGGTGGGCCATGACGACCACGCTCTGGTTCACCGGTCGCGGGACGAGGTAGACGCCCGGGTCGGCACCCACCTGGGCAGCCGGTGAGGGGGGAAGCGGCTCGGGGCATTCGGGCCACGACGCGAACTCCTGTTCCAGCAGCGGCTCTATCTCGTCCCACGCGACGTCACCGGCGACTCCCAGCAGGAGATTCCCGGGACAGAGCACCCGTTCGTGCACCCAGTGGAGCTCCTCGTCAGTGAGACGTTCCGGGGTCAGGTCGTCCACCGTCATCTCCCATCCCACCGGGTGGTCGCCATAGAGCAGTCGGTTGAATTCCGCGAAGGCCAGCCGTCCCGGCTCATCCGTACGCCGACGGACGTTCTCCAGCTCCCGGCCCCGCCACACGGCGATCTCCGCCGTATCGAAGCCTGGCTCCCGGAGCATCTCGGCCCAGAGATCGAGGGCCTCGGGAAGGTGCCGGCGCAGCGTGTTCAGGGTCGAGGTGACCGACTCGCCGGATCCGCCGAAGCTCGTCTGGAGCGCCAGGTACTCCATGGCGTGGCTCACCGAGTCCGGAGAGCGGGTTCGGGTACCGCCCCTCCGGAGGAGGGAGGGAAGCGCGGAACCCGCGGCAAAGTGACGGCGTTCGAAACGACCCCAGCCCCCGGAGAAGCGGGCGTAGACGTCCACCAGGGGGAGCGTCGAATCCGGCAGGAAGAAGACGGTGACCCCATTGCTGAGCCGGTGTTCGACGGGGGTCGGCGGGTGGAAGTCCAGTTCCGTGAAGGTCAGGGTCTCCACGGTCTCCCGGCCGGGCTGCTGGGCCTGGACCGGGTCAGGCCGGGCTCCCCACACAGTCCACAGGACCAGCCACGCCGAAAGGCCCGCCAGCGCGGGCCGGGGCACCCGGGCTCGCCTCAAGACGTCTCCTCGTTCCGGACCAGGGTGGCCACCGTGAGGCCCTCGGGTCGCAGGTACCGCCGGGCCACGTCCAGGACCTGAGACGGGGTCACCGTGCGGATCGCGTCCCCGAGGCGGAACCCGGAGCGCCAGTCCCCCAGCACCGCCTCCGCGTAGGAGAGCTGGCTGGCCAGGCCCAGATTCGATCGGAGTCGGCGCACGTCGCCGGCAGCGATCCGCGTCCGGACCCGTTCCAGCGCCGCGTCGGAGGGGGGCTCGCGCATGAACGCATCCAGCGCCTCCAGCACTGCCGCCTCCACGGTCTCCACCGAGTGGGGGGCACGCGGCGTCAGGTCGAGTGTGAACAGGCGTGGATCCAGGTCACCGGGGCCCATGCTGGCTCCGACGTAGCTGACCCATCGACCTTCGTCCACCAGGGCCTTCTGGAGGTGGGCCGTAGTCCCCCCGGTGAGCAGGGCGGCGAGCATGGAGAGGGCGGGGGCGTCGGGATGGGTAGCCGGGGGCACCTTCCAGCCCATGCGAAGAGAGGGCCCGGCGTCCATCCGAAGCTCCACCCGGCGGGGCCCCGCCTGTTCCGGTTCCCTGGCCAGGACCGGGGGAGGAGGGTGCCCCGGCTCCAGATCGTCGAAGTACGTCCGGGCCCAGGACTCCACCTGGGCCGCGTCCACCGCCCCTACCACCGCCACCACGGCGTTGTCGGGCCCATAATGGCGACGATGGTAGTCCGCCACCTGTCGGCGGGTCAGGTTCTCCAGGTCCGACATGTAGCCGACCACCGGGACGCCGTAGGGATGCATGGTGAAGGCGGCGGCGAGGTGCTCCTCGTACATCCGTCCCCCCGGGCTCGTCTCGATGCGCAGGCGTCGCTCCTCCATGACCACGTCCCGCTCCGTGTAGAACTCCCGGAACACCGGATCCCGCATGCGGTCCGACTCCAGGGCGAACCAGAGCTCGGCCCGATTCGACGGGAGCTCCACGAAGTAGGTGGTGGCCTCGTGGCTCGTGGTGGCGTTGAGCCCCCGGGCGCCGACGCGGGCCAGGATCGCATCGAACTCGTTCGGAATGACCAACGTCCGGGCGGAGTCCTCCAACGCCGCGATCCCCTCCTGCATCGTCCGCATACGGGTGGAGTCGGGTGAGCGACGTCCCCGGAGGAGGAGAAGGGTGTCCTGGAGGGCGTCCATCCGGGCGAAGAGACGCCGTTCCGCCACGACGTCGCGAGTTCCGATGGTACCGGATCCCTTGAAGAGCAGGTGTTCGAGAAGGTGGGCCGTACCCGTGGAGCCCAGCGACTCGTTGACCCCGCCGACGGGGTAGGTGACCACGAACGCCACCGTGGGGGCCGCAGGTCGCTCCAGGACCAGGAAGCGCATGCCATTGTCCAGCGCGACGACCCGAACCGGCAGATCCGCCCCCGGGGGGGCGTCCGGGGCTGCCTTGTCCTGAGCTGCCAGCGGTCCGGCGTGGAGCCAGGCCGCCAGGCCCAGTGCCAGGAGGTGGGAGAGAGGGGGGCGGCCCATGGTCAGCGTTGGCACTCGGGGCAGAAGAAGGCGGATCGGTTGCCGAACACGATCCGGCGGACCGGCGCGTCGCAGGTGGGGCAGGGCTCCCCCTCCCGTCCATAGACCCGCAGACGATCCTGGTTCCCGCCGGGCTCGCCGTCGGCGTTCCGATAATCCCGCAGCGTGGTGCCCCCGTGACGGATGCCCGCCCGGAGGACCTCCCGGATCCCCCGATGAAGCGTCCGGGCTTCGTGCGCAGTGATCTCACGGGCCGGACGGTCCGGGCGGAGTCCGGCCCGGAAGCACGCTTCGTTGGCGTAGATGTTCCCTACGCCTGCGATGCGCCGCTGATCCAGCAGCCAGTTCCGGATGGGAGTCCGGGAGGTCTGGAGGTCCCGGTGGAGGCGGGCCCAGCGGTATCCGGAGTCCAGGGGTTCGGGTCCCAGGCCACGGGATCGCTCGGCCCACGTCTCCCGATCGAGGACTTCGAGGCACCCGAAACGGCGTGTGTCGTCGAAGATCAGGCTCCGGCGGTCTCCGAACCCGAATCGAACGGCGGGGTGGGTGGGCTTCCCGCGGGAGCGGCCCGGAAAGCCCACGGGGATCAGCCGCCCCGTCATCCCCAGGTTGACCAGGAGGACCGCCTCCCCCTCGTCCAGATTGAGGACGATGTTCTTGGCTCGCCTGCCGACCCCGGTGATGGTCCGCCCGGCCACCTCGGCGCGG
>JARRPL010000166.1:0-11389 GCA_037382905.1 Gemmatimonadota bacterium | reverse complement strand
CCGGACCTTCCTGGGCAGCCGGGACGGGTACCATTCCTACGGGACGATCTTCTCAGTGGCGGAGTCGCGGTTCGACGCCGGCACCCTGTGGGTGGGGGCCGACGACGGACCGGTCTGGGTCACCACCGACGACGGCGACCACTGGGAACAGGTCGACGGCCACTTCCCCGACGCCCCGGAGCACTGCGTCGTCTCGGAGATCGAGACCTCCCGCTTCTACCGGGACCGGGCGTACGTCGCCCTGGACTGCCACACCCGCGACGACACAAGCCCGTACCTGTACCGGACCGACGATGGGGGTGAGACGTGGACGTCGGTGGTCGGCGACCTGGACGACGGCCCCTCGTACGTCATTCGGGAGGACCCGGACAACCCCGACGTCCTCTACGTGGGCCTGGAGCACGGTGTCCGGGTCAGCCTCGACGGCGGCGTCAACTGGGTGCCGCTGGGCTCCGGGCTCCCCACCGTCGGCGTCCGGACCCTGGCCCTCCAGGAGCGGGACCGGGACCTGGTGGCCGGGACCTTCGGTCTGGCGATCTGGACCGTGGACATCGGCCCCACGGCCGAGATGGCCAAGGCGCTGGCCGCCCCGCTGCACGCCTTCGACGTGAAGACGGCGACGAAATTCCGCTGGCGGGTCACCTACGGCAACACCATCGAGGAGTTGAACGGCGACGAGATGTTCCGGGCCGAGACCCCGCCTGTGGGGACCGCCGTCCGCTACGCTGTCGGCTCCGGCAGCGGCGCAGACAGCGCCGTCATCGAGATTCGGAATGCGGAGGGCGAGACAGTGCGCACTCTGGAGGGACCCGGCGCCGCCGGGGTCCACGCGGTGTGGTGGGACCTGCGCTC
Organism: Gemmatimonadota bacterium; assembly: GCA_037382905.1. Classification (GTDB taxonomy): domain Bacteria; phylum Gemmatimonadota; class Gemmatimonadetes; order Longimicrobiales; family Gaopeijiaceae; genus Gaopeijia. The sequence continues at coordinate 10,537 of JARRPL010000166.1, read as the reverse complement.
CGACGCCACCGCCGACCTGACCCAGCCCCGGGGCAGTGGGACGCCCAGCGAGTGGGCCTACCGGCAGCTGGTCCCGGTGGGGTCGTACACGGTCGTCTTGCGGGTGAGCGGCCATGAATCCCGCTCGGTGGTCCAGGTTCGGGACGAACCGGTGGACGGGGTGCGGCAGGCGCCGTTGCGGCGATAGGCGGCGTTCGGGTCCGCGTCCTGCAGCGGTGACTCCGGGGCACCAGAGCGGCCGGAGTCGTCCTTCGACGGCCTGGGCACCTCCCTCCGTGTAAACGACGTCACCCGGGACGTGGCTCTGGACCGTTGCCTCGCCCGGCAACGGGAGCTGCGGGAGCTCGCACGCACCCGCCGGGGAGGCCGGTGCATGGTCATCGCCGGACTACTCCCGTGGACGTGTTTCCGGCGCTACCGCAGCCCCTGCGCCGGTTTCTGGGACGGCGTGCCACGGAATTCAGCAACGCCCTCCGCCGGGAACTGGAGGGGACCACGAGAATTCCCGAAGCAGGGACCGCAATCGGGACGAGGCTCCACGCAACATCCAGACGTGCCAGGGCGGTCCGCCAGTGTGGATGCGGACGGAGGATCCGCTCATTCAGCGCATTCTCTTCTACGGCAACGCCAGTTGGCGAAGCAGCTTCCCGAAACGGGGATCGGCGCTCAATGGTGCGAACTCCGGCATCCAGCGTGCCGTAGGCAGAAGCGGGTCCCTCCGCTCGTAGGCGTCCTCCAGCCACCGGAGCGCGGGCTCCCTTCTTTCCATCAGAGCGTTCGCCATGGCCGCGTACAGGGGCTGCGAACGGGGCAGGTCGCCCTCGTCCAGGAGGGCCAGGGCCTTCGCCTCTCGCCCGGATTCGACCAGAGCCAGGACCAGCTCCCCGAGCACGTGGGGATCGCCTTCGCCGAGGGCGAGAGCGCGTTCCATCGCGGCGACGCTCTCGTCGGAGCGCCCGAGCCGTCGGTATGCCAGGCCCCGATACCAGTGGAGCATCGTCATGCCAGGCGCCAGCTCGCGCGCCGAATCCAGCACCTTCAAGGCCTCCGCGGGCTGGCCACTGTGGATAAGGTGGGCGCCCTTGATGGCCGAGACCGCGACCGACATGGGGTCGAGACGGTGGGCATGCTCGAGAAGACGGATCGCCTCGCCCCAATCGCAGCGGATGAAGCCGACGTACTGGCAGTGATAGAGGAGCGCTTCCACGCATCGCGGGCTCAGGTGCCGGGCGCGCTGCAGCTCCCGCTCCGCTCCAGGCCAGTCCCACTCGTGCCAGAGGGCGATGAACCCCAGGCATGCGTGGGCCTCTGCCGAGCCCGGATCCAGCTCGAGGGCCGTCCTCGCTGCCGACTTCGCTTTCGGGAAGGACTCGCGCCCCGCCGCCCCCTCCCAGAAACCGATCAGTGCGAGAGTGTCCGCAACCCCGACGTGTGCGGCGGCATAGTCCGGGTCGCGCCCGATCGCGCGGCGGAAGCACTCCACTGCCTTCCGCAGGCCCGGGCCCCGTCGACTCAGGAAATGGCGACCCCGCAGGTACTGCTCGTAGGCCTCCAGGTCCCGGGGCCGGCTCGTGGCCCCCCCGACCGGCGGCGAAGGGGACAGGGTCGGCCGGAGACGATCGACCACGCATGCGGTGATCTGGTCCTGGACGGCGAAGACGTCGTCCATCTCACAGTCGTACCGTTCCGACCACCGATGGAATCCGTCGGCGACGTCCGCCAGCCGAGCCGTGACCCTCAGCGAGCCGGCGGACCTGCGTACGCTCCCGCTCAAGACGGTCGCCACCCCGAGCTTCCGTCCCACCTCCCCGAGGTCGGAAGCCCTCCCCTTGAAGGTGAACGAGGAGGTGCGTGCCGCGACGCGGAGACCAGGAAGCTGGGTCAGGGCGTTGATGATCTCCTCGGTGATCCCGTCGCTCAGATACTCGTCCGCCGGATCGGCACTCATGTTGACGAAGGGCAGCACCGCGATGGACGCTCCCTCGGCCGGCGATTCCACTGCCACCCTTCCCTCAACCCCTCCGGTCCCTTCTCGCGGCGGGAGCGCGCGCAGGCGGATGTCCCGGGCCAGGCGTCGGGTGTCCGGTCCCGGTTCCATCTCCAGCTCGTCCCGGAGCTTCGCCCGGAAGCGATCGTACAGGTCCACCGCCGAAGCCGCACCTCCGGCTTCGGCCAGGGCGGCGAGGAACCCCCGGACCGCGCTCTCATCGGTGGGGACGAGATCCAGGGCCCGTCCGGCCTCCCGACGAGCCTCCCGGAGGAGTCCGGCGTCCACGTGGGCACCCGCACGACGCCAGGCCGCTCCCGCCGCCGCCTCTCTCAGCCTGCGCCGATGGCCCTCCAGCCACTCGTCGAACTTCGAGGTCCCGACCAGGTGGAGCCCCTGGAGCAGATCCCCGCGGTAGAGCTCGAGAGCCCCGCGGAAGTCCCGTCGGTTTACCGCCTCGTCGAACGCCACCGCGTCACACCACAGGTGCTGGGGGCTGACTCCCACTTCGTGATTTCCCCGCGTTGATATCACATCCGCGCCCAGCGCTCGGCGGAGCCCGTGGAGGACCTGACTCAGCGAGTTTCGGGCGTGCGCCTCGTCGGACTCGGGCCAGAAGACGGCGGCGACCTGGTCTCGGCTCACAAAGCCCTGCGGCGCGGACAGCGCCAGGTAGCACAGCACGGCGAGCCGCCGTGGCTGCGAGAGGATCGGGACGTCCTCCCCTCCGTCGGGGTCGCCGAGGTGAAGCGGCCCCAGGATCCGAAGCTCGATCATGATACGGCCGGCGGGATGGTCCGCCCGGGATAAGGCGGACGTAAGACTCGTCAAACGCCCAGGAAAGACCGCCCGACCATAATGGTAATGCGCCGGAGAGCCTGGCGCCGGGGCACCGAGGTTCGGACCGGAGTTCGCGCCGCCGCGCAGGGTCGGCAGGTGTCTCGGGTCACACGACCCAGGAGGGCGAGAGATGAGACGGTTTCTGATGTTGCTACTGGTGTCCGTGGTCGGGGTCGCCTGCGGAGATGAGGGTCCGCTGCAACCCGACCGGGCCGATGGCTCGGCACTCCACCCCACCGCCCCCGCGAACGCCTCCGCGGCCACCGCGACGATGCTGCCCTTCAAGGGACAGGGCGTCTTCAGCACATCCGTGGATCCGGGCGCCTGCCCCGAGTTCCCGGGAGCCATCGGCGTATTGATCGACTTCAGCGGGGTCGCCTTACACCTCGGGCGGATCGAGGGGACCGCTATCAACTGCGTCGTGATCGGTGCGGACGGGTCGCGCGCGCTCCAGGCCCAGACGGCCACGATGGCCGCAGCCAACGGGGACGTGTTGTTCCTGCGGGGGACAGCCACCGCCGACGGGACGGCCGTAGTCTATGCTCCGGACGGGTCGTTTTCCCTCGGGCCGGTGCCCCTCGTGGGAGGGACTGGACGGTTCACGGGTGCGACCGGGTACTACACGCTGACGGGGTCGGATCCCGTCCAGGGGCCGTTCGGGTTCACCGGCCAGATCTCGTCGGTGGGCTCGAGCCGGTAGCCCGGGGTCCCCTCGAGAGAGGGTGGTGCCACCACTTCGTCTGGGGTGTCCATCCCTCGGAGGCCCCAGACGCCGGACCGGGACGATCGACCGTCAACGGCCCCGGGTACCCCCGTTGTGTCGGGGGTCGGGCCCGTAGGCCAGCACGTAGATCATGGGCCGGAGGATCGCCGACTGGATCCGGCCCCCGCCCGGCGGTGACGATCGGGGGAATGGGCTCCCTCACGCCGCAGGCGGCCAGCAGCGGGAGGGCCATCAGGAGTCGCAGGATGAGTCGTCTCGTGAGCTTCACCCATCGTCCGAGGAAGTCTCCGTCTGGACGTGCCGCAGCAGCACTGGACGAACGAACACGGCGATGGCCACGAGCCCGATGAGGAAGCCCAGCGCCAGCGGGTCGGTGTCCACGAGCCGGACGACGAGGGCGACCGTGGCCGCGGCGCCCAGGACCATGCCGAGGCCGGTGACGGTCCGGTGCCCCGCCCGTTCCCGGAAGGCCAGGGCGCTCACCACCGCGAAGGTGAACAGGAAGGCCAGGCTCGCCGCTTCCACCAGGGTCGAGAGGGTCCCCACCACCGCGAGGGCGGCCGCGAAGGCACCGAGTCCGATCACGGCACGGTCGGGAATCCCCTCTCCGTTGGTGTGATCGAGGGCGGCGGGCAGCTCCCCGGACGAGGCCACCGTGTGCGTGAGCCGCGCGGTGGCGAACAAGGTGGAGTTGATGGCCGAGCCCGTGGAGAAGGCCGCGGCGATCGTGACGATGACGAGTCCAACGGTCCCGAGGGCCTCTCGCCCCGCCACCGCCAGGGCCACCTCCTTGTGCTCCACCACCTGATCGGCACCGATGAGCATCGCCGTACCCAGGGCGACGGCGACATACACGGCGATCACCACCACGATGGCCGAGAGCACCGCCCGGGGCAGCGTCGTCTTCGGCGAGTCGATGTCGTCGTAGTCGTAGGTCAGGAGCTGGAATCCCTCGTACGCCATGAAGACCGACGCGGCGCCGAAGAGCGCCGCCCCGATCCCCGCGTCCGGCACACCTCGGGAGAGCATCGGGGGGCTCCACCGGGCCAGGCCCCATCCGGCCAGCCCCACCAGAACGGCGAGCTTGAACCACACCAGGAAGACCTCGACGCCCCCGGCTTCGCCCACGCCTCGCAGGTTCACCCCGACGAACACGGCGAGAATCGCCACCGCCGCCGCCCGGGGGAACCACGGTCCGAGTCCCACGACGTGTCCGAGATACTCGCCGAAGGTGAAGGCATACACGGCGTTCGTAAGTACGTATCCCACGATCAGCACCCAGGACAGGCTGCCGGCGAAGCCCTCGGCGTCGATCTCCCGGAGGAAGGTGAAGGCGCCCCCGCCCTCGCCGTAGTGCTCGGCCAGCTTCACGTAGCTGTAGCCGGCGCACAGCGCGATCACACCGGCCGCCACGAAGCTCATCCACGCCCACGGGCCGGCGATCTCGATCACCACACCCAGGGTCGAGAAGATCCCGCCCCCGACCATGCCCCCCACGGCCATGGACCAGGTGGCGTTGAAGCCGAGCTTCGAGTCACCCGTGTTCCCGGAGTCGCTCACTCTGGCAACCGCCGCCGGCGACGAACGCGCCGCCTCCAGGGCATCCCCTCCGGCCTTCGCCCGGACCGATGGGCGGGTCCGGGCCGCTCCCGGACCGCGGCCCGGCGCCTCGCATTCGTCTTGCTCATGACCCCATCCTCTCGACCGACGAGAGCCTCGGCAAACTCGGGCGGCTCGCAGCCCCGGACCCGGGCCCGCCTCGGGCGTCCCGGCCATCACCCCGGGGGACTGCTCCTGAAATATTCCCGCACCGACGGCATCCGCGTCAGCGCGGCGATGACGAGCCCGAGGCTGCCGTACACGGCCTGAAGCGGGGGGGACGCCTGGTAGCCGACGATCGAGATCTGCACACCGATCCAGACCACGAGCATGAGCCCGATCAGCAGCGAAGCCGCCAAAGCCCAGCGCGCGGCCGACCAGACGGCCCCGGCAACCACCAGCGGAAGGACGCCCAGCCCGGTCAGCAGGATCAACCCGGGGACCCGGTAGTCCCTGAACGGAGAGTCCATCAGCCACTCCTGAGGGATGCTGAGCGCCGCCCCGGTGGGATCGCCGATCAGTCCCACACCCCCCGCGAGCCCACTCAATCCCTGGAAGCCGACCCACCGGTCCTCCGTGTTCTGCCCTTGCACGAGACCTGACGTCACCCCAGGAAGCATACCCCGGACGGGCGACGGCATCCTCCCGATCCAGGTAATGACCCCGGACCTTCCCCACGCGGGGTCGCCGGCGGTCTCGGGCGGAGATGTGGGCTCCACCCATTCGGTATGAATCTATATCGGTATGGATTCGTAGGGGTCCGAGAAGGGGCCGCTGCCCGGCCCCGAGGAACAGGAGACATCATGCTCGAAGGTGACGCCAGGGTCGATGGCCGGGAGGTGGGGATCGAGGGGCTGATGCCGTTGAAGCCGGCGTGGTTCCACATCCTCCTCTCCCTCTCCCAGGAGCCGATGCATGGCTTCGCGATCCGGGAGGCGGTGGAGACACGGACGAACCGGGCGGTCCGGCTCTGGCCGGCGACGCTCTACGGTGCGGTGCGGGAGATGACGGAGCTGGGGCTCATCGAGCCGTTGGAAGGCGATGCCGACCCGGACGACGACCAGCGCCGGAACTATCACGCCCTCACAGTCCGGGGGCGGGAGCTGCTCCGCCTCGAGGCGGACCGGCTGCAGACCCTCGTCGACGCGGTCCGGGCGGCACAGGGCTGATGCCAGGACGCGCCGCACGCCGATGATCGATCTGATCCTGACCTGCTACCGCATCCTCGCAGCGGGGCTCCCGGGCGAACTGCGTCGCGGGTGCCTTCCGGACATGCTCGACGATCTGGAGGCGGTGTTGCGTCAGGAGAGGGACCGGCGGGGGATGGGCGCGGTGATGTGGGCGGGGCTTCGAGCCCTGACCGACCTGAAGTGGACGATCGTCCGCGAGCGATGGATCGCTTTGCGGGGATACGAATGGGAGCGGGCGGCGCGTGGGCGCGCCCGCCAGGGAATGGGAGAGAAGATGATGACGTGGACACGGGAGCTCCGAATCGCACTCCGCTCGCTCCTCCGGCGGCCGGGCTTCGCTACCATCGCTACGCTGACGCTGGGGCTGGGGATCGGCGCCACGGTGACGATCTTCACCGTGGTGAACGCCGTGGTGCTGCAGCCGCTTCCCTACGAGGGGTCGGACCGAATCGTAGAGATCCGCCACTCCGCACCGGCCATCGACCTCCCGGACCTCACCAACTCGCCGGGGACGATCCGGTTCTACGAGGACAACGCTTCGGTCTTCTCGTCCATCGCGGCCCAGACGGGTGGCCAGGCGAACGTGACGCTGGGAGAGGGCACCGTCCGAGAGCCCGTCGCCAGCGTGTCGCCGGAGTGGTTCCAGGTCTTCGGGCTCCAGCCGCCGATGGGCCGCGCCTTCACTGCGTCCGACGCGCCGGACGCCACGGCCCCGGGCGTCGTCATCCTCATGCAGGCGGGTGTGGACCGCTTCTTCGGGGGGGACCGGAACGTCCTGGGGAAGACGCTCACCGTCGACGGGAACGTGGTGGAGATCGTGGGCGTCATGGCGGAGGACTTCGTGTGGCCGATCGACACGGACACGCGCTTCCTGGCGCCCCTCTTCCTGGACCCCGAGGCCGGGTTCGGTGAGTTCGGCGTGAGTGGATTCGCCCGTCTCGCCGAGGGACAGACGATCGCGACGGCACAGAGCCAGCTCGAGGCGCTGCAGGGTCGCATCTCCGAATACGATCCGGAGATCACGCAGGAGGTCCTGGAATCCTTCGGGTGGGGTGTGAACGTCCGCTCCCTCAAGGAATCGATCGTCGGAGACACGGGCTCCACCTTGCTGATCGTGCTGGGAACCGTGGGACTCGTCCTCCTGATCGCCTGCGCCAACGTGGCGAATCTCTTCCTCGTGCGTGCGGAGGCTCGGCAGAAGGAGCTGGGCGTCCGGGCGGCGCTGGGAGCGGGACGCCAGCGAATCGCGGCGACCTTCCTGGCCGAGAGCCTCGTCCTGGGTGTCCTCGGGGGTCTGGTGGGGATGATGATCGCTTCGGGAGGGGTCGCCGCGATCCTCCGCTGGGGGCCGGAGAACCTCCCGCGGATGCACGAGATCGCCGTGACGCCGGCGGTGCTCGCCTTCGCGGGTGTGGTATCCATCGCTTCGGGCCTCCTCCTGGGAGCGATTCCCATGGCTCGCTACGCGGGGCGCGGATTCTCCCAGATGCTCCGGGACGGCAACCGGACGTCGACGGACGGCCGAGGGCGCCACCGAGCACGAAACATCCTCGTCGTGGGCCAGCTCGCACTCGCACTCGTGCTCCTCGTGGGATCCGGCCTCCTCTTCCGCTCCTTCAGCGCAATCCAACGGATCGACCTGGGCTTCGATCCGGCGGACAAGCTGGTGGTGGGGCTCAGCGTGGGACAGAATCTCCCCAATGACGAAGCGGCCCTGACCTATCAGAGCATGATCGACCGGGTCGCCGCGCTACCGGGCGTCACGGCAGCCGGCTTTACGCAGGCGGCGCCGCTCTCCACGGGCAGCGCCTCCGGCGGCAGCATCGAGGTCGAGGGAGAGGAGCGTCCGGAGAACGCCCCGCCCCGGGTCGTCCTGCGTTCCATCGCCACGGCGGGCTACCTCGACGCCATGGACTTCCGCCTGGTGGAAGGTCGGGCGATGGACCCGTACGAATGGCAGTCCGACGTACCGGCCGTCTGGGTGAACACCTACACCCGGGACGCGCTGCTGGAGGGGAGCGCCCTGGGAAAGCGCATCACCTGGGGCGGAGCCGGCGACGACGCCGTGTACGCGGAGATCGTCGGCGTCTACGAGGACTGGAAGTCCCGGGACGCGACGGAAGATCCCGCCGGTTGGGCCTTTACGCCGCTTCTGCTCCAGGGCCCCGTCCGGCAGGAACTCTCCAGCGGCCAGCTCGTCATCCGGACGGCGAGCGGCATCGACCCCACCTCCATCACCGCCTCGGTCCGGTCCATCGTCTCCGACGTGAACGCCGCAGTCCCGGTGACCCGGGTGCGGACCATGGACGACATCGTTGCGGAGTCGATGGCGGACCGTTCCCTCACCCTGGTGATGCTGGCCATCGCCACGCTGGTGGCGGTCTTTCTCGGAACCATCGGCCTCTTCGGTGTCATCTCGTACGTGGTCGGGCAGCGGCGCCGGGAGATCGGGGTGCGCATGGCCCTCGGCGCCGAGTCCGGGAACGTCTCCGGGATGGTGATTCGTCAGAGCGCAGGGGTCATCGTGGGTGGTATCGGACTCGGGCTGATCGGCGCCCTTGGACTCTCCCGGATTCTGGGGTCGCTCCTCTATTCGGAGGTCTCCGCCACGGACCCCATCACCTTCATCTCGGCACCGGTGCTCCTCCTCCTGGTGAGCCTCTTCGCGACCTGGCTTCCCGCGCGGAAGGCGTCGCGGATCGACCCGACGGAGGCGCTCCGGGCGGAGTAGCAGGGGGCGACCTGGGTGCCTGACTTGCTACGGCGCCGCCCCGTCGGATAGGGTGACCTTGGGACCGAAGGCGCGCGACACGGCGGCGCTCCTGCCTCCCCAACCTCGTTCTGGATGGCCCGACGGATCATGAAGAAGGAATGGATCGAGCTGGTGAGCGTCTTCGGACTGCTGGCAGGACTGGTCTTCGTCGGGTTCGAGATTCGTCAGAACACCAAGGCGCTGCAGGGGGGCACGGTGCAGGCCGCGGCGGAGCTGCAGATCGAGATGATCCTCCGGGGCATGGAGGATCCAGTCATCCAGGCCACGTGGGGAAGTCTCGAAGCCGGCCGACCCATGACGGAATTCAGCCAGGAGGAGCAGATGAAGCTGGGATGGTTCTTCGCCGCGCTGACGAACCTCGAGGAGAACCGATTCCGGCAGATCCAGTTGGAGACCGCGGACGAGGAGATGCTGGGACTCGTCAACAACTACCTGGCCTTCGCCGGATTCCGGGAATGGTGGGAAGCCAGGCTCGAGGAGGGACTCGACGACAGAGACCCCGCCTTCATCGCCTACCTGGACCGTAGAATGGACGAGGCGGCGAGTCGAGCCGCCGGAAGCCGCGCTCCCTGATCAGGTCCCTGGCCCGCCCCTGCCGACGCCCGGGAATTCGGCCGGGCCGAGGCATGGCCCGTTCCGAAACGCACCCGCTAGTACAGCGGCGCCAGACCCCGGCCCAACCCGGCGAGGGCGTCGGACAGGACCGCGCCGGGCCACATCGGTGTCGTGAAGATCACTCCGACCTCGACCGCCACCGTCACGGCCAGCCCCCATGTGAAGACGGGGTGGACCCCCTGGCCCCGGCGAGCCTCCAGGATCATGGCCTGGCCGCGACGATGATGACGTTCGGGAGCAGGATCCCCGCGGCGCCCGCCATGAATCCGGGTCCGAGGAGCTGGGCCAATACCCTGAACCCGGCCGCGCCCATCCCCCCTGTGCTCGCCAGGAGGATGAAGCGCTTGTGCAGCTCCCGCTTCTTCCGGTAGCGAAGCGCCAACGAGTAGAACGCGACGAAGAGGACCAGCGTCGCGAACACGGCGGGTCCCAGCGCCTGCCAGAAGGGTGAGCCGCCGGGTAGGCGGGCCAGCTCCATCTGCACACCGATGACCACCAACCCCGAGACGGTCATGGCCACCGCCAGGACGACGCTCGCGTATCCGAGTCGCCGATGCAGTGTCAGCCGCCTCGACCGGACCAGGCCGGCCTGGAGCGGAAGGAGGAAGTACCACCCGAAGAAGGTCCAGCCGTGGGCATGGACGGTAGGAGAGACCTCCGGATACTCCCCGGCGATCATGGGGCGGAAGTAGGTGAAGGAGAAGCCGAGGAACGTCAGGAGGCTCGCGGAGACGCACAGCCACAGGTAGCTCGACCGGATGCTTCGGGGGGGCGTCATCTCGCCTCCTCGCTAGGCGCTGCGGACGGGT
>JARRPL010000165.1:6783-7432 GCA_037382905.1 Gemmatimonadota bacterium | reverse complement strand
CCTGCCGACCTGAGCCCGGCAGCGGCCCGGGAGAAGGAGGAGGTGGAGGCGGTCTGGTCCAACGCGGCCCGGCTCCGGATCGCCGGGGTCGACGTCGCCCTCACCTCCGGCGGAGGGGACGCCGACCTCCTGGAGGGGATGCGCAAGGTCGTGGAGTACGGCCTCGCGCCGGACGACGCCCTCCGGGCTCTCACCGTCACCCCGGCGGAGCTCCTGGGCGTGCCGGGGATCACCCGGGTCGAGGCGGGCCGACCGGCCACCTTCGTGGTCACCACCGGACCCCTGGCCCAAGAGGACGCCCGGATCCGGTACACCTTCGTGGAGGGCCACCTCACCGAGGTGGAGGTCGGCGGAGGCGGAGGCTCCGGGGACGCTCCCGCCGGCGACCTCAGCGGCGCCTGGTCGGGCACCATCACCGCCGGGGGGCAGGAGATGGATCTCAGCCTCACGCTGACCCAGTCCGACGACGGGAGCCTCCAGGGCCAGGCCACTGCCGCCGGGCAGACCCCTTCGTCCGTCACCGGCGCGATCTCCGGTGCCTCCGTCACCCTCCGTATCGAAGCCGAGGATCTGCCCGAACCCATCGTCCTCGACGGGACCTTGAGCGACGACGGGGACAGCCTCTCGGGCAGCGGGAGCACCCCCTTCG
>JARRPL010000165.1:0-6753 GCA_037382905.1 Gemmatimonadota bacterium | reverse complement strand
CCGACCCCTCGCACACCGATGGACTCCCTTGCCAGGAATCGACCGATGGACATGACGAGCGCCCTCCCACCCTTCGTCCGAGCGGTTCGCAACGCACTCTTCGCCCTCGCCGTCACCACCCTCCCCCTGGCCGGGCAGCAGGGCGCCTGGGAGCCCCAGATCCCCGAGGACGCCGGCAGCTATCCCACCGGTTCCCTTCTCATCCGGGGCATCGACACGGTCTGGACCGCCGCCGGGGAGGTGCTGGCGGGCGCGGACATCCTCATCGTGGACGGACTTATCCGGGAGATCGGCACCGGGCTCTCCGCCGCCGACGACGTGCAGGTGATCGACGGCGCCGGGATGACGGCCATCCCCGGGATCGTGGACGAGCACTCCCACATCGCCATGTCCGCGTCCAACGAGTTCACGGCCCCGCTGGTCCCCGAGGTCCGGGTGATCGACGCCCTGGACCCCGAGGACTTCGGCATCTACCGGGCCCTGTCCGGCGGGGTCACCACCGCCCGGATCATGCACGGCAGCTCCAACCCCGTGGGCGGGCAGAGCGCCGTCATCAAGGCCCGCTGGGGGATGGAGGCGACCCACGACCTCCTGCTGCCCGGGGCACCGCGATTCGTGAAGTTCGCCCTGGGGGAGAACGTCACCCGGAAGGGCGCCGGCTTCAACAACGACTCCCGCTTCCCCCACTCCCGGCAAGGGGTGGAGGCGATCTACCGGGAGGCCTTCACCGCCGCCCAGGCCTACCGGGACGTGTGGGCCGCCTACGAGGAGGACCCGGACGCCTTCGCCGTGCCGCCCCGGCGGGATCTCCGCATGGAGGCGCTGCAGGAGATCATGGAGGGCAAGATCCGGATCCACGCCCACTCGTACCGCTCGGACGAGATCCTGATGCTCATGCGGATCGCCGAGGAGTTCGGTTTCCGGATCGACGTCTTCACCCACGTCCTGGAGGGCTACAAGGTCGCCTCGGAGATGGCGGAGCACGGGGCCGCCGGCTCCACCTTCACCGACTGGTGGCAGTACAAGAGGGAGGCTTTCGACGCCACGCCCTACAACGCCGCCATCATGCAGGCCCACGGCGTCCTCACGGGGATCAACACGGACATCCCGTGGCTTCAGAGCTTCATGGCGGCCGAGATCGCCAAGCCGGTGAAGTACGGCGGGGTCTCCCGGGAGGACGCCCTCAGGATGTTCACCCTGAACCCGGCCCGGATGATGTATATCGACGACAAGGTCGGCTCCCTGGAGGTGGGGAAGCAGGGCGACGTGGTCCTCCTGAGCGGCTCCCCCTTCGACTCCTTCACCCGGGTGGAGAAGACCATCGTCGACGGGATCGTCTACTACGACCTCTCCGCCGAGGAGACCACCCGGGGCGAGCGCATCATCACCCAGGATCTGATCAGCCCCGCCACGAGCCCCGCGACCCAGGGCTCCCTCCAGGACCTTGCCCGGGACGTGACCGAGGTGTCGGTCGCTGGGGGCCCCTCGGCGGGTGAGCCCGGGAGCGGGGGGAGCGGCTCCGCGGCGCCTGGCCTCTCGGCGGCCGTCGGCGTGGATGGGGTGGCCCCGGCCCAGGAGGCCGTGACGGCGCTGGTGGGCGGCACGGTGCATCCCGTCTCCGGTCCCGCCGTCCAGGACGGCGTGGTCGTGCTCCAGGGGGGCACCATCTCCGCCGTAGGCCCCCGAAGCCAGGTGGAGATCCCCGCCGGGGCGCGGCAGGTCGACGTGTCCGGTCGCCACGTGTACCCTGGGATGATCGATGCCACCAGCAATCTGGGGCTGCTGGAGTTCGGGCAGGTGGGGCAGGCCTCGGACCTCCGGGAGGACGGACGCTACAACCCCCACATACGGGCCATCGCCGCGGTCCAGCCCCACTACCCGGACATGAAGGTGGCCCGCATGAACGGGCTCACCGCCGCCGGGGTCGCCCAGGCCACCGGCACGATCCAGGGCACCATGGGTGTGGTGGCGCTGAGCGATGAGGACACCTTCGAGCGGGTGGCCATCCAGGCCGACGGACCCCTGATGGTGGACTTCCCCATCTCCGGCTCCGGCCCCGACGACGGGGAGCCGAAGCTGGAGGGGGAGCGGGTCGAGGAGCTCATGGAGATCTTCCGGCGGGCCGGGACCTACGCCGAGGCACCGAGCGTGTCCGACGATCCCACCCGGCGCTTCGAGGCCAACGTATGGGGCGGAGACAAGGTGTTCCTGGAGGCGATGGTGCCGGCGATCCGGGGCGAGGTCCCCGTCTTCTTCCGGGCGGACACCGACTGGGAGATCCGGCACGTGCTCCTCTTCGCCGAGGAGTTCCCGACCATCCGGCCGGTCATTCTCGGGGGTACGCAGGCCTTCCGGGTCGCGGACCAGCTCGCCCGGGCAGACGTCCCGGTGGTCCTGACCCTCTCGGCCGCCTACCGGCCGACCCCCGACCGGGACGACTCCATCACCGCCTCCTACCGGAACGCGGCCCGCCTTGTGGCCGCCGGCGTCCGGGTGGGGTTTGCCTCGGACGAGGGGGCCGGAGGAGACGGCCTGGCCCGGAACGTCCCCTACATGGCGGCCTGGTCGGTGGCCTTCGGGCTTCCGGAGGACGCGGCGGTCCGGGCGGTGACGCTGGACAACGCCCGGATCCTGGGGCTGGGAGACACCATGGGGAGCCTGGAGCCGGGTAAGCGGGCGGACATCCTGGTCACCGACGGCAGCCCCCTGCAGATGCTCACCAGCATCGAGCACATGTTCGTGGGGGGCGTCGAGGTCGACCCCATGGACAACAAGCATACCGACCTCTACGAGGCCTTCATCCAGCGGCGGTGACGGGACCGATCCGGACGCCGGAAGGGCGCGGCTTCCCCAGAGTCGACCCTGCCGGTGCACAGGGGACCTCCGATCCGGCGCCCGGGGGCCGTTTGCACTGCGGCGTCCGGGGCCCGGCTCGTGGGGGGTGAGGTCCGACTCCCTACGGGGGATCCAGGGAAAGGCCCGACAGCCCTCGGGCCGCTCGTCCGGATAGCTTAGGGTCAGCAGTGGGAGTCCCCCGGTGGGAATCCCGCCGGGACCAGCTCCCAGAGCCGATCACCCTGGTTCGGATGGGAGGCACCATGGGATCCTGGCCGCACGACGAGTGGACCCTGCAGGCACGTACCGCGATGACGCGTTTCCGGGGAGGCGTTCTCCTCCTGGCGCTGGTGTTCGTCGCGTGTAGCGACGCCGCCGGTCCCGATGGGCCCGGCCTTCCCGAGCCGGCCCAGTACACCGTGCGGATGGTCGCCTCGGCGGAGCTTCCCATCGACAGCGCCGTGGTGCGGATGGAGGGCCCCACGCCTCACACCTTCAGCATGGCCGAAGGCGAGGAGGTCGTGATCGACAGCCTGGCGCCGGGGGCCTACCAGGTGGCCGTCGAGGGCTGGCGGGACGAAGGGGTCGTCGGATTCGCGGAGTTCGCGGAGACCTTCGAGGCCGGGGACCGGCAGGAGCGCCCCGTGACCTTCGAGGGGGCCTTTGCCCCGGAGGAGGTCGCCGCCACCCTGGACGCCGGCCTGATCGAGCTCGAGTGGGACTCGGTCCCCGGGGCGATGGAGTATCGGGTCGAGGTGAAGGCGACTCCCGATGCGGCGGAGTCCGAGTTCGAGGGTCGCACGGAGGAGACCTCCCTCCGGATCGGACCCTTCGAGGCGGGCGCCTACACGGTACGCGTCCAGGCGGTCGACCGGTTCGGGAACGAAGGACACCCGGCCGAGGTGCCGGTGACGATCGCGCCGGATCGCTTCCCCGTCACGGTGGAGGTCGAGGAGGGGGGCGAGCTGCCCGTGGGCTCCGTCGTATCCGAACCCGAGGGGATCCTCTGCGGGGACGGCAACGCCCAGTGCCAGGCCGAGTTCCCGTCAGGGCAGGAGGTGGTGCTGAAGCACGTCTGGCCCGGCGTGCCCCAGGACCCGCCCGACTACGGGACGGGGTTCGGTGGATGGACGGGAGACTGCGCCGGACTCGACGCCTGTGGCCTCACCGTCGACGGCCCCAAGGAGGTCGTCGCCACGGCGGCGGACGAGCTCGTCAGGTTCGCCCTCGATCCGTCCATCGTCTGGAAGGCGCTTAGTTCATGGGGCTACTTCGGGGACTACTTCAGCCTACCGGCCCTGGTGAGATGGCCTCTGACCTGGGAGGAGGCCGGCGGGACGTGCGAGCAGTACGTTGATGATACCGGCGCAAACAGCCCCCCCGGCGGTGATTGTTCGGTGCGGGTCACTCCCGGGACTCGCCTCACGATCTCCTCCCCCGTAGGACCCGTGGACTGGTTCGGAGGATGCGAGTCCGTGGAGGGCACCACCTGTCACGCCGTGGTGCCGCCCGGAAACGGTTCCCTCCGGGCCGACTGGAATTGGAGTCCGCCGCAGGGCCACTCCCAGCTCCAGGTCCTCCGCTCCGAGGTCGGCCTGGTCCGATCCGATGTCGGGGGAATCTACGGCTGGCCGGGAGAGGACCCCTATCCGCTGGCTTGCGGCGGCCCGGACGGGTGGCGCAGGTGCGGCCAGGTCTTTCCCGATGGCACGAGGGTCACCCTCACGGCGGAACCGATGGAGGGGTACCGGTTCACGGGGTGGAGGGGCTACGACGAGTCTTGGACGGGCGTCGGATGCAGTGGGGTCGATCCCTGTGAGATCGTAATCGATGATTGGACCTGGGTGAGGGCGTTGTTCGAACCGACCTCCCTGGGCACCGGCTTCGGCCTGGAGCAGTTCAGCCCCATCCCGGCCGGCACCTTCCAGATGGGAGACATCACCGGCCACGGTCGGGTCGATGAGCGCCCCGTGCATACCGTCAACATCACCCGGGACTTCTACATGCAGCGGACCGAGGTCACGCAGGCGCAGTGGCGGGAGATCATGGGCGAGAACCCGAGCAACTTTCACTGGTGCGGCGACCTGTGCCCGGTGGAGAGCGTGTCCTGGGAAGACGTCCAGACCTTCCTGGTGCGGCTGAACGCGGCCTACCCCGAGGCCCACTTCCGGCTGCCCACCGAGGCGGAGTGGGAGTACGCGGCCCGGGCCGGCACCACCGGACGCTACGGCGGCACCGGGGTCGCCGACGAGATGGGATGGTACTTCGGCAACACGCCCGGGGGGCGGGATTCACCTTGGGGTGACGGCAAGATGTACCAAACCGTCGCCCTGAAGCGGGCGAACGACTGGGGCCTCTACGACATGCACGGCAACGTCTATGAGTGGGTCCAGGACTGGTACTCGGCGACCTACTACTCGGTGAGTCCAACGGACGACCCGACCGGACCCCCGTCGGACCCGGACCCGGGTTCCGATTGGCCGGCCCGGGTGCTGCGGGGCGGCTCCTTCCTCTACGATTCGAACCCGATGCGTTCATCCTACCGTTATGCCGATCACCTCGAGGCCCGGCGGGTGGACCAGGGCTTCCGGCTGGTGAGGACGCGTTAGCCCCCGGGCCTCGACCCCTTCCCCCCGGGCCAGCGACCCGGCCGACGAGCGGAGACGCGACGCTCGACCAACGAGAGCTTCATTGGTCGGGCGTCGCCGGGGCGTCGAGGACAGACCTCGATGCGGATCCGGTGTCCGGTGGCGAACCGCATACTCGTGGACAGGGGGCTCCGCTTCACCGCGCCGTCGGTCTCCCGGGCCTCGGAGACCGGCATCGCGACCCCGGTACCCTGGCCACGAATCCGTAGTTGTGAGGAGAGGTGACCCGATCCAGGCGTGAGGACCCGGCCAAACCCGAATCCCCCTCTTGCCTCCCTGCGATCCGCTCAGATGCTTCTGCTCGTCCGGTGGCTCCGGAGCCAGTCCTTCGGGAAGCTATCGCAGCACCGTGCGATCCAGTCCGCGCCACACCGACGGGCCTTCTCACGTTCATCCCCAACGGCCCTGCCGCGTTCGGATCTCCGATCCATCCGCCCCGGACCGGGGCGGCGATGCGCGGGGTGTGGAGATGGGGTGCCGCGCAAGGGCGTGGTTGGTGGCCGCAGGAGCCCCGCGGCCGAAGGCGCTCCTTCAATCCTGTCCGCCGCACACCTAGATTCTCGCCGCCCGCCGCCCACGATCCTACACCCCCGCTCCGATGTCCACCTCCCCGTCGAACGAATCGAAGCGACCCGCGCTCCTCCAGCGCCGGGCTCCCCTGGCCCTTGCCGCGGCCTTCGTGACCCTGCCCCTCCCGGTCGTGGCCCAGTACGACGCGCCGCCCGAACCGGCAGCGTACGCCCTCGAGGGGGTGACGGTCGTGGCTACCGACGGCTCGGTCCGGGACGGCGTGACGGTGGTGGTGCGACAGGGCCTGATCGAGGCGCTGGCCGCCGGCGCCGAGGTTCCCCGGGACGCCAGGAGACTCGAGGGCGACGGACTCTATCTCTATCCCGGCTTCGTGGACGGGCACGGAGACGCCACGGTGGAGTGGCCCGAGCCCCGGGACGTGGAGGATCCGGACGACGTCACCTCGTGGAATCCGCCCCGATCCCGGCAAGGTTTCCGACCGCATCGCCGGGTGGCGGAGTTCCTGGACGTGGACGCCGGGGAACTGGAGGAGGCGAGGTCCGCCGGCGTCGTGGCCTCCCACATCCTGCCGGCGGGCGGGATGGCCCCAGGCCGCTCCGCCCTCCTGGTCCTCCGGGACGCCGGGACGCCCTGGGAGGTGGTGGAGCGGGCCTCCACGGGGCTTGTTCTCAGCTTCCAGGCCGCCGGGGGCGTCTACCCCTCCCAGCTCTTCGGCGTGATCGCCTTCCTGCGACAGGCC
>JARRPL010000164.1:0-7328 GCA_037382905.1 Gemmatimonadota bacterium | reverse complement strand
GTGGAGGCCACCTACCCGCCGCTCCTGGCGGCCCTCATCGAGCGAGACGTCCGGGAGGGGCAGCTCCAGTCCGCCTCCAGCATCTTCGATCTGGACCTCTTTGCGAAGGCCAAGGGGACGCCGGAGGGCTATTACGAATACACGACCATGGAGGCGGGGGCCGAGCAGTTTCTGGGGGTCTGGGGCAGCACCTTGTACGGGGGGTACCGGCTCACCCGGGGTGAAACCCTTCCGGACTACTACCGGGAGCGGACCCAGGAGGATGGCGAGGCGACCGTCGGCCTCCAGATCCCCATCCTCCGGGGGGGAGCCACCGACAAGGGTCGGACCGCCCTGGCCCAGGCCGAGGTCGGCGCTCGCATGGTGGATCCCTACATCGCGCGTCAGCGCCTCGACTTCCTGAGGGCGGCCTCGGTGAGCTATTACAAGTGGCTGGCCACGGGCCTCAAGCTCCGGCTGGCCCGGGAGCTTCTCCAGGTGGCCAACGAGCGGACCGCCGGATTGGAGCAGTTGGTGGAGGACGGCCTCCGGGCGCCCATCGTCCTGGTGGACAACCAGCAGCTCGTGGTCTCCCGGCGCCTCGAGGTCATCGCAGCCGAACGAGACTTCCAGGGGGCGGGTGTGGCCCTCTCCCTCTTCCTCAGGACACCCGACGGCGACCCCGT
Organism: Gemmatimonadota bacterium; assembly: GCA_037382905.1. Classification (GTDB taxonomy): domain Bacteria; phylum Gemmatimonadota; class Gemmatimonadetes; order Longimicrobiales; family Gaopeijiaceae; genus Gaopeijia. The sequence goes on along the minus strand of JARRPL010000164.1, from coordinate 6,663 downwards.
GGTACCGGGCGAGGAACGCCTTCCGGACGTCTTTCCCCAGCCGGACCTGACCGGAGAGCCCGGGATCGAGGAGGGCTTGAGCCGCGCTGTCGAGCTCCGGCCGGAGCTCGTCCAACTCGAGCTGGAGCTGGAGATGGTGGAGCTGGAACGTCGGCTCGCGCGGAATACGCTCCTTCCGTATCTGGACGCCCGGATCGAGGCCGCGGGCAACTTCGGAGACGAGCTCTATTCGGACCGGTCCGAGACCGAGGTCCGGGGGGAGTTGTCCTTCAAGATGCCGCTGCAGCGCCGGGAGGCTCGGGGAAAGGTGGAACAGGTCGAGGCCAAGTCGGGACAGGCCCGGCAGAAGCTGGCCTTTGCCACCGACAAGGTGAGCGCCGAAGTGCAGAAGGCGTGGGTCGCCCTCCAGGCCGCCCTGGACCAGACGGATCTGGCGGCGCTGAACGTCCAACTGGCCCAGCAGATGCGAGAGGTGGAGGCGGAGCAGTTCCGGGTGGGGGCCAGCGACCTGTTGGCCCTTCAGCTCCGGGAGGCGTCCGCCTTCGACGCCGAGAAGAAGGCGGTGGACGCCTACCTGGACTTCTACACCGCTCTGGCCGACTATCGGGCAGCGGTGGCCGAAGGCGTGATCCTGCCGCCGCCCCCGGAATCGTGAGGCGCGCCGGGCAGACCCCGGGCGCTACATCTCCGACCTTTCGCAGGAACCGAACCATGATCGAACTCCGCAATCGGGATTCCCACGACGTCCTCGGCATCATCGACGAGGAGCAGCTCCAGTTCCTCATCGACCACCTCGAGGAGACGGAGACGGAAGACCGGGACTACTGGATCGACGAGAACACGCTGGAGATGCTGGAGGAGGAGGGGGCGGATCCCGAGCTCCTGAGGATCCTCCGGAAGGCGCTCGGGGAGGAGGCGGAGGGCGTCGAGGTGGAGTGGGACCGGCGGCGGTGACCTGGGGTCACGCACTCCCGAACCGCGGGACGATCGCCGGCACGCGCCTGCGATAGTCCCGGTAGCGATCTCCGAAGCGGTCCATCAACTCCCGCTCCTCGAGGACGATCAGCCCCAGGATCAAGGGGACCAGGAGGGCGGCCAGCCCGTATGTCGCACCGTGGTTGGCCATCATGCTCCATCCCAGGCTCCCTACGAACACCGCCAGGTAGCGAGGGTGTCGCACCCGGCCGTAGATGCCCTGTTCCAGGAGCTTCCGTTCTTCGTCCCGGGAGGCGGGCCGGAGTTCCGGCGTCCCCGTCAGGGTGCGAAAGTCCAGCTCCTTGCGGATCTGCCGCTCCACCAGGATCGAGGCCCCCCAGAGGCCGAGGCCCAGATAGAAGAGGGCCCAGTTCGTCCCCAGGTCGGTGGCCGCCACCGGTCCTCGTCCGCGCAACAGCACCCCCGCCGCCAGCAGGCAGACGGGGATCACGACGAGCCAGGTCCGCACCGGACCCACGGTGCGCCAGTAGCCGATGAAGGGGTGGATGAGGTACCAATAGAGGAAGGCCGGCGGAATGGTGGTCCAGATCACCACCGCCAGCACGTACCGGAATGTGTCCATGGCTCTTCGTTGTGAGATCGGGAGCCCACTCGTCGACCGCGAAGTTAGCAGAAGGAGGGAAATCGTGTACGCACCTGGAGGCCGTTCAGGGCGCGGGTTCGCACTCGGGGTGGGGCTGCTCCTGGCGGGTCTGGCCCCGGAGACGGGGACGGCTCAGGAGGTGGGTCCTCCCAACGGGTCCCTCGTGGTGGTGGGGGGAGCCCTCTCGGACCCGGCCATCGTGGAACGCTTCATCGCGCTGGCAGGCGGCCCCGACGCCCCCATCGTGGTGATCCCCACCGCCGGCGGCGAGGAGGACTACGACCGGTTCTGCTCTTGCCTGGGCCTCCTGCGCCGCCACGGGGCCACCAATCTCACGGTGCTGCACACCCGGGACCCGGCGGAGGCCGACACCGAGGTCTTCGTCCGTCCTCTCCGACAGGCCCAGGGCGTCTGGTTTCCAGGGGGCCGGCAGTGGCGGTTGGCGGACGCGTACCTGGGGACCCTCACGGAGGAGGCCCTCCAGGGCGTGCTGGAGCGGGGCGGCGTCATCGGCGGGTCCAGCGCAGGGGCCAGCATCCAGGGCTCCCTGCTGGTGCGGGGCGACACGGAGAGCAACACCGTGATGCTGGGGGACCACCTGGAGGGCTTCGGATACCTCCGGAACGTGGGGATCGACCAGCATCTGCTCCGGCGCAACCGGCAGTTCGACATGCTGGAGGTCCTGGACGCCTATCCCGACCTCCTGGGCATCGGCCTGGACGAGAACACGGCCATCGTGGTTCAGGGCGACGAATTCGAGGTCGTGGGTCAGGGGTACGTGGCCATCTACGATCGAGGTGCGGGCATCGACACCGGGGGTGACTTCTACCTCCTGGCCCCGGGCGACCGCTTCGATCTGGCCACCCGTACCGCGACGCGACCGGGACGGTCGATGCAGCCCCTGGACCGGGTGGAGCGTCGTGGCGGCAGGTAGAGGAGACGAGGAGCCGGGCCCCCGACCGGATCCGTGAGGACCCATCCGAAGAGCGACGGGGTTGAAACGCCGTCCGCCTCCGCAGAAGGCCGCCCTCCGCGGACCGGTCCGGCGGAGGCCGTGCTCTCGGTCAGCAGTCCGCCCCCCCGGACGCTCCGACCCCACCACCCTCCTTTTCGACCTCCACGACGCAGGGCCTGAAACCGTTGTTGCGAACCTTGAAGAAAATGATCCGACGGGCGTTCGAGCCCCTGGAGCCGCGGATCCGGTCCGCCGGCACGAAGTCGCCGCGCTGGGCCCGCATCTACTATGCCTTCTTCCACGGAGGATTCGGGCGCGAGCAGCAGGCCGTGCTGGCGGGGCGCAGGTCCTACCGCCGGTCCCTGGCGTCGCCCGACGGGACGTCCACCATTCTCCGACGGAACGTGCATCGACTCGAGAAGGGGCTCCTCATGAGGCCCCGGAGGGTCCCCTTTGCCCTGGACTACATCGAGGAGACCGTCGACGCCTACGCCCGTTGCTGTGCCGAATCCACGGCCATCGATCCCACCGAGCTGCAGTGGGGCCACGACGTGTTGAGCGAGTACTTCGCCGCCAATGACGGGCAGCCGGAGATCCAGGAGCTGAAGGACACCTTCTTCCGGGCCGGGAGCACCTGCGCTGTGGCGGAGAGGAACGGGGAGAGGATGATTCCCTACCGGAGGAATCTCACCGCACCTCCGCCCGTCACCATCGAGGCCCTGGCGGACCTCGCGCAGCGCCGCCGTTCCGTCCGCTGGTTCCTGCAGAAGCCGGTGGATCGCGCCGTGATCGATCGAGCGCTGGAGGTGGCGGCGCAGGCTCCCAGTGCGTGCAACCGCCAGCCTTTCGAGTTCCGGATCTTCGACGAGCCTGAGCTGGTGCAGAAGGTGGTGAACATCCCGTTCGGGCTCGCGGGCTACGGACACAACGTCCCCGTCGCCGTGGTCGTGGTGGGGAAGCAGCGCCACTACTTCGACGAGCGGGATCGCCATCTGATCTACATCGACGCCTCGCTGGCGGTCATGGGGTTCCTCTACGCGCTGGAAGCGTCGGGACTGGCCTCGTGTTGCGTGAACTGGCCGGACATCGAGGGGAAGGAGGAGCGGATGGCGGAGCTGCTGGCGCTCGAACCCGACGAACGGCCCGTGATGCTCGTCGTGTTGGGTCATCCCGACCCGGATGGGAAGGTGGCGCGGTCGACCAAGAAGAACCTGAGTCAACTCCGACGATACAACTTCGAATGACCCAACTCACTGTGGAGATCCACGGCACCGGAACCCATAACCGGGGCGCCGAGATGATGGCCATCGCCGTCGCCGACCGGTTGCGTCGCTCCCTCGACGATCTGCGCCTCGTGGTTCCCCACTGGTTCGGGAGTCTGGAGGACCGCGCGAAGCACGGATTCCTGACTACGCCGGAATTCATCGGTGGAGGCCGGTCCAGGATCGCCAGCCTCGCCCTGAGGTACGCCGACCCCCGGGTACGGGAGAAGCTGGGGCTCGTGAACCCGGACGAGATCGACGTGGTGCTCGATGCGTCGGGCTTCATCTATTCCGACCAGTGGAATGCCAAGCCTGCCCGCAACCTCTACCGAAAGGTCCAGGGGAGGGCCCGGAGACGGGCTCGGCTGATCCTGCTTCCCCAGGCCATGGGACCCTTCGAGGTCCCGGAGGTGGCGGAGGCCAGCCGGAGGCTCTTTGAACGGGCGGATCTGGTGTTCGCCAGAGACCGTGAATCCATGCAGCATCTGGAGAAGCTGGGAGTCGATACGCCCACGGCGCTCTCGCCCGACTTCACCATGGAGGTGGCGCCCAGGGCGAGTCCGGACATCGAGCTTCCGGAGCGCTTCTCGGCCATCGTCCCGAACTTCAGGATGGTGGACAAGGGCGTGGGAGCGGAGGAGTACCTCCACTTCCTCGCGCATACCGTCACCAGGCTGAGGGAACGGGAGCTGAATCCGCTGGTTCTCCTCCACGACGCCAACCGGGATCACGAGGTGGTCGATCGGTTGACCCTGGAGGAGCCGCTGCGGGTGGTGACCCACGAAGACCCGCGGGTTCTGAAGTGGATCCTGTCGAGGGCGTGGATCGTGGTCGGCTCCAGGTTCCATGGACTGGTGGGGGCCCTGTCGCAGGGAGTCCCCACGATTGCCGCCGGGTGGTCGCACAAGTATCCGGAGCTGTTCGCGGATTTCGGCGTGCCGGAGTACGTGTTGGACGATATCGAGGCCACCGACAGGTTGGACCGATTGCTCGATGGACTCGGAGAGCCCTCACACCGCGATGCGGTGGTTCGGACTCTGGAGGGTCACGCCGAGCGACTAAAGCAGGAGAGCTCCAGGATGTGGGACAGGGTCGTCGCCCTGTGCAGGGAGGCGTGAGCCGGGAGGGTGCGTCCGCCTCGGAATCCCGCCCTCGAGCGGCTCCCGGGCCGGGCCCGGGATCATCTCTCTCTGCCGGCGGACCGGCGCGGTCCTGGGCGCGCCGTCGATTCAGGACGGCCGCGGGCGCCCAAGGCGATCCCGGAATCCATCGCCCACTCCGGTGGGGCCGGGCGCCGGGACTGACGCCCACGCGCACCGCCGCCCGGATCCAAGCCGGCTCACCCCAGCAGCTCCCGGCTCTCCCCGTCGGTCAGTCCCACCTGTGCCACGTCGCCTCCAGCGGCCAGGAGCTCCCGGTCGTCCGCCAGCCGGGCCAGGGCCAGGGTTCCCACCGCCGATCCCGCACAGAGGAGGGTCACCACGCCCGAGACGATGAGGGCTGGGACGGTCACACCCGAGGACGCCACGATGGATCCCGAGACCAGGAGGCCACCCAGGGCTCCCCAGGCGGCGAATCCCGGCAGGGACAGCTCGTCGAATCGTCGGCGTCGGCCGGCGATCCCCAGGACCAGGGAGAAGGCCGCCCCTCCCATGAAACCGGGCACGGCCAGCGTCTGAGGCCACATATCCACCAGCGCACCGTTCCAGCCGGGCACGAACTCGGTGATCAGCTCGATGAGCAGCCCGATCCCCGCCCACCCCAGGGCCCAGGTCAGGCCCAGCCCCAGCGCACCTCGAATTCTCCTCGTCCACCCCCTCATGCTCCCCTCCCGCGGCGCCGTTCCGGTTTCCGACACTTCGGCCTCGTCACCATCAACTTTGCGACGCAAAGTCGCGCCGTCCAGGCCCCGGGTGCCCCGGCGCAGGGAGCCGGGTGTGCAGCGTCGGGTCCGGGTGTCGTCGAACCCCGACCTCCTCTGCGGCGAGCGGTAGTGGAGGGCCCCCTCAGAAGTACCACACCCCTCCGATCCTCAGGGCCCGGGGCTGACGGAGGGCCGCCGGCGACTCGCTGTCGGCGTCTCCCCACGCCTCCACCCACTCCAGCTCCAAGGCGGAACGATCCCCCACGGTCCACCGGAGAGTGCTCCAGAGGTGACGTGTGCCGGAGACGGGGTCCACCGCGAGGCCGCCCTGGAACCGGATCACCTCGGCGAGCACCTGGCAGGAGCGCGTCGTCCACCAGGGGTGACGCCGCCTGGTCCCGGTCGCTGGCCAACCCCTGCTCCAGCAGGAGGGTGAGATAGGGCGTGGCGAACCACTCCACGCCCAGGATCACCCGGGAGTGCCAGGAGCGGTCTCGACGGGCGAGGCCCCCTTCCGAGCGCAGCACCGTGGGGCCCACCACCCATTCCAGGGCGTATCCCGCCTGCCGGGTCCGGGGGTGATCCGGCCTCGCCGCTCCATCCTCCGCCGTGCCGATCCAGGGTCGGCGGTCACCGGCGTCCATCCACCACACCGCCGCGTCCACCGCGGCGAAGCTCCGGGAGAAGCGCACTGCGTACCCCGCCTCCGTCTCCCAGCTCTCCCGGGCGGGAACCCGGCGACCATCCCAGGTCACGTTCACCAGGCGGCCCACCGGCGTGGGCCGTCGCAGCGGGAGGAGCACCACCTGGATCTCCCCCGCGGTGCCGAAGGCTGCCCCCTCCAGCAGCGGGCCCGTGAGGGCCGGACCGGAGACGGTATTCCACAGGAGCGCGTCGTCCACCAGGGGTGACGCCGCCTGGTCCCGGTCGCTGGCCAACCCCTGCTCCAGCAGGAGGGTGAGATAGGGCGTGGCGAACCACTCCACGCCCAGGATCACCCGGG
>JARRPL010000163.1:0-10759 GCA_037382905.1 Gemmatimonadota bacterium | reverse complement strand
CGATCTCCGCCTCGAGCTCGCACCGGCGTTGGAGGCGGCCACCGCCTGGCAGCTTCGCCACTCCGCCGCCCTGGAGAGCGCAGAGGGCCGCATCGCCTACACCGAGGACCTCGCCACCGGGATGGCGAGCTACGAGGAGCTCCTGTTGGCCCTGGAACACGTCCGGGAGACCCTGGACGACGACCTGGCCCAGGCGTTGGAGGAGCTCCGGGAGATCGAGAAGACGGAAACACGGACCCGTTGGCTCCTGGCGCTCATGGCGTTCCCGGCGCTGGGCCTCGTCTTCCTCCTCTCCTATCGCCTCTCGGTCGCAGTGGCGGAGGCCACTGCCCGCCGTGAGGACGAAATCCGGGCGCGCCGGGAGATCGACGCGGTGCTGGAGGCCACGGCCGAGGCCGTGCTGGGACTGGATCTCGACCGGATGGTGATCCGCCTCAACAAGGCCGGATGCCGGCTGCTGGGTTTCACCGAAGAGGATGCGCTGGGCAGACCCTTCCAGGACGTCCTCCACGCCGGACTCCCGACGCTCGAGGAGCGGCGTGATCGACCCGAGGCCCGGGCCATCCGGTCCGCCATGGACGCGGGGGCGGCGGTGAACTCCATGGACGGGGAGGTGCACCCGCGCCGAGGGGAAGAGGTGGAGGTCCAGTGGTCCCTCCGTCCGTTGGTGGACGGCCGGGATGTCCGGGGTGCGGTCGTCACCGTCACCGACATGCGGGAGGTCCGGAGCGCCGAGCGGGCCCTGCGGAAGGCGGTGCAGGCCCGGGAGGAGACGCTGGCCGTGGTGGGGCACGACCTCCGGAGTCCGTTGGGCAGTATCTCCGCCGGGGCGGAGCTGCTCCTGGACGTGCCCCTGTCGGAAGAGAAGAAACGCCGTCAGCTGGAGTTGATCCGGTCGGCGGCGGAGCGGATGAACCGGTTGATCCAGGACCTGATGGACGTGGCCCGGATGGACTCCGGCGGCTTTCAGGTCCTGGCGCGACGGGGGGAGCTGGCCTCGGCCCTGGAGCTGGCCATGTCCCACTCGGAGGCCAGCGCCCGGCAGGCGCAGGTGGAGCTGATCCGGGCCTGGCCGCCCTCGTTGCCCCCGGTCTGGCTGGACGAGCACCGGGTCGCGCAGGTGGTGGACAATCTGGTCTCCAACGCCTTGCGCTACACGCCCGCCGGCGGGTCGGTGGAGGTGGGGGCTGCGATCCTGGACCACGGGGTGGAGGTGTGGGTCCGGGATACGGGCTCCGGGATCGCCCGAGAGGACCTGGAACACCTCTGGGACCCCTTCTGGCGCCCCGAGGGATCGGATACCGATGGCTCGGGGCTGGGCCTCGCCATCGTCCGAGGGATCGTGGAGGCCCACGGCGGGCAGGTGGCTGTGGAGAGCCGCCCCGGGGAGGGGAGCCGATTCTCCTTCACGCTTCCAGGAGTGAATCAGCTCGTGCGTCCCGCCAGCGCGTCAACCGCCCCACCTGGTTCGTCGTGAGGCGCCGGACTCCGGCGCGAACCAGGGCTTCGGCGTCACCCACGGCATCCACCGTCCAGACCGCCACATCCACCCCTCTGGACCGGGCCTGACCGACCAGCGCGGGATTCACAAGCACGAACCGGTAGTCCAGATCCACCATCCCCCGGGGTCCCAGAAGGGAGGCCCGGCGGAGGGCGTCGGGAAAGCGTCGGAGCCGATCCACCACGTATCCGACCCGGAGCTCCCGGTCCCGGGCTGCGATGTCGTCGGCGGCGTCGTAGTCCAGGGAGATGAATACGGTGCGCCCCTGCATGCCCAGCTCCGACACCGACCCCACCATCCGGTCCAGATCCTCGGGTTTCCCATAGCCCTTCAACTCCGGATAGACCCAAGCCCCGGAGGGGCGGATCTCCTCCAGAGCCTCGACGAAGGAGGGAACCGGTTCCCCGGCGAACTCGGGAGCGAACCACGCGCCGGCGTCCAGCTGGCGCAGCCGGTCGAACGTCCACTCCCGCACCGCACCGGAGCCGTTCGTGGTCCGCTGCAGCGTCTCGTCATGAAGGAGGACCGGGGTGCCACAGGCCGCCACGTGCATGTCCCACTCCACCGCGTCGGCGCCGGCCTCGATCCCCCGCCGAAGGGCCGCCAGTGTGTTCTCGGGAGCCCGGCCGCTGTACCCCCGATGGGCGATGACCTGGATCACGAGACGAGGCGTGCAGAGCCGACGACGGGACGGACTAGGATTCGGGGGCGCCCGGTCCGATGCGGTCCTTCTCCGGGTCTGCCCGCAACTGGCGATCGAAGGCCTGGGCCTCCCGCATCTGGGACACCGTGTGCTCCAGCGACTCGATCTGGGATTCGAGGAGGGACACGCGCCGCTGCGTGATCTCCACCGTATCCTCCACGGTGCGGTTGTCGAAGAGCCGGGCCATGGACTCCACCAGCGGTTTGAGGGCGAACCGCGCCGTGAGCCCCGCAATGGGAATGAGGACCGCGAGCATCCCCAGCACGATGGCCACGATGGCCGTCAGGTCTACCGGAAGGATCTGCATGACGCACGGGGGGGAGGGGAAGGGCTCGATGCCGCCGGATGCGTCGAACCCTGCGATCCCGGCGTCCCAGACGCAAGCTGAACCTTCCAACCCTCCGGTCCGTAGGTCCGTCCAAGGGGGTGGAATCAACGAGCCGGGCCTCCCTGCCGATGCACGGGGCTCTGCCACTGTCCACCCCAGACTCCCACGCCCATCGCCGCCCCCGCCTTGAACTCCGAGCACCGCGTCGAAGCCCGGGACGCCATGGATGCCGCACGAGGGGACACTCGGGCCTTCGAGCGGCTCTACCGGGCCACCGTGCCTCGAATCCACTCCCTGGCCCGCCGCATGGCGGGGGAGTCCTCGGCCGACGACCTCACCCAGGAAGTGTACCTCAGGGCGTGGAGCCGGCTCCACACCTTCCGGGGCGATGCCCGCTTCAGCACCTGGCTCCACCGCCTGGCGGTGAATCTGATCCTGACCCGGCGGGAGGCGTTGAAGCGACAGCGCGATCGTACGGTGTCCGCCACGGGGATGATGGAGCGGATGGCCGGGCGTGTGGGCCGGCCCGGTCTCAAGGTGGACTTCGAGGCGGCGCTGGGGACGCTGCCGGAGAGGGCCCGGGACGTCTTCGTCCTCTACGACGTGGAAGGCTACAAGCACGAAGAGATCGGCGAGATGCTGGGCATCCACCCCGGGACGTCCAAGTCCCAGCTACACCGGGCCCGCATGCTTCTCCGCCGTCACCTGGACTAGAGGACGACTTCACGGACCATGGACGACCACGATTTCTGGACCGATCGCCTCTCGGAGGCCCTGGACGGGACGCTTCCGACGGAGGAGGCCGGACGACTCACGGAACACCTGGCGGGCTGCCCGGCCTGTCGCCGCGTCCGGGACGAGCTCGAGGCGGTGCGCCGCCGAGGGCGGTCCCTGACGCGGCGGGCTCCCGAGGCGGACCTGTGGGCCCGCATCGCGCCTCGCCTGGAGGGGCCGGAGCCGGCTCGGGGCGACGTCCGGGGCAAGGTGATCCCCATCCACACGGCGCGGATCGAGGAGGATTCCGTCGATGACGAGCCCCGGCGTGGCCTGCGGATGGCGCCTCTCCAGGCTGCTGCGGCCGCGCTGGTGCTGCTGGCGGGGGGCGCCGCGTTGGGTTCGCTGTCGGACCGATCAGTGCCGGAGCTCTCCACCCCCTCCGTCGTCGAGGGGCTCACCGATGCTCGCCTTACGAGCCTCGCAACCGGGGCGGGGGAGCCGGCCCTCTTCGGGGAGCTGCAGGTCCTGGACGAGGCGTTGCGGGCGGACCTCTCCCGGCTCGACCCGGACACCCGGGGTGTGATCCTCAGGAATCTGGACATCATCGACCGGGCGATCCGGGAGTCCATCGCGGCGTTGGAGGCCGACCCGGAAAGCCGCTATCTGCAGGGTCACCTCGGAGATGCCCTCCGACGCAAGGTGGGGTACCTGCAGAACGTCACACGCCTGCTGGAGAGCTGAGGTGTCGAGAGCCGACGTGGGATTGCTGCCGCTGCTTCTGGCCGTGGGACTCCTCTGGGCGTCCGGAGTGCACGGGGAGGCCCGGCCCGGGCTCTGTGCGGTTCGCCACGCCGGGCCGGGACCCCTCGAAGCCCTGGCGATGCGAAGTGGCGGGGATGGGGGCCCCGGCAGTGCTGCACCCGAGTCCGAAAGCTCGGATGCCGGACCGACCCCGACGGTGTCGCGGGCCGATACGATCGTGTCCGTCCGTCCCGGCGATGAGCTCCGATCCGAAACTTTGCGGGGCACACTCCTCGTACGGACCCACGACGACGGAGAGATCCGGATGAGCTCCCCCTCGGATGGAGGCGGGCCCGTCCTGATCCGAGAGGGCCGAACCCTGCGGATCCAGGAGCCCCGCGACGAAGACGAGGCGGTGGTCGTGCTCGAGATCCCCGCATGGATGCCGTTGACGATCCGGAGCCGCGAGCTGGACGTGTCGGTGTCGGGGGTGGAGGCGGAGGTCCGGATCGAGGTGCTGGATGGCGACGTTCGGCTGGAGAGGTTGTCGACGACGGTGGACGCGAGAACGGTGGATGGAGAGGTCGATGTGCGGGAGACGTCCGGGACTCTGCAGCTGTTCACGGCGGACGGGGACGTGCGGGTGGTCGGGCATCGCGGGAGCCTCCAGGTCGAGAGCACCGACGGCGACCTGATGCTCCGAGAGGTGAACGGACCCGTGGTCCAGGCCTCGACGTTGGACGGGGACGTGGACTTCGACGGAGTCGTGGGCGGGGCAGGGTCTCTGGACCTCTCCACCCACGACGGGGACGTGGACGTGACCCTCCCGGCCTCCATCCAGGCCGATGTGGAGGTCTCCACCTTCGACGGAGGCTTCACGTCCGACTTCAGGGCCCTGACCCGGGGATTCCGGGCAGGGGAACCGGTGCGATTCCGGATCGGGGACGGGGGCGCTCGGATCGCTCTTCGGTCCTTCAGCGGTGACATCAGCATCCATTCAAGGTGAGGCGGAGGGGAGATCCATGAGGACGAGATCGATGATGGCGGGGTTCGTGGCTTTGATGGGCCTCGTGGCGCTACCGGTGCAGGGGCAGGAGGGCCGGTGGGACGAGGACCGCTGGGAGGATTTCGCGGAACGGATGAGCGCAGTCCTCGAGGAGGCCATGGAACGGGCCGGTTGGGCCACACAGCGGGCCCTCGAGGAGGCCGGCCGGGCGACGGAGCGGGCGCTCCGGGCGGTGGACGAGGTGGACTGGGACGCACAGTTCCGGGACCTGGAGAAGCTGGCGGTGGAGCTGGAGTCTCTGGAGGGAATGGAGATCCGGTGGGACGACGAGGGTTGGCGGGACGAAGGGGGCCCCCAGTCCACGGAGGAATTCCGCTGGACCGGCCGCGTCGACGCCGGTGACGTTTTGGAGATCAAGGGGGTCAACGGTCGCATCTCGGCCCGGCCCGCCGCCGGCGAAGAGATCGAGGTGGTGGCCATGAAGAAGGGCCGACGCAGCGATCCCGCCGAAGTGCGGATCGAGGTGATCGAACACTCCGGCGGCGTGACCCTCTGCGCTGTGTACCCCACACCCCGGGGCGAGCGGGAGAACGCGTGCGGGGTCGGCGAGGACGGGCGTAATTCCACCGAACGGAACGACGTGCAGGTGGATTGGGAGGTGCGCGTCCCCGACGAGGCCCGCTTCCGGGGGCGGACGGTGAACGGGGACGTGGAGGCGGTGGATCTGGGGTCCGACGTGGACGTGGCCACGGTGAACGGCGATGTGGAGGTGACCACCGAGGGCGTGGCCGAGGCCCGGACGGTGAATGGTTCCATCCGGGCCCGCATGGACGGAGTCCTCTCGTCGGACGTGTCCTTCGAAACGGTGAATGGCTCCATCGAGCTCGACGTGGACCAGGACCTGGACGCGGACCTCGACGCGTCGTGGCTCAACGGCGATCTGGAGACCGAGCTCCCCTTCCAGGTCCAGGGACGCGTGGGCCGGCGGAGCGCAGAGGGACTCTTCGGCGACGGGGGGCCTGAACTGCGCCTCCGTACCGTGAACGGTTCGATTCGGATCTACTGAGCCACGATGCCGGCTCTGGCCGGCGACTGAAGCGTGCCACGGCCCCGGTGCCACCGGAGCCTGGCCTGACAGCGGAGAACCGACCCATGACGACGAAGTGGACGACACTCTGGACGACCGCCCTCGCCGTGACGACCCTGCCGCTCGCCAGCGCTGCGCAGGAGAGTTACGCCCTGGGAGGCGGTGACGTGGCGATCTACAACCTGGCGGGGGAGGTGGAGGTCGTGCCGGCTTCCGGGGGCGAGGTGCGCGTCACGGTCCGGCCCGGCGGAGACGACGCCCGGCGCCTGTCGGTCGAGGTCGGAGAGATTCGAGGTCGGATGGCGCTGCGGGTCCTCTACCCCGGGGATGAGATCGTCTATGCCGTGGAGGGCGGTGGGCGCTACAACACCCAGGTCCGGGTGCGGGAGGACGGGACCTTCGGCGGCGGCAGTGGAGGAGACCGGGTGAGGATCCGCTCCGGGGGCTCGGGCCTGCAGGCCCACGCCGACCTCCGCATCGAGGTCCCGGCCGGGGCCGACGTGGCCGTCTACAATGCGGTGGGGCGGGCCAGCGCCCGGAATGTGCAGGCCGATCTGCGTCTGGACCTGAGCAGCGGTGGGGCCGAGGTGTCGGACCACGTGGGTCGCCTGGAGGTGGACACGGGCTCAGGGTGAGAGCGCGTCCTGGTGGACACGGGGTCCGGGAGCGTGCGGGGGGCGGGGATCCGGTCCCGGTCCCTGGAGGTGGACACGGGCTCGGGACGGGTGGAACTCCTTGGCGTGAGCGCTCCGGACGTGCGGGTGGATACGGGGTCGGGCTCTGTGGAGGTGGAGCTGCTGGATGTAGTGGAATCCCTGGAGGTGGATACGGGCTCCGGCGGCGTCACGGTCGCCCTTCCGGACGGTCTCGACGCGGAGATCGAGGTGGATACGGGCTCCGGCGGTATCGACCTGGATTTCCCGGTGGAGGTCCAGACCATGCGTCGAGACTACTTCCGAGGTCGGGTCGGCGACGGCCGAGGCCGAATTCTCATCGACACGGGGAGCGGTGGTGTCCGCCTGATCACCGGTGGCAGCAACTGACCGGGGGGGATCGGGTTCAACCCCGGTCCTGCCACCACCCGGCGACGCGATGGGCGGTGACTGGAGCCAGGAGGATTCCGTTGCGATGGTGACCCGTGGCGTAGCACAGGTCCGGTAGCTGGGGGTCGGGGCCGAGAATCGGAGTCCCGTCGGGTGTGCCGGGTCGGAGTCCGGCCCAGCGCTCCACCACGGGGACGGCCCGGAGGGCAGGCACCAGCCGTATCGCCGCCTCTTGCAGGCTGGCCTGTGCCGCCGCGTCCAGCGACACGTCGAACCCAACCTCCTCCTCCGTGGCCCCGACCACGATCACGGGCCCCCGGGGAGACTCCCGGGGGATGAGGTATCGGTCTCCCGCCGTCACCACCCGGACCAGCGGACGGTCGGGGGAGGCCAGGGCGAGCATCTGGCCTTGTACGGGTCGCACCGGGACGGCGCGGGGCAGGCCTTGGATCTCACCGCTCCAGGCGCCTGCGGCCACCACCGCCGCCGTCGCCGGCACCGGAGGTCCCCCGGACGCGAGACGCACGCCGGTCACCCGGCCGTGGAGGGTCTCCACCGCGGTCACCCGATCGCGTACGAACTCCACGCCCCGAGCCCGGCAGTCGGCGCGCAGGGCTCGGAGGAGAGCCCGGTTGTCCACCCGCCCGTTGCCCCGAAGCAGGAGGCCTCCTCGAACCTCGGGGCTCAGGGCCGGCTCCAGAAGACGTGCCCCGTCTCCGTCGATCCACTCCACTGCTCCCCCCCGGGGACCCAGCCAGGCCAGCCGACCCCGAAGCTCCTGGGCACGGGTGTCGTCGTACGCCGTCAGGAGCTTCCCGTTGAGGTGGAGTCCGAGCCGGATCCCCGTGCTTCGCTCCAGCGAGGCCACGAAGGCCGGATAGCGCTGGAGAGACCGGCGGGCCATCTGGAGGAACGGTCCCGGACTCGTCGCCTCCGCCAGGGGCGCCAGCATCCCACCGGCGGCCCACCCGGCCTGACGGTTCAGGACGTCGGGGTCCACGAGGATGACGCGAGCACCTGCGAGGCGAAGCCGGCGGGCGCAGGCGAGCCCGATCACGCCGCCTCCCACCACCACGACCCGGTCTCCGGTGGACCGACTTGATAATCTCTCGGGCATCCCCTAAACCAAGTGCGCTTCGAACAGATCGCCGGCCTGCGGCGACGAGTTGCGATGGGGGGGTGGGCCTCGTCTCCTGTGCTGGAGCGAGTCCCCCCAGGGCCATACGGAGGATAAGGTGGAGGAAAGCCCGTTCCGGTTCCAGTACGGTGTTCCCGTCCGCTTCAAGGACGTGGACGTGGGCGGGCATGCCCACCATTCCCATGCGCTGGTCTATTTCGAGGAGGCTCGGGCGGCCTACTGGCGGGAGGTGGTGGGACGGCCGGGAATCGACGACGTGGACTACATCCTCGCCGAGGTCCAGGTGCGATACCACCAGCGGGTCCTCTGGCCCCAGGAACTTGTGGTAGGTGTTCGGGTCTCCCGTCTCGGTAAGCGGCACTTCGAGATGGCGTATGAGGCCAGGGGTTCAGATGGGGCCCTGCTGATCTCCGGACGCTCGACCCAGGTGATGTTCGATTACGAGGCAGGGCGTTCCAAGGCGATCCCGGAGGACGTCCGGGAGGCCATCTCGGAGCGGGACGGTCCCTACGGGACCGGGGGCCGGCCGACACTCGAGATCGGTTGACGGCGGATATTCCGCGCGGATACATTGGCGGGCTTGACCCTCGACGTTTTTCCGTCGGGAGGTGGACCCTTGGCCAGTGCATCGCAGTAGTGAACGGTACAGTGGCAATGGGAGCCCGTGGCTGCGGGCAGGACAGCGAACGTCATCGGGCAGCATGCCCAGGGAGAATCCGGATGATTGGACGGTTGAAGAAGGAGGTCTTCGGCGTTATCGCCGTGGTGGCCTTCGCACTGGTGCTGGTCCCCGTGAGCGCCCAGGCGCAGGACATGGGGCGTTTCCGGGTCCTGATCCCGGATCTCTTCCCCGGTGAAGGGAGCGACAAGGACTTCGGACAGGACATGGCCGAGGACCTCCGGGATCTCATGAGCTCCCTCAACACCCACCAGGCCATCGACAAGGACGAGATCGAAGACAATCTCGACCGGTTCGACATGGACATGGACGAGCTGAACTGCATCCGGACGCGCCAGCTCGGTTCCCAGATGAACGCCCAGGTGGCGCTCTGCGCCGACTATCAGCGCCAGGGTGAACAGGTGACCCTCTCCAACATCCAGTTCGTGGACATGGCGTCGTCCCAGGTCTTCGAGGTCGATCCCATCACCGTGGGCCGCCGGGACCACGAGGCTGCCGCACAGCAGGTCTTCGATGCCTTCGACGCCTACGTTCAGCAGGTGCGTTTCCGGGCATTCTGCTTCGACTACGCCAACAGCTCCCAGTGGGACAATGCCCTGCGCAACTGCAACGACGCGCTGGAGCTGAATCCTGCCGACGAGGGCGTGCTCTACCAGAAGGCCTACGTGCTCTGGAAGCAGGAGGACGCGGAGGGTGCGCTCGCGGAGCTGGAGACGCTCCTGGAGCAGAACCCCTATCACGAGGAAGGACTCCAGCTGGCGGGCTTCCTCTCCTCCAGCCTCGGGGACACCCAGACGGGACTCGACTATTACTCCCGCTACCTCGAGCTGAACCCCGGCGCCGTCGCGGTGCGGCGCAACATCGCCTACTCCCTGGCCACCGAGGCGGACAACCCCGAGGCGGCTCTCCTCCTGATCGAGGAGGGGATCGCCCCGGGCGAGGAGCCGAACATCGAGCTCATGGGCGACGTGGGGAACTATGCCTTCGAGACCGCACGGCGGCAGATGCCCGAGGGAGCCCAGGCGGGCGCGGAGGTCGAGATCTCGCCCGAGACCCGTGCGCTCTTCCGGAAGGCGCGGGATGCGTACATGGAGGTCTTCGAGGTCAAGGGTGACTCCATGAACGTGGGTTCGCTCCGGAACGTGATCTCGGCGGACATCCAGCTCGGGGAGCTGGACGCCGCCACGCAGACGGCGGAGCAGGTTCTGCAGACCTTCCCCGACGAGTCGGCCCTCTGGGCGATCTACTCGACGGCGCTGGAGCGTCAGGGACGGATCGACGACGCCGTGGCGGCCCTCGCCGAGATCGAGGCCATCGATCCCGAGTATCCCGATCTCTACGCCCGGCAGGGGAATCTCCTCCTGCAGGAGGGTCGGCGCGATGAGGCGTTGCCCCTTCTGAACCAGGCGGTGGAGGTTCAGGGCGCGGATCCCAACCGGATTGCCAGGATCATCTTCGCCGACGCCTACGGGAAGGGAATCCAGCCGGACCAGAAGAACTGGCCCTATGCGCTGGAGGGTATCACCGCCGCGAAGCAGTACGAGGTGAACGCGGACACGCAGCAGGAGCTCGACTTCTGGCACGGGTGGGTCCTGTATCAGCAGGGCATCCAGGTCCAGGAGGCCCAGACGCTCCAGAGCGCCGAGCGGGCCGCACCCATGTTCCGGCAGGCCAGGCAGTTCTTCGACTCGTCCCGCAGCTACGCCCAGCAGCGGAACATCAACGTCGAGCAGATCATCGAGGCGACGGACACCTACATCGAGATCCAGGAAGCGATCATTCAGCGGGGTCGCTGACGAGAGTCCGTCGCCAGTCG
>JARRPL010000162.1:0-6813 GCA_037382905.1 Gemmatimonadota bacterium | reverse complement strand
GCAAAGGTCGAAAGGGCGGTGGCGACCCGGTTCACGTGCTCCTTCCCCGGGACCACGTCCTGGCCGTAGACGTCCAGGCGGGAGCGGGCGGCCACCGTCTGCACGTTCCCCTCCGCCAAGCCGCCGAGCTGGCCGATGCGCTCCGCGACCAGATCGGTGAACGCCACCGCCTGGGCATGGACCTGATCGAAAAGCTCGTGCTGCGGGAGGAAGTGTTGTCCCCGGACGTTCCAGTGGGCCACCTTCGCCTGGAGCTGGAGATCCACCGCATCAGCCAGGATCTGATTCAAATGGCCGACGAGCTCCGACCGACGGTCGGCGTCGAGGTCCATGTGGGTCGTGAAGGTGGTGGTCGTGGTTGCTTCGCTCATATGAAGAATCTCCATGATCGGTACGAGGGAGGATCGAAGAGCATTGCGGATAAGATTCTCTACCCGCGCTCGCGCCTGAGGCTCCTCTCACCGACTCGGTGGAGGTCGGGACGACCGGCGCATTGTCCAGTTATTGTGCATAAGTTACTACACTGAAATGACTTGCGGGTTCCTGAGCGACGCTCCGTCCACGACGCCCTTTCTGGGGTCTGCGTCAGGCGTTACCCTCCCGCCTCGCCCCCCACCAGGATCGCTCGATGAACCAGCCGGCAGGATTCTGACGTCCCGTGTTTCCCGATCTCCGCGCCCGGGTGCGGGAGCCGGAGCGGATGGACGATCCCGACCTCTCCCACCAGGAGCATCGGCACGCCCTGCGGGCACTCTCCCGGGTCAACCGGGTGTCGGGAACGGCCTCCCGCATTCAGCGCCGTTTGGTTGAGATGGGCGGCGAGGCGGCACCACTCCGGATGCTGGATGTCGGCTGTGGTGGCGGAGATGTGGCGGTCGGCGTGGCCCGATGGGCCGCTCGACGGGGCCTGCCCCTCGAGGTGACGGGAATCGACGTCAGCTCCGTGGCCTTGCAGCACGCCCGTGAGGCGGCGGCCCGGGCCGGGGTCGAGGTGGATTTCCGGCCGGGTGACGCGCTCGAAGGGTTGCCCCCGGGCCCGTGGGACCTGGTCACCGCCAACCTCTTTCTTCACCACCTGCCGGAGTCGGGCATCCGGAGTCTGCTGGACCAGGTGGCCCGTCGAGGGCGCCACCTGTTGGTGCAGGATCTGGTCCGCAGCCGGTGGGGCTATCTGCTGGCCTGGTCCGGGATGCGACTCCTTTCCCGCTCCAGCGTCGGGCATGTGGACGGGCCGCTCTCGGTGCGTGCGGGCTTCCGGCGCGAAGAGCTTGCCGAACTGGCGCAGCAGGCGGGCCTCTCGGGCGCCACCGTGCGGCGTCGTTGGCCGGCTCGACTGGTCCTCTCGTGGTCGGCGTAGACGGGACGCCGGACGTCTTGATCGTGGGCGCGGGACCGGCTGGCGCCCTCCTCGCGACGCTCCTGGCCGGCGACGGCGTCGGCGTCACGGTGGTGGATCGGGCCCGGTTCCCGCGCTGGACCGTGTGCGGTGCCTGTCTCAGCGGGACTGGCGTCGGGGTGCTCCGGGAGGAAGGGCTGGACCACCTCCTGCAGGAGAACGGAGCGGTGCCCCTGACCCGGCTCGAGATCCGGGGTTGGGGTCGTGACGCCGTCCTCCCGGTCACCGGTGGGCGTGCCCTGTCGCGTGCCGTCCTGGACCAGGCGCTGCTGAGGGCGGCCCAGGCCCGGGGGGCGGACGTCCGGACCGGCACGGCGGCCCGTCTGGGCCCGTGGCGGGAGGGAAGGCGGGAGGTGGAGCTCACCGGGGACGCCGGGACCCACCGGGTACGGGCGCGGGTCGTGGTCGCCGCCACGGGCCTCCATCCGATGCCCAGGATCGGCGGGGTCGACCCGGCCTCCCGGCTGGAGCGCACGCCCGGCTCCCGGATCGGTATCGGTGCTGTGGTGGGCCGGTGGAGCGGGCGGGGCCCGGCCCGCGGTACCATCCGGATGATCGCCTCGGACCCGGGATACGTGGGCCAGGTGCGCCAGGAGGACGGGCGCTGGGTGGTGGCCGGCGCTCTGGACCCCGACTGGGTCCGGGAACGGGGTGGACCCGAGGCCGCCGTGCGTGCGGTCCTGGCCCGGGAGGGGATCGACGGCGACTGGACCGTCGAGGAGGGCTGGCGGGGGACCCCCCTTCTCACGCACGGTCGCGGCCGTGTCTGGGAGGACGGTGTCTTCTACTTGGGCGACGCCGCCGGGTATGTGGAGCCCTTCACCGGCGAGGGGATGGGCTGGGCCCTGCTGGGCGCTCGCCACCTGCGGCCCCTGGTGCGGGACGGCGCCGGCGGATGGACGCAGGATCTGGCCGAACGGTGGGACCGGCGGTACCGGCAGGGGGTAGGGGGACGCCAACGAACCTGTCGGCGCATCGCATGGCTCTCTCGACATCCCCGACTGGCCCGAAGCGCCCTGGCGCTTCTCTCCCGGGCGCCCTGGTTGGCGGCCCCCGCCATCCGGGGCGTGGCGGCCCCGCCGCCGTGATCGACGCCCCGCCAAAGGTCCCAGAAGCCAGAAGAGGGAATCGCAACGTGACACTTCAGATCGAAGGACTCGGTGTGGCCGTGCCCCCCCGGGTGGCCCACCAGGACGAGGCGGCGGAGCTCAGCCCTCGCTTCTGCGACGCCGACAAGCGTCAGGCGCGAATGCTGCGGATGCTCTACCGCAAGTCCCAGGTGGAGACGCGCCACACGGTCGCGATCCGGGGCGAGCATGGGCCACTCGCCCACCGGATTCCCTACTATCCTCTGGCGACGGGCCCCGAAGACCGGGGTCCCACCACCCATCAACGGATGCAGTGGTACGAGCAGGAGGCTCCGCCCCTGGCCCGAGAGGCCAGCACGTCGGCTCTGGCGGAGGCAGGGCTCGATCCGAGCGAGGTGACCCACCTGGTGACCGTGTCCTGCACCGGGTTCTTCGCGCCGGGCATCGACGCCCACCTGATCGGGGAGCTGGGCCTCTCCCGGGCCGTGCACCGGACCCACGTGGGCTTCATGGGGTGCCACGGCGCGTTGAACGGCCTACGGGCCGCAGCGGCCTACGCCTCGGATCCCGACGCACGGGTCCTCCTCTGTGCGGTGGAGCTGTGCAGCCTCCACTTCGCCTATGGGTGGGATCCGGAGATGCTGGTGGCGAATACCCTCTTCGCGGACGGTGCGGCGGCGGTGGTGGGGCAGGGGGGAGGCCGTGAGTCGCGCTGGCAGCTCCGGGCCAGCGGCACCTTTCTCATGCCGGATTCCGATGAAGCCATGAGTTGGCGTATCGGCGACCACGGCTTCCGGATGACGCTCTCGCCCCTCGTGCCGGAGCGGATCCGGGAGCATCTGGCAGCCTGGCTCCGGCCATGGCTTGCAGACCAGGGGGTCGAGGCCGGCGAAGTGGGAAGCTGGGCCGTCCACCCTGGCGGTCCCAGGATTCTGGACGCCGTCGAGGAGGCCCTGGAACTCCCGGAAGAGGCTCTGGCCGTCTCCCGGGACGTCTTGCGGACCCACGGCAACATGTCGTCCCCTACCGTCCTCTTCATCGTTGAACGGATGCGTCGGGAGGGAGCTCGCCTCCCCTGTGTGGCGCTGGCCTTCGGTCCGGGGCTGGTCGTGGAGGCGGCGCTGTTGGTCTAGCGGTGCCGCCGGCGGCGGCACCGGGTAGACGGGGTGGATCGGGCCCCGCGCCGGCGTCGGCCTCTCAACTGATCACCCGCCGCCAATCCGTCATGACCCGAGGCGCGTCCTCCAGCAGGGCGTTCAGCTCGCTGATGAGTCCGTCGACGATCCCGTCGAGCTCCCGGGCACGCTCTGCGGCGGCCGCCTCCACCTCTGACAGGACCTGGACCTGGCCGTCGGTGGGACGGGCCTGGGCGCCCTCGATTCCGCGCACCACGAAGCGCAGCTGCTCCACCAGACGCGGCCAGTCCCGGTACCCCATGCTCCCCTCGGGCCGTCTCACCTCGGCTTCCAGCTCGGTGAGGGCGGTCCGGGCTCGCTCCGCCGTCTCCCGGATCTCCTCCTCGTTCGCCAGATCCTTCCCCTCGATGGACTCCATCAGGCCGTCGATCTGGCCGGTGAGGTCGCCCATGGCCCCCACCATCCGGTTCATGCGGGTCTGGAGTTCACGGGCCCTCACTGCAGCCTCGAACCGGGCCACGTAGTCCGCCTGTGAGGCTCCCACGTTGGGATCGCCCCGGAGCTGGAAGTCGGTGGACCACTCCTGGCCGTCCACCCGCAGGGTGGCGGTGTAACGGCCCGGGACCGCTGGAGGCCCGCTCGGCCCGGAGAAGAACCCTCCGCCGACCTCCTCTCCCGGGATCGGTTCCGCCCCCTCCCACCGGAGGTCCCAGACCGCCCGGTTGATGCCGGGGCCCGCATCCGCGTCCTCGAACTCCCGGACGAGCGTGCCCCGGGCGTCGGTGATCCGGACCCGGATCGGCTCCTCCATCGTCCGGTGGGCGTCCGCGGAGAGCCAGTATTGGATCCAGGCCCCCGGTTCCGGGTTGTCACCGGTGAACGCGCTCTGACCCAGGTTGCTGGTCCGGCCCCAGGACTCCCAGTCGGTGGCGGTGCGCATGTCGAAGAGGTGCACGTCCCGATCTGCAGCCTCTGCGAGCTCCACCAGGGGTTGGATGTCATCCAGGATCCAGGCGCCCCGCCCGTGGGTGCCGATGACCAGATCGTTGTACTGCCGCTGGACCTTGATCCCCCGGACCGATACCGGCGGCAGGTTGGTGCCCCGGAGGCTCGACCAGGTCGCGCCCCGGTCCAGAGAGACGTGGATGCCCCGCTCCATCCCTACGAAGAGAAGGTCGGGATTGTCGGGGTGCTGGCGTACGACCTTCACGTAGTCGTCCTGGGGCAGGCCCTCCGAGAGGTCGCGCCAGCTCCCTCCGTAGTCCCGGGTCTCCCAGAGGTGGGGCGCGAAGTCGTCCATGCGGTGGTTGTCCACCGCCAGGAAGGCGGTGCCCGCCTCGGTGGGTGAGGCTTCGATGTTGCCGATCCACGACTCTTCGGGGAGGCCCGGGACCCGGTCCCGCACGTTCGACCACGTGCCGCCGCCGTCCCTGGAGATCTGTACGTTGCCGTCGTCGGTCCCGACCCAGAGAACCCCGGGCTCCACCTCCGACTCGGCGATGGTGAGGATGGTGGTGTGGAATTCGGCGGCGGTGTTGTCGTTGTAGATCTCCCCGCCCGAGTCCAGCTGTTTCTCGGGGTCGTCGGTGGTCAGGTCCGGTGAGATGATCTCCCAGCTGTAGCCGTAATCCCGGCTTCTGAAGAGCACGTTGCCGCCCCAGTACACGGTTCCGGGGTCATGCGGCGAGATGACGATGGGGGCGTCCCAGTTGAAGCGGTAGCGCGCCTGGAACATCCCCTGACCCTGGGAGCCCACCATCCACGGATGCGGTTCGATGGAGCGGGTCTGGCCCGAGCTCGTATCGGTGATGCGGAAGTAGCCGCCCTGGGCATTGGAGTACACCAGCTCCGGCCGGCCCGGCACCGGGACCGTGTAGAAGCCGTCCCCGCCGCTCACCGTGTACCACGCGCCCGGGAGGATTCCCCGGGGTTCGTTCATGCGCGACGGCCCGCACCAGTTTCCGTTGTCCTGGAGACCGCCGCACACGTAATAGGGGTCCCGGTCGTCGACGAAGACGTGATAGTACTGGGCCAGACTGAAATTGCGGAAGATGTGGAAGTTCTCACCCCCGTCCCGGCTGACCTGCATCCCGCCGTCGGACCCCGAGAGCACCCGCTCTCCGTCCTCGGGATCGATCCACAGGGACTGGTGATCTCCGTGGACGTCCCGGGCGATCCGATCGAAGGTCCGTCCGCCGTCGCTGGACTTGTACATCCCCCCGGAAAGCGTGTACAGGGTGTTCTCGTCCGTCGGGTCGACGAACACGTCGGAATAGTAGAACGGGCGGAAGTTGATGTCCTTCGAGTCGTTCACCATACGCCACGACTCCCCGTAGTCGTCGCTCCGAAAAAGGGTGCCGGCGGTGGGGTACTCCGTGATGAGATAGACCACGTTGGGGCTCGACTGCGCCACGCTGATCCCGGGCCGGGCCATGGGTTCGTCCGGGGTCGTGGTGATCTTCCGCCAGCTCTCCCCCCCGTCCCGGGAGACGTAGAGCGCCGTCTCCCGGCCTCCGTCGTCGAAGCGCCAGGGGCGGCGCCGGAAGGTCCACATCCCGGCGTAGACGTTCCGGGGGTTGGAGAGGTCCAGGTCCAGGTCGGCACATCCGGTATCCTCGTCGATGGCCAGGACGTGGCGCCAGGTGAGGCCGCCGTCCGAGGTCTTGAACACGCCCCGCTCCGGGTTGGGGCCCCACTCGCGCCCCAGCGCGCACACCAGCGCCACGTCGGGATCCCGGGGATCGACGACGATGCGTTTGATCCGTTCCGTGGCCTCCAGGCCCCGGTGGTCCCAGGAGGTCCCGCCATCGGTGGAACGCCAGACCCCGAGTCCATACGACACGGAATTGCGGGGATCTCCTTCGCCGGAACCGAGCCAGACCACGTTGGGGTCGGAGGGAGCCACAGCCAGCGCACCCACCGAGTAGGCTTCGGCGTCCTGCCACTGTCCGTCGAACGTGACTCCGCCGTTGGACGTCTTCCAGACGCCCCCATCGGCTCCACCCACCCAGAAGGTGAGGGGATCACCCGCCACACCCACGATGGCCGAGACCCGTCCGCCCATGTTCACCGGTCCGATGTGCCGCCACTCGATCTGCGCGAGAGCCGAGTCCACGGGATCCGGATCGTCCTGCCCGATCCCGGGTTCGGCCTGGACGGCGGTAAGGAGGAGTGCTGCGAGCTTCGACGAGAG
>JARRPL010000161.1:0-6892 GCA_037382905.1 Gemmatimonadota bacterium | reverse complement strand
CGTACGACGAGTCCTCCCCCGCCTGGTCCCCCGACGGGCGCTGGATCGCCTTCGCCAGCAACCGGACCCCGGACCCCGACGCGAACTCGGACACGAACCTCTGGGTGGTCTCCGCTGACGCCCAGGAGCCCGTCACCGATCCACGACAGCTCACCACCTACGCAAGCGGGGACGGCTCACCCTCCTTCTCTCCGGACGGTCGGTGGATCGCCTACACGACCGGCGTCAATGAGCCGCGGTACGACGCCTTCGCCACCCGCCATCTGGCGGTGATCCCCTTCGAGGGCGGGGAATCCGCAGGCCGGAGGGTCCTGACCGAGGCGCTGGACCGCAACGTCTCCAGCCCCCGGTGGACCGACGACGGCCGGGGGATCGTGGTCGGGGTCCAGGACGAAGGAGAGAGCCATGTGGCTCTGGTGGACGTGGAGAGCGGGTCGGTCACCCGGCTCGTGGGCGGTGAGATCGCCGCCTCGGACTTCCATGTGGGTCCTCAGGGGCGGGTGGCCTCCGTCATCTCCCGCCCGCGGCGGCCCGGGGAGCTCTTCCTCACGGAGATCCCGGTGGCCACCTCGAGGATGGACCGCATGGCGCTCGTGGAGGGAGCCCGGACCGGCGGTGCCGAGCTCCAGCGACTCCGCAAGCTCACCGCGTTGAACGACTCCCTGGTGGGGAGCTGGACCCTCGCCGACGTGCGCAACATCCACGTACCCTCCACCGACGGAGCGGAGATCGAGGCCTGGCTCTACACGCCGTCGGGGTGGGACGGCGAGACGCCGCTTCCCACCCTCCTGAACATCCACGGCGGCCCCAACGGCATGTACGGGGTCGGCTTCAGCTTCGACCCCCACTTCTACGCCTCCGAGGGCTACGCCGTGATCCGGAGCAACCCACGGGGCTCCAGCGGATACGGGAACGCGTTCGGGATGGAGCTGTGGCAGGACTGGGGCGGCCCGGACGTGGAGGACGTCATGGCCGTGGTGGAGGAGGCGGTGGAGATGGGCGTGGCCGATCCCGACCGGCTGGGGGTCGGGGGGTGGTCCTACGGAGGCATCCTGACCAACTACCTCATCACCAAGCGCCCGGAGGTCTTCAAGGGCGCCGTCACCGGGGCCAGCATGGCCCTGCTGGTCGCCAACTTCGGCCACGACCACTACCAGCTCGGCAATGAACGGGAATGGGGACTACCCTGGGAGAACCGGGACCTGTGGGAACGCCTCTCGCCCTTCAACGACGTGGAGAAGGTGGAAACGCCGACGCTGGTGATGGGCGGCGAGAAGGACTGGAACGTCCCCATCCAGAACTCGGAGCAGCTCTACCAGGCCCTGCGACGCCGGGGCGTCCCCACCGAGCTGGTGGTCTACCCCGGGCAGCCCCACGGCATCGGGCCCACGGCGTACCAGTTGGATCGGAGGAAGCGGTGGCTCGCCTGGTACGACCGCTGGGTCAAGAGCGAGGGAGCCGCTTCGCCGGTCACGGACCGCTGACGGGCGTCACGAGGTGGCAGGCGAGGGGCTCCCTCCGGAACGGCGGCGCCGCTCCGAGCGCTTGACCCGTCGCTCCGCCTCCACCATCCGATCCAGGAAGGCCCGCTCCTGAGCGGTGAGGGCTCGAACGGAGGTGGCCTTGAGCTTGGCCAGCACCCGCTCGACCTCCTCCCGGTTGACCTCGTGGACGCGCTCCAACTCCAGCGATTGCCAGCGCTCCTTCGCCTCGAGGTCCAACACGTACGGGGACTTGTACTGGGAGTTGGGGGCCTCCACCCGGCGGGTCCTCTCGGCCTTCCGGGCTCGTCGGTACAATACGGCGGCCATCGCCAGGGCGGCGATGTTCAGTGCCAGGAGAACCAGGAGGAGTGGAGTCATGATCCGTAGCCGTCGAGCGGGGTACGTGCGTCGGTCCTGCCCTCTATCAGACGCTGCAGGCCCCCGAAGTGTTTCACATCCAGACCGCCTTCCCCTTCATCGCCGGAGTTCTCCATGTCGCGTTCGGAGCTGACCGCCCCCTCCCGGAGCAACGCTCCCCCCGCCGTAGACCGGGGGCGGGTGGAGGCACTCTGGGTCAAGCGGGTCCGGCGAGGACCCATGGATCCGGTGGAGGCCGTGCTCCTGGAGAAGGGACTGGGCATCCGGGGGAATGCCGACCGGGGCGGCTGGCGCCAGGTGACGGTCATCGAGGCGGAGATGATGGAGGCGCTGGAGGAACGGTTCGGGGAGAGCCTCGACCCCGCCATGCGGAGAGCCAACGTGATGGTGCGGGGGGTCCGACTCGCCGGGTGCCGGGGGAAGGTTCTCCACCTGGGTGGGTGCCGGATCGAGATGCGGGGCGAGACCGTCCCCTGCGAACGGATGGACGAGACCCTCCCGGGGCTCCGAGACGCCCTGAAGGGCGGGTGGGCCGGCGGTGCCTTCGGCCGGGTGGCGGTGGACGGCGAGGTGCGTCTGGGTGATCCGGCCTGGCTCGAGGACGCCTAGCCGGACCGGATCAGCTTCCCCGCGCACCCGGGCGGTTCGCGCTACTCCCGAAGGGCCCGCTCCAGGATCCCCAGCGCTTCGTCGAGCTGGGCGTCGGTCACGTACGGTGCGGGACCCAGCCGGAGAAGGTCACCCCGGTGGTCCGTCAGGATGCCCGACGCCCGGAGGCGCTCCCGAACCCGGGCCGCCGGCGGCAGCCCGTCGTCACCCGGGAGCCGGACCGCCAGGAACCCCCCGACCCCGTCCATGCCTCGGCGGAGGCCGGGAAGGGACGCCTCTGCGATCTCGCTGCCGACGAGGGGGTCAAGGATCCGCCTGACCCCCTCCCCCAGGCGAGTCACCTGGCGCCGGCTCACGGCCCGAAGCACCCGGGGCGAGAGCCCGTGATCCCGGAAGAAGTCCAGGACCGCCGCGGCCCGGTAGTGGGAGACGGGGTCGTAGGTGGCCCCCATGAAGCGTGCCGGGCCGGCTCCGTACGGGACCTCTCCCGGTGTTCGGGGGGCCGCCAACTCGGCAAACTCGCTGAACCAGCCCGTCACCACCGGTCGCATCTCGGTATCCGCCGGGAAGCGGAGGAAGCAGTTCCCCTCTCCCATCTGGCAGTACTTGTAGCCGCCGCCCACAACGAAGGCATCTCCCAGCCCCGATTCATGAAGGTGGAAGGGAAGGGCATTCAGGTGGTGGTAGCTGTCCACCAGGAGGCGGGCGCCGTGACGCCGGCACGCCTCGGCCACGGCCCCGAGACCCGGGACCACCTCGGCGGTGGCGTAGTACACACTGCTCACCAGGACGGCGGCCACCCCGTCATCCACGGCCTCCGCCAGGCGGCCTGCCACCTCCTCCACGGGACGGCCGGGCACCTTCCTCACCCGCACCCACCCCGCCTCGTCGAGACGGTCCAGCTGACGGCGGATGGTGTGGAACTCGGCGTCGGTGGTCACCAACGTGCGACGCCGCTCCCAGGGAAGCGCCGACAGAAACCGGACCAGGAGGTCGTGGGTGTTGGGAGCCAGAGCGATCTCGCCCCGCTCGTCGTCGTTCAGGAGTCGGGCCCAGCCGGCCCGCACCCGATCCGCCCGGGCGTACGCCGCCTCCCACTTCTCGTCCACGGCGTCGGCCGCGTCGAGCCACGCCTCCTGCTGAGCGTCGAAGGCCACGTCGGGCCAGGCCTGATGGGAGTGGCCCGTAAGGAGAATCCGCTCCCCCACCCGGAAGCGGCGGTAGTGGCGGGCCACATCCTCCGGGTCCGGCATCGTCACCGGTACCGGAGGCGGGGTGAAGGGGTGGCGTCGATTCACAGCTGTCCCCGGATCTCCCAGAGGTCGGGAAAGAGAGGTTGCATGAGGGTCGCCATGAGATACCGGCTCCCCTCCGATCCACCGGTGCCCCGCTTCGAGCCGATGGTTCTCTGGACCATCTTCACGTGGCGGTAGCGCCACTCCTGGATCCCTTCGTCCAGATCCACCATCCGCTCGCACAGCTCGGCCTTGGCCGGGTCCTCCCGATACACCTGGACCAGGACCTCCTGCACGCCGGGATGAGCGCCGGTCGGCTCCGCGGCGGGCCGCGACAGGGCGTCGGCGGGGACGGGATGGCCCGTGCGGGCCAGGTAGCCCAGAAACGCTCTCCACAACGACGGCTCGTGGAGCCGCCGCTCCAGCTCCGCCCGGGCCCGGGAGCCCTCGGGAACGCGCGTCGGTATGTTGGGATGCTTGTGGCCCAGGACGAACTCGATCTGTCGGAACTGGTCCGACTGGAATCCGCTGGCGGCGTCCAGGCGCTCCCTGAAGGAGAGGAACTCGGTGGGGGTCATGGTCTCCAGGATGTCCACCTGGCTGACCTGGACCTTGAGGATGGTGAGGATCCGCTTGAGGGTGTGGAGCACCCGGTACCCGTCGTCCTCCGCCAGGAGTCGCACCGCGTAGTCCAGTTCGTGGAGCATCTCCTTGAACCAGAGCTCGTAGACCTGGTGGATGACGATGAAGAGGAGCTCGTCGTGCTCCGGGCCGTCGGAGCGCGGGCGCTGGAGGGCCAACAGCTCGTCCACCTTCAGATAGCTGCCGTAGGTCACCGCCGCCTGCTTCGATTCGTCCACTCGATCCTCCCTGGAGGGTGCGGCCGAAAGATGGGCCGCCTATCCTCCCCGCCGCCACCCTGCGAGGAACCGACTCACCCCGCCCCGGATCGACCGTGGAAGACCCCAGCCCCCTCGTCCGCCTGAATCAGGAGATCGTCGAATGTCGGGCCTGCCCCCGCCTCGTGGCCTGGCGTGAACAGGTCGCCCGGGAGAAGCGAGCGGCCTTCCGGGACGAGACCTACTGGGGCCGACCCGTTCCCTCCTTCGGCGACCCGGCGGCCCGGCTCCTCATCGTGGGGCTCGCACCGGCGGCTCACGGCGCGAACCGCACCGGTCGCATGTTCACCGGCGACCGGTCCGGCGAGTGGCTCTTTCGAAGCCTCCACCGGGCGGGCTTCGCCAATCAGCCGGACGCCACCCGCCGTGACGACGGCCTCCGCCTGGACGACGCCTGGCTCACCGCCGCAGTCCACTGCGCGCCCCCGGACAACAAGCCCACGCCCCCGGAGCGGCGACGGTGCGGCCGTTTCCTGGAGCGAGAGCTTTCGATCCTCCTCCCCGGCCTGCGGGTCGTGGTGGCGCTGGGGAGCTTCGGTTGGAACCAGCTCTTCCGCACCGCCGGAGCCCTGGGAATCCCGGTGCCCAGGCCGCGTCCCCGATTCGGCCACCAGGCCGAAGTGCCCCTCTTCCGGGACGACCCCCGGAGAATCCGGGTCCTGGGATCCTACCACCCATCCCAGCAGAACACCTTCACGGGCCGCCTCACCGAACCCATGTTCGATGCAGTCTGGAGCCGCGCCGCAGAGCTCTGCCGAGACTGACGGCCCGAGGCATTCCTTCCTCCCTGCATCCCATGGCCGCACCTGGTTTCGTTCGTATCGTTCCACCGGGTCCGAAGGCCGTCGTGCCGGGTGGCAGCGTCGGGACCTGCCGGGGCGCCGGGCCGGGATGGGGATGGAAGGCCCCATGAACGGCGAGGTGTGCATCCCCAACATCGGGCGCAAGCAACGGCGCCTCCGCCTGGCCGTGGGGCTGTTGGGCGCCGCTTCGGCGGTGCTGATGCTCGCCTGGCTGATGCTGGCCGACGCACCCCGGCTCCTGCGTCTTGCCGTGGCAGCCCCGGCATGGCTCGGCGCCATCGGCTTCCTCCAGCATCGGGAGAAGACCTGACTGGCCCTTGCATCGCGCGGTCTGCGCGACATGGGTGACGGCCCCGAAGCCGTGACCGACGAGGCGATCCTGGCGGCCACCGAACGTCAGGCGGCCCGGATCCGGCGGCAGGCCCGGTGGTGGGCGCTGGCAGCGGCCCTCCTGGCGGTCCTCATCCCCGGTCCGGTGTAGCGTCAGCGATCTCCGCGGCCCCTGGCGAGTCGGTGGAGGTCGGGTCCTCCCCGTCCCAACCGGACCGGCAGCCGGCCCAGATGAGCCTCCAGCACCCTCAGCGGTGTCAGCTCTTCGTCCATGATGCGGGCCAGGGCCTCCTCCCGCCTCCACAGGAACTCCAACTCACCGGCCACGCCGGTGGGCGCCCGGGACTCCGCCGTCTCGTTCACGGCGATCTCCAGAGCGACGGCGCCGGTAGGGCCCAGCTTCCACAAGGACTGGCCCCGGTCCACTGCGTCCCGTGCGTAGGCCTCGGGGGATCCCACCTCCTCGATGGCCCTGGAGGCATTCCGGAGCAGGCCCTCCGACGCTCCCGCCACGTTCTGGTAGGCCAGAACCCGGCTCAACACGGCCTCCGCGGTCCGCCCCCGGATCCGATGGACGTGCTCCGGAGTCCAGGGATCACATCGGGAACAGGGCACCCCCAGCTCCAGGCGTCCCTCGGAATCCCGCAGGGGGTAGACCCACCACGACAGCTCGTAGGGAAGGGCCCTCAGGGTGCTCTGGCAGTACGGGCAGCTCTCCCGGCCGCGCCACGCGGCCCAACCAAAGCGGCGCCACCGGATGATGTCCGCCATGGGGTCGTCATCCCAGTGGATCCTCACGTCGCCGTCCCCCAGTCCCAGCAGCTCCACGAGCTTCTGCAGGGTCCCGAAGGTGTAGGCGGTCAGCTTCGAGGCGGCGCTGCCGAAGGCGGCTCGACGTCGTCTCAGCTCACCGCCATAGCGCCACCAGGCCCGCTCCGGAAGTCGAGCTGCGCCGACCCGGACGAGGAGCGTCCGACCGGCGTGAAGGAGGGTGACGTGGGCAGTGCTGGTCACCACCACACCCACGTCCCGGGCCGCCCGCTC
The DNA here is from genome assembly GCA_037382905.1 of Gemmatimonadota bacterium. Taxonomy (GTDB): domain Bacteria; phylum Gemmatimonadota; class Gemmatimonadetes; order Longimicrobiales; family Gaopeijiaceae; genus Gaopeijia. The sequence goes on along the minus strand of JARRPL010000161.1, from coordinate 110 downwards.
CAGCTCGTACAGGGCCGGGTCCCGTTCCTCCACCGGCTGGAGATTCCAACGGAAGCAGTGGCCGCAGACCACCCAGAGACGACCCCGCACCGGGTCGAAGGCGATGCGGC
>JARRPL010000160.1:0-7466 GCA_037382905.1 Gemmatimonadota bacterium | reverse complement strand
CGTAAGACAGCGGAATCGGCGGGGCTCGAGTCCGTGGGGGACGAGGCACCGGGGATCCGACGGCGCCCCTGCGGCACGGGCTTCACCGATCTCCGACCCGACGGGGAGATAGTCCGAGATCCGAAAGAGCGGAACCGGATCGAGGATCTGGCCATCCCTCCGGCCTCTGGACCGCACGGCGATCCGGGTGGGAAATGCCGAGTACGCCGAGCGAAACGGGACGGTCGGCCTCACCACGCTCCCGGGGCATCATCTCAGGGTGTCCGGTCCCCGGGTCCGACTGGACGATCCGGGAAAGGGGGCATCGAGGTCCGGACCGAGGTCGCGGACCCGGTCCTCGCCCGGATGCCGAGAACCGCCTCGCTCGCTTCCTGGAGGCCCTCGACCGGGCCGCGGACGCCCTGTCCAATAGCCGTGCCGTGGTGCGCTCCCGCTCCCTGCCATCCGGCCTCGAGGAGCTCTTCGTGGAGGGACCGTTCGGCCGGACGGTCCAGGCGGCGGAGCCCAGGGATGCGATGGGGGATCCTCCGGGCCGAACGCGGGAGGAGGGCTATGGGATCCCCGGTCTCCTTGCAGCCGCGCCTCAGAGAGTCGGGCAGACACCGCCAGGTGGCACATTGCTTGCTGCTTGTTAGCTGTTCCATGGCCCGGAACGACACTCGAGAGGCGGGGTCGGCCCTGCCGACCTGCGATTGGTGCGGTCAACGCGCCACACTGGGGGACCTTGGTCTGAAGAGCTGGCCGAAGAGTACCGGGGGAACGGGGCTGCACGTCGTCGTCCCGGTGACGCGACGGACCGGCTGGGAGGAGGCAAAGGCGTTCACGCGCGGGGTAGCGAAGCACCTGGCCCGTGATGATCCGTCGCTCTTCACGGCGAAGATGTCACGGGCGCGCCGGACGGGACGGATCTCCGTCGACTATCTCAGGAATACCCCGGCGCCACGACCGTGGCGGACTACTCGACCCGTGCCCGTCCCGGGGCGCCGGTGGCCACCCCGATGTCCTGGGGGGAGTTGGAACACGTCGAGCAGACCCCCCGGTTCGGGGTGGACGAGGTGATCCGCCGCGTCGCGAGCGGACGAAACCCATGGCCTGGATTCGACACGACCCGCCAGAGCCTCACCCGCGCCTGTCTCCAAGCGGTCACCGGCGTTTCGGCGGCGAGTTCCCGTCGCTGAGGACCCGCCCACCCCCAGATTCTGATCCGTGATCAAACGCTCTATCTCGTTGAGCCACCGGCGCGTGACGGGGGAAGCCGTCGTGTTGCGCCGTGTCGTTCTTCATGCTGGACCTGGGCCTCCAGATCCGGGACATCGTCTCGGGGTTCCGCATCGTGTCCGAACATCCGGGGGTCGCCGACCTGTCCATCGACTTCGCCGGCGCCGTGACCGGGGCGTTCCAGTTCGAGGACCAGCCCTGGTTCGTCGGCTTCCGTGCCCTGGCCACGAACGGGGTGGCCAAGCCGGTCCTGAACACCTTCCGCATGTTCGGCATGATGTCCGGGGACCGGGTCGAGGTGACGGGCGGTAGCGGGTACGGTGCCATGGTCATCGTGGAGGGGAGCGTCCGGGAGCAGACCGACGTGAACGCCTTCGGCACCCGGGACGAGCGCGGGGCCGCCGTCCTCGTCTGGAACTACCACGACGACGATCTCACGGCGCGGGACGCCGAGGTGACCGTCACCGTCACCGGCGTGCCCGCCGGTCGCGTCCTCCCGCGGCACTGGCCCATCGACGAGCGGCACTCGAACAGCTCTTCGGCGTGACATGCCATGGGCTCGCGCCAGGACCCCACTCCTGCCCAGTATGGTCAGCTGGAGGAGGCGTCGGAGCTGGACCTCCTGGAGTCGCCCCGGTGGCTCGACGCCCCGGGCGGGTCGGTCGACATCGAGCTGACCCTTCCTCGGCAGGGGCTCTCGCTCCTGGAGCTGGACTGGCGGAAGTAGGAGCCGCCGTCCGAGCACCGACGCCCCGGTCCGCCCGACTCCCACACGTCCCGATCCCCGCTCCGGAGCCGCCGGTCATGACGCCCGACCCCTACCGCCCCACCCCCGCCGACCGCTTCACCTTCGGCCTCTGGACCGTGGGGAACCCCGGGCGCGACCCCTTCGGCGAGCCGGTGCGGGCGCCCCTCGCCCCCGCCGATTCCGTCCGGATGCTTGCCGAGCTCGGGGCCTACGGCGTGAACCTCCACGACGAGGACCTGGTCCCCCGGGATGCTTCCCCGGTGCAGCGGGACCGGATCGTCGCCGACTTCCGACGCGTCCTGGAGGACACGGGGATGAAGGTGCCCATGGCCACCACGAACCTCTTCTCGGACCCCGCCTTCCGGGACGGGGCGTTCACCAGCCACGACGGACGCGTCCAGGCGATGGCGCTTCGGAAGTGCATGCACGCCATCGACCTGGGGGTGGAGCTGGGGGTCGGGACGTACGTGTTCTGGGGTGGCCGGGAGGGGGTCGAGACCAACGTGGCGAAGGACCCCCGGGACGCACTCGCCCGCTACCGGGAGGCCATCGACTACCTGTGCGCCTACGTGCTGGACCAGGGGTACGCCCTGCGCTTCGCCATCGAGCCCAAGCCCAACGAGCCCCGGGGGGACCTCTTCCTGCCCACCGTGGGTCACGCGCTGGCCTTCATCCAGACGCTGGAGCATCCGGAGATGGTGGGGGTGAATCCCGAGGTCGCCCATGAGCGGATGGCGGGACTGGATTTCGCCCACGGGGTCGCACAGGCCCTGGATGCCGGAAAGCTCTTCCACATCGACCTGAACGACCAGCTCCCGGGCCGTTACGATCAGGACCTCCGCTTCGGCAGCGCGGATCCCAAGGGCGCATTCTTCCTGGTGAAGCTCCTCGAGGACGCGGGGTGGGACGGGATGCGGCACTTCGACAGCCACGCCTACCGTACCGAGGACGCGGAGGGGGTCCGGGCCTTCGCCGCCGGGAGCATGCGCACCTACCTGATCCTCCGCGAGAAGGTCCGGCGGTTCCACGAGGACGCCGAGATCCAGGCGCTGCTCCGGGAGCTCCGGGATCGAGGTGCGAGGGCGGCGCCGGGCCGATACGATCCGGACGCGGCGGCGGCCCTCAAGGCCCGACCGGCGGACGACCTCGGCGAGGTCCGGGAGCTGGGGCTGGGCTACGAGCGACTGGACCAGCTCGTCGTGGAGCTCCTCCTGGGCGTCCGCTGATGGCGAGGGATCGGTTCCTGGGCGTGGACGTCGGCACCAGCGGCGTGAAGGCGATCCTGGTGGAGGCGTCGGGCGAGGTGGTGGGGGCGGTGACGGTGCCCCTGACCCTGGACACGCCCCGCCCCGGGTGGGCGCAGCAGGATCCGGAGGCGTGGTGGGAGGCCTCGGTCGCCGCGATCCGGGCGGTGCTGACCGCCTCGCCCGGTTCGGTGGCCGGGGTGGGGCTCACCGGCCAGATGCACTCCTCGGTCTTCCTGGACGGATCGGGCCGTGTGATCCGTCCCGCCCTTCTGTGGTGTGATGGGCGGACCAGCGCCCAGTGCGGGGAGATCACAGCCCGGGCCGGGGGCGAAGAGCGGCTCCGGGAATGGGTCCGGAACCCCGCACTGGAGGGGTTCACCCTGCCGAAGATCCTGTGGTTGAGGGACGAGGAACCGGCGGCCTTCGAGCGGCTCGCCAGCGTGTTGCTCGCCAAGGACTTCGTGCGATACCGGCTCACGGGCGTACTTGCCACCGAGCCGTCCGACGCCTCGGGCACCCTCCTCTTCGACCCGGCCGCCGGAGGCTGGAGCCGTCCCATGCTCGAGACGACGGGGCTGCCCGAGTCCCTCCTGCCCGAGCTGGGCGCGTCCGCGGAGATCCTGGGCACCGTGACCCCCGGCGCCGCCGCCGCCACCGGTCTCGCCGCGGGGACGCCGGTCGTGGGAGGTGGTGCCGACAATGCCTGCGGGGCTGCGGGGGTCGGCGTGGTTCGGGAGGGGGAGGCCGTGGCGAGCTGGGGCACCTCCGGGACGATGCTTGCCCCCGTTTCGGACCCGCGTGTGGACCCCGGTCTCCGAGCCCACACCTTCTGCCACGTGGCACCCCGTACCTGGTACGTGATGGGGGTCGTCCTGTCGGCGGGCGGTGCCTTCGCCTGGTACCGGGACCGCCTGGCCGAAGGTCGGTCCGCGGCTGGGCGCGCGGGAGATCCGGAGCACGGCAGGCGGGGCGCCGGCCTCGGGCCTTCGGCTGCCGCCGCTCCGACGGGCGAGTCCGTCCATCTCCGGCCCCTCTCGGCCGAGGGCCTGAACGACGAAGCCGCCCGCGCTCCCCGGGGTGCCGGAGGCGTGCTCTTCCTCCCGTACCTGCAGGGGGATCGGACGCCGCACCGGGACGCGGCCGCCCGGGGCGCCTTCCTGGGGCTGAGCCTGGCCCACGACCGGAGCCACCTCTCCCGGGCGGTCCTGGAAGGGATCTGCTTCGCCATGCGGGACTCCCTGGAGGTCCTGGGGGAGCTCGGGCTCGGGCCGGAAACCCTGCTCCTCACGGGGGGCGGCGCCCGGAGCGAGTTCGTGCGGTCCCTCCAGGCCGAGGTCTACGGCCTCCCCGTGGCGACCGTCGACCGTGAGGAGGGGCCCGCCTACGGGGCCGCGCTGCTGGCGGCCGTGGGGGTGGGCGCCTTCGACGACCTCGCCGCCGCCACCCGGGCCACCGTCACCCGGAGCGCGCCCCGGGCACCCTCCGTGGACGCCCACGAGGCGTATCGGGAGCCATACGCCCGCTTCCGCGCGGCGTGGCCCGCCGCCCGGGCCTGGGGGGGCTGACCGGACGGCGGCTGTCCGGACCGGGAGGGCCGAGATCCGAACCCGCCCTCCCGTCTTCCCGTTCTGGATGACGTTCTCGAGCCGCCGACCGTCTCGCCCGAGCGGCAGCCCACCGGCGTCATGCCTTGACATCCGACAACAAGGCGGCGAACCATTCTCCTGTTGTCGACTGTCTAGGCACATGTGGGGAGGTCGCGGTGGGCAAGGATCGGGCGGATCTGCTCCAGGGGACGCTGGACCTCCTGGTGCTGCGGGTGCTCCGGAGCGAGGAGCTCCACGGCTGGGGGATCTCGAAGCGGATCCGGCAGCTCTCGGACGAGGTCCTCGAGGTGAACCAGGGGTCCCTCTACCCGGCCCTGTATCGGCTGCGGGACCGGGGGCTCATCGAAGGGACCTGGGGGGTCTCGCCCGAGGGTCGGCGGGCCCGCTTCTACCGCCTCACCCGGAAGGGACGCGGCGCGGTGGCCGCGGAGCACGAGAGCTGGCAGCTCTTCTCCGCCGCGGTGAATCGGGTGATCGAGGCCACCTGACGGCGACGCGCGCCGAGGGTGGCCGTGACCGCCCCGGGACGCCGGTGCCGGTGAGACGCGGCGCGACGGCCGAGCGGGAATCGGGACGACGGGGACTCGAGGGGAGGACGTGACATGGGGTGGATGACGAGTTGGATGCGGCGGCTCCGGTACCTGCTGTTCCGGAGTGTCGAGGAGCGGGAGCTGGACGAGGAGATGCGACTCCACATCGAGATGGAGACGCGGGACCTCATCGCCCGGGGGGAGGATCCCGAGGAGGCCCGGCGCCGGGCGCGCCTCGCCTTCGGCGGGGTGGACCGATACCGGGAGGAGGTTCGGGATGCCCGGGGGATCCTCTGGCTCGACCAGCTCCGCCAGGATCTGACCTTCGCCGTCCGCACGCTGCGCCGGTCCCCCGGCTTCGCCGCCGGTGCCCTTCTGGTGCTGGGCCTGGGGATCGGGGCCACCACCACCGCCTTCGGGGTCGTGGACGCGGTGCTGCTCCGGCCGCTGCCCTATCCCGCGCCGGACCAGCTGGTCCGGGTGTGGCCCGCCGCCCCCGAGACCGGCACGGACCGACGGACCTTCTCCGTCCCGGATTTCCGGGACTGGCGGGAGCGCAGCGGGACCCTCACGGACCTCGCCCTCTACTCCATGCTTCCCAGCCCCCCGGTCATGACCGGCAGGGGCCCGGCGGAGGAGATCCCCGCGGCGTACGTCGCCGGCGACTTCTTCGGGGTCTTCGGGGTCGAAGCGGCGGTGGGGCGGGTCCCCCGGGGCGACGAGGACCGGGAGGGCGTGAACCGGGTGATCGTCTTCAGCCACGGCTACTGGCAGCGTCGCTTCGGCGGTGACCCGGCGATCGTGGGCCAGGTCCTCACCATCGAAGGGGAGCCCTTCGAGCTGGTGGGGGTGATGCCGCCGCACTTCGCCTTTCCCTCGGCGGACATCGACGCCTGGCTCTTCATCTCGACGCTGCCCCAGAGCTCCATCCCCACCGAGGAGCGTTTCGTCCGGTTCATGTGGGCGGTGGGACGGATGGCGCCCGGCACGAGCGTGGCCCGGGTCGACCAGGAGCTGGACGGCATCGCCGCCGGGCTCGCCGCCGAGCTCCCGGCCACGAACCAGCAGCTCACGGCCGCCACCGTGGAGCCGCTGCGGGACGTGATGGTGGGCGACGCCCGGTCGAGCCTCTGGCTCGTGCTCGGGGCCGTGGGCCTGATCCTCCTCATCGCCTGTGCGAATGTGGCTGGCCTGCTCCTGGCCCGGGCGGGGAGCCGGCGGGGCGAGCTGGCGGTGCGCATGAGCCTCGGCGCCGAGCGGGGCCGGGTGATCCGGCAGCTCCTGGCCGAGGCCGGGGTGCTGGGGGTCCTGGGCGGCCTGCTGGGCTTCGCACTGGCCTGGGCCGGGACGCGGACCGTCCTGCGACTGGGCGCCGACCTCATCCCACGGAGCACCGAGATCGGACTGGACGCCGGTGCCTTCGCGTTCGCGGCGGTCCTGACCCTGGGCGCGACCCTGCTCTTCGGAGTCCTGCCCGCCCTCCGGGCCACCGGCGGTGGTGGGCGTGCCGCCTTGGCGTCGGGTGGGCGCGGGGCCATGTCCGGGTCCGGGGTGGGGCTGCGGCGGGTGCTGGTGGGGGCCGAGGTGGCGGTCTCCGTGGTCCTCCTGGTGGGAGCGGCCCTCCTGGTGCGGAGCTTCACGGCCCTCCAGTCCGTGGATCCGGGGTTCGAGCCGGAGGGGCTCGCCACGATGACGCTCACCATCGCACAGGAGAACTACCCGCAGCGCGCCGACTACATGCAGTTCTACCGGTCGATCATGGAGCGACTCGAGGACCTCCCGGGCGTGGCCTCGGTGGGCTCCATCCGGCGGCTGCCCCTCCGGGGCGGTGGAGAGACGGCCGGGTTCTCGATTCCCGGGGTCTTCGAGCCCTCCGAGGAGGGGGCGCCGGACGTGGAGCTGGTCCACGTCGGCGGGGACGCCTTCACCGCGTTGGGGGTCCCGGTCGTGGAGGGCCGCGACTTCGACACGATGGACGACGAGACGGCGCCGCTGCGCCTGGTTGTGAACGAGGCCTTCGCCCGGACCTACGCCCCGAACCAGCGACTGGTGGGCCGGACCATGCTCGTGTACGGCGGCGACGAGGCGGAGATCATCGGGATCGTCGGCGTCGTGC
>JARRPL010000159.1:0-6926 GCA_037382905.1 Gemmatimonadota bacterium | reverse complement strand
CCACTCCGGGACCACCACGTCCGCCAGGGGCCGGGCTCGGGAGCGGCTCAAGAACTCTCTGAACGTCCTCCGTGTAACACCCGGGTATCTGGACATCACCCACCACCTGTATCACGAAGAGGTCTCTGCCTTCCCTCCCTTGAGCCGCCACCTCTTCGCCCGTCGGCCCTCGGTGGTCCTCCCTGACGAGGTGTCCGCTCCCTTCATTCCCGGGGAGGTGCGGTCGTGAGCCGGCCCCGGGGACGCGATGCCGAGCGGGTGGTCTGGGTCCGGGGGCCGTCCACCCCGGCCACCAAGGGAATGGCCGGCGTCCTGGCGGTGGCTGCGGGAGCCGTGGTGGGAGGAACCGTCTACTACTTCGCCCGCATGTTCCTGGACCGGGAAGTGCTGCCCCTGGGACCGCCCGAGTCGGAGGAGGAACGGGGATGACGGTACGCCCGGGCCTCCTGGGCCTGGCTCTGGTCCTGGCGATCTCGGGGACCTCACCCGCTGCCGCCCAGACCTCGCGTCCCGAAATCGTCGATATCCGATTCGAAGGAAACCAGGTGTACGGCGATGGCGCTCTGGAAGCCGCCATCGTCAACCGGGAGACGTCGTGCCGAAACGCCTTCCTGCTCCCCCTGTGTCTCTTCGGGATCGAGGCCGCCGTGGATCGCGGCTACCTGGACCCGGACGAGCTTCCCCGCGACGCCCTGCGCCTCCAGGCCTACTACTGGCTCCGGGGCTATCGGGACGCCCGGGTGGAGGTGGAGCGGGACGATTCGGGGGACGGCGTGGCTCTGACCTTCCGGATCGTGGAGGGTGAGCCGGTTCTCGTGGAGGAGCTCACCATCGAGGGGACGGAGGACGTGGCGGCGGAGGGCCTGCTCGACGATCTGCCCCTTTCGGTGGGGGAGCCCATGAGCTCCCTCCGGATCGAGGCGGTGCGGGATACCCTGGTGTCCCGCCTCCGGGAGGTCGGGTATGCCCACGCCGACGTCTTCTCCGGCTTCCTCATCCCGGCGGACTCCCGGGCCGCCACCGTGGACTTCACGGTGGACCCGGGGCCCGTGGCCCGGTTCGGTCCGATTCAGGTGGGGTGGGCCCAGGAGGGCACGCCTCAGCTCGACGAGATCACGGTCCGCCGCATGGTGCCCTTCTCCCAGGGGAGCCTGTATCGCTTCTCTCAGCTGGTGGACGGTCAGCGCAACCTCTATTCCCTGGATCTGGTGGAGACCGCCCGGGTGACGGAGCAGCGGGACACCCTCGCCCGGGACACGATCATCCCGGTGAACATCCTCCTGACCGAGGGTGATCTCCATCGGGTGCGGACCGGCGTCGGATGGAGCACCGCCGACTGCTTCAACGGAGAGCTCCGGTGGACCAGCCGGAATTTCCGGGGTGGCGCACGTCGACTCACGGCGCGGGGCCGGATCTCCAACATCCTGGCCCCCAACCTGAACGACTCCTTCGTGTGCAGCGGTGTGGGATCGGACGAATTCACCCGGCTCAACGGACAGCTGGCGGTGGAGCTGATCCAGCCGTTCGTCTTCTCCCCCCGGAACTCGGTCTCCGCCAGCGCCTTCGTGGAGCGGCAGAGCGTCACCAACGTCTACATCCGGGAGGCCATCGGAACGAGCATCGCCTTCACCCGGGAGATCGGCCGGCAGGCGACGCTCGCCTTCTCCTACCAGCCGGCCCTCACCCGCCTGGAGGCCGGAGAGGTCTTCTTCTGCATCTCGTTCCTGCTGTGCACCGCCGAGGACATCCAGGCCTTCTCCTCGGCCAACTGGCTCTCCCCCATCGCCGCCACGCTGGCGCTGAACCGCTCGAACCGGCTGCTCAACCCCACCGCGGGCTACTCGGTGGCGCTGAGCCTGGAGTATGCCTCCAGCTACACGCTCTCGGACTTCGTCTACGCCCGGGCGCTGGGGGAGGTGGCGGGGTACCTTGGGCTCGGGGAGCGCACGGTCCTGGCGGCGCGGGTCCGGGGCGGGAACGTGCGACCCGGAGCCTTCCGGAGCCGCGGTCGCCAGAACAGCTCGGTGCCGGACGATCTGGTGCACCCTCAGAAGCGCTTCTACGCCGGAGGCGCCGCGTCGGTGCGGGGCTTCGCCGAGAACCAGCTGGGGCCCCGAGTGGTGAACAGCGACGTGGAGAACCTCCTGGGGGTGCCCACCGGGGAGACCGAGCCCCTGTGCCTGCCGGAGCAGGTGGTGGACGGGTCGTGCGACGGCAGCGGCTTGAACCCCGACGACCTCGTGGTGAGGGCCACCGGCGGGACGCGCCTGCTCGAGGCGAGTCTGGAGCTCCGCTTTCCCCTGTATGGGAATGATGTGCAGGGCGCCACCTTCCTCGACGTTGGCCAGGTCTGGGATCAGCAGTCCGAGGTCGAGCTGGACGGGCTGGAGCTCACGCCGGGGGTGGGCGTCCGGTACTTCAGTCCCATCGGCCCGATCCGCCTCGACGTGGGCTATCGGTTCCGGGGGGCTCAGCCCCTCCCGCTGCTCACCAACGCCATAGAGCCGTGCACGGTGGTTCCCGGCAATGCGAACCGCTGCCTCACCCCCCGGACAGCCGACGGGACCTCGGCTCCCATCCCGTGGACCGCCACCGACGACCTCCGGCCCCTCGGACCCCGGGTGCTCTTCGGCGGCGGCAACAGCTTCTGGGATCGACTTCAGCTCCACTTCTCCATCGGTCAGGCCTTCTGATGAGCTGGAGCCGACGCCTTCTCCGGGGATCGCGGCTGCTGGCACAGGCCTCCTTCCGCACCCTCGCCGTGGCGACGGTCCTGGTGGCGGCGGCCCTGTTCGCCCTCCTCAAGACGGGGCTCGGCCACCAGGTGATCCTGGACTGGAGCCTGGATCAGCTTCGGAACCAGGTGGCAGGAAGCGTCCAGGTCCAGTCCCTCCGCTCGGGAAACATCCTCAGGAGCGGGCGGCTGGTGGGCGTGGAGTTCCTCACCCCCGAGGGCGACCCGGTGATTCGGGCCGACTCCATCGGCCTGCGGTACGACCTGCGGGGTGTCATCGGTGGTCGTATCGCCCTCACCGACATCCAGGTGTGGGGTCTGGAGATGGACATGACCTGGACCCCGGAGGTCCAGGGGAGCACGCTGAGCCGCTGGATCGGCGCATCGGACGAGCCCGGGAACGGCGACGAAGGGGGTGGGGAGGGCGACGGACTGGTGATCACTCTCTCGGACATCCGGGTCCAGGACGGCATGTTCCGGCTCCGTCGGCCCACGGGGCTGGCTCAGGACGGGCTGGTCCGGGTCCTGGAGCAGGACGGCGGCACCCTGGCCCTGGACGCGGTCATCCGGGAGGCGCGCATCCCTCGCGTCGCAGTGGCCCCCGAGGATGCCGGCGGGACCCGGGTCGAGGTGGACGGCATGCGCGGGGACATCTCCATCCTGCGGGAGGGGTTGTCGGTGGAGGACTTCGAGGGTGAGGTCCTCATCGTCGGGAGTCGGGTGGTCGCCAACCTGGAGAATCTGCAGCTCCCTCAGGCCCGGTTCGCCGGTGCGGTCACCGTCCATACGGGCCCGGACCCCGACGCCATCGTCGAGGTCGACGTGGAGGCGCGGGAGATCCAGGGGAGGGCCTTCACCTGGATCGTGGATTGGCTCCCCCCCTTCGTGGGCGACGCCCGGGTCACGGGTGTGGTGCGGGACGGATTCTCCGACTTTCGCTTCCGGGATCTCGACGCCCGGTGGTCCGGTACGCCGCTGACCGGCTCGGGACGGCTCCTGTTCGGCGACGGTGTGGCGGTCAGGGACATGCGTTTGACGGTGGACGGGCTCCCCCTCTCTGCGGTAGCTCCCTACGTGTCCGCTCTGGAATCCCGGGATGGCACACTCACGGGGAACGTCCGTCTCGACGGTCCGGTGGAGAGTCTGGGGGTCGAGGGACTCTTGACCCTGAGCACGCCGCTGCCGGAGGGGGAGGGCCGGGCCGCGGCGACCGCGGAGGTTTCCGCAGTATTCTTCCCGGGCGTCGGTGATCTTCGGATCGGCGACGGTCGGGCCCGGGTCGATCCGCTGGACTACCGGACCCTCCTCCAGTGGGTGCCGGCCCTCCCGTTCCGGGGGGCCGGTCAGGGTGTGATCGAGGCGTCGGGCAGTCTCCGGGAGGGGCTCCGCTTCCGGGCCGACCTGACCCACCTCGGTGTCGGAGGCGTACCGTCCAGGGTTCTGGCCCGGGGCGGCCTGCGGCAGACCGACGACAGCTGGTCCCTGGACGTGCAGGGGGACGCCGCACCCCTCCAACTCGCCACTCTGCGACGGCGGTGGCGCCGGTTGCCCCTCCAGGGGTCTCCCAGCGTCTCCTTCCGGTTGAACGGCGCTCTGGAGGAGCTGGCACTCCGCCTCGAGCTGGCGGAGGGTCAAGATGGACGTCTGGAGGCGGAGGGTCGGTTCGACGCCCGGAACCTGGCGGGCCCGATCCGGGTCCAGGGGCGGATGGAGGACTTCGACCTGGGCCGGTACCTGCTTCCGGCCCGGGAACGGACCCGCCTGACCGGGACCTTCGAGGGTCAGGCCGCAGGGTGGGGGAGCGATCTGACGGGGGACGCCGTCCTCCGGGTGACCGACTCCCGCCTCCGGGGTGTGCCGGTGGACTCCGTCCGGATCCGGGCCACGGTGGCGGACGGCTTCCTGGAGCTGGATACCCTCCGGGCCCGCGCCGGTGGGTTCGAGTTCGATGGCGGGGGACGGATGGCGCTCGCCCGGACCGACGTTCCCGCGTCGAGCGGGTCACCGGCGGAGGCCCTCTCCATCACCTTCGGCAGCGACTCCCTCATGGGCCTCAGGCCCGCCTTCCTCGGGGATGAGGTGCCGGCCCGGGACACCCTCAACGACCTGGATCGGGAGATCCTCCTGCTCTCGGGTGTCGATCCGGACACACTCCCTCTCGTCGCCGACGTGACCCTTCGTGGGCGCGTGGAGGGACGGGTGGAGGTGGAGGGCTCGCTGGATCGGTTTTCCGGAAGAGGGGAGCTCCGGGTGGATGGACTGGGCTACGGCGAAAACTGGCTGGAGTCGGCCCGACTGGACGTTCGGGGCCGAGATCTCCCGGGTCGGAGCTCGGTGCTGGAGATGGAGCTTTCGACCGACTCGATCCATGCCCTGGACCGGGATCTGGCGGAAACCCGGGTCGCCGGGTCCCTCACCTCGGAGGGAGCGCGGGTGACGATGGACATCCAGAGGGGACCCGGAGAGCGCTATCGGGCAGCCGGCGGGCTGCGTCGCGACGCTGCGAGCTGGCGGGCGAACGTGGACCAGGTCGAGCTGTCCTTCGACTCCATGACCTACCTCCTCACCGCCCCGACGGAGGTCGTGTGGAGCGATTCGGTCCTGGCCGTCCGGGAGATGGAGCTCGTCCGCAGAGGCCCGGACCCGGTCCGGATCCGGGCCGACGGCCGCCTCCCGAGGCAGGGAGCGGCGGACTTCACCCTCGACGTCCAGGGCCTCCACCTGGAACGCCTCGTCCAGGTGCTTCAGCTGGAGGGTGTGGAGCTGGCGGGTCACGTGGATCTGGAGGTGGACGTGGAGGGAACCGCGGCCGCCCCGTTGATCGGCGCACGTCTGGAGGGCCGTGACCTGGTGGTGGGGAGCTTCACGGCGGGGGAGAGCCGCGTGGTGCTGGGGTACGAGGACCAGCAGGCCCGCCTGGACTTCCGGCTGGCTCGGGACGGCACGGTCCTGCTGGAAGGGGCCGGCGTGCTCCCCGTGGACGTTCCCCTGTGGGGCGGACGCATCCGCGCCCTGGACCGACCGATGGAGCTGGACGCCCGCCTGGATCAGGTGCCGGTAGCCCCGATCCTGGCGGTGGTGGAGGATCTTGAAGAGGTGGAGGGCGTCCTCACGGGGGACTTCGAGGTTCGGGGCACCCCTGAAGCTCCGGAGCCCCGGGGCCTGGTCCGTCTCTCCGGCGGCGGTTGGACTGTCGGCGCCCTGGGGGTCCGTCAGGACTCGGTCCGTGGCACCTTCTCCCTCACGCCGGACGGGAGCGTCGCGGTGAACGCCTCGGGGCGGGCCGGAGGTCGTGTGGACGTGAGCGGCGAGGTCCGCCTCACCCCGCTCCGCAATCCGGGTCTGGATCTCAATCTGCGCTTCCAGCAGTTCCAGGCGGTGGACCGTCGGGATCTGGCGGGCACCATCAGTGGGGAGGTGGAGGTGACCGGGGAGTACGTGCGGCCCCGGGTGGCGGGCAATCTGACCGTGGACCAGGGAACCATCTATCTGGAGGAGTTCCAGCGGGCGGTCGGTGTCGTGGATCTTTCCGATCCCCTCTTCCTGGGGTTGGTGGAGGGGGAGAGCTTCGCGGTGCCGGTGGACCGGCCCCTCCTGGCGGGGGCGCGCAACCCCTTCCTGGACAGTCTGCGGGTGGACGTATCCCTGGACGTCCCCCGGGAGACCTGGCTCCGAAGCGACGACATGAATGTCGAGATCGGCGGCTCCCTGGACATGGTCTACGACCGACCCCGTCGGGACTTCGTGCTCATCGGTGAGCTACTGGCCCAGAGAGGCCAGTACGTGGTGCTGGGGCGGACCTTCGAGGTGGAGGGAGGGTCCGTCGAATTCATCGGCATCCCCGGGCTGAACCCCCTCCTGGACATCGAGGCCACGAGCCAGGTCCGGAGGCGGAACGGCGAGCCTCTGATCATCACCGCCACCGTGTCCGGGACGCTGGTGGACCCGTCCGTGGAACTCACCAGTACCGAGCAGTCGCTGGCCCAGTCGGATCTCGTAAGCTACCTGATCTTCGGCCAGCCGAGCTCCGAGTACAACTCGACCGCCGGACTCACCGGTGCCGGTCGCTTCTTGGAGCGCGGGGTCCAGGCGGGGGTCACCTTCGGCGTCGGGACCCTTGCCTCACAGCTCGGTGCGCTGGCGGCCCAGCAGACGTCCATCTTCGATTACCTGGCCGTGACCCAGGTGGGAG
>JARRPL010000158.1:0-18239 GCA_037382905.1 Gemmatimonadota bacterium | reverse complement strand
CCGAGCATGTCATGAGCTGGATGAATCCGTTCGGCATGCTCGTGGGGCTCAACGGCGTCATCCTGCTGGCCTACGTCGTGGCCATTCCCGCCAACGAGATCGTCATCCCCACCATCCTGATGCTCACGGTCCTGAGCCTGGGGGCCCAAGGGATGGGGGAGGGTGCCGGCGTCATGTTCGAATTCGAAAGCATGGACGACATCGCGGCGCTCCTCCAGGCCGGAGGCTGGACCCTGTTGACGGCGGTCAACGTCATGCTCTTCTCCCTCCTCCACAACCCCTGCTCCACCACCATCTACACCATCTACAAGGAGACCGGGAGCCTGCGATGGACCGCGGTGGCCACCTTTCTCCCCCTCTTGATGGGCTTCTCGGTGATCTTCGTGGTGACCCAGATCTGGCGCCTCGTCGCCGGAGGGTAGGACGGGCCGGACCGCCCGGTACCGCCGCGCGTGGGTACGGGCAGTCCCGGACGCTATGGCGGCTTCCCTGCCCAGGCCCCAGCTTGTCCCGTACCGGTCCCTCCGAAACCAAGGAGCTTGCACGACATGATTTCCGAAGTGCTGGAAGCCCTGAACGACCAGATCCGGATGGAGCTCTCCTCGGGCTACGTCTATCTCGCCATGGCCGCGGAGTTCGAGTCGGCGTCGTACGAGGGCTTCGCCCACTGGATGCGGCTTCAGGCGCAGGAAGAGTTGGATCACGCCATGAAGCTCTTCGACTATGTGAACCGGCGGGGCGGGCGCGTGGTGCTCCAGGAGATCCCCTGCCCCCCCGAGAGCTTCGGGAGTCCGCTGGACGCCTTCCGCGATGCCCTGGAGCACGAACAACAGGTCACCGCGTCGATCCACCGTCTCTACGCCCTGGCGGGAGAGCACGGCGACATCGCCACTCAGCGAGAGCTCGACTGGTTCGTCACCGAGCAGGTGGAGGAGGAAGAGAACGCGGGTCGCGCCGTGGATCTCCTCTCCCGGGCCGGCGAGGACGCGTCGGCGCTGCTCTTCCTGGACCGGGAATTCGGCGCCCGAAGCCAGGGGGGGAGGGCCACTGAGCCCGGCCCTACCAACCCGGCCCGACCGTCCCGGCGACCCACGGCGTCACCGGGGCGGCGGGACCGGATCTAATCCCGGGCCCGCGTCCGCCGGGGCATCACCACCGTGTAGTCCAAGTCCAGCACCACCGCGGGATCGTACGTTCCGTCCTCCAGCAGCCGTGGGTGGTCCCGGCAGGATCGGTTCTTGGTGGCCACCGTCCGGAGCCGGAGCGCGCCCGCCGTGGGATTTCCCGCCACCGGGAACCGGTCCAGCACCTCGCTCCAGGCGTAGACCGTGTCGCCGGCGAAGGTGGGAGCGGTGTGTCGGCCCCCATTGATGGCGACGACGGAGAGGGCATTCCCCAACCCGTTGAAGCTCAGAGCCCGGGCCAGTGAGATGAGGTAGCCGCCGTAGATGATCCGGCGGCCGAACCGGCCCTCGCCCTCGACGTGCTGGTTGAAGTGGACCCGGGCCGTATTCTGGAATAGGCGGCACGCGGTCATGTGCTCGGAGTCCTCGATGGTCACGCCGTCCACGTGGTCGATCTTCTCGCCGGCCTCGTAATCCTCCCAGAGGTAGGGACTTCCGGCCAGCACCGGGTCGTAACGAGGCGTGGCGGTCCAGGGTACCGTCACGGCCTCCCCGGGGACCGCCTCCTGCAGCTCCGGCACGAGGGTCTCGGGGGACTGCGCGTCGGGATCCCGCTTGGGCACCAGGACCCAGCGGTCGTAGACCACCACCGTCTCCCCTCGCTGATTCGTACCGTGGGTCCGGACCCAGACGATCCCCGTAGTGCCACTGCTCGTCTCCCGGACACCGGTGACCCTGGAGGTGGCGCGGAGGGTGTCGCCGGGAAAGACCGGGACCCCGAAGCGGCCCTGGGCATAGCCGAGGTTCGCCACGGCGTTCAGCGAGACGTCGGGCACGGTCCGTCCGAACACCACATGAAAGGTCAGGAAGTCGTCCACCGGCGCCCGCTCCAGTCCCACGGTATTCGCCACCGTAGTGGCGGACTGGAGGGCGAATCGGGAGCCGAAGAGACCCTGATAGACCGCCACGTCGCCCTCGGTGACGGTCCGGGGTGTGGCGTGGACGATCTCCTGGCCCACGGAGAAGTCCTCGAAGTGGTTCCCGGGGTCGACCTTTCCGCTCACGGACGCCTCAGAAGCCGTAGGCCCGGGCCAGTTCGGGATCCCGATCCGCCAGCATGCGCGCCAGGTCCACCATGACCTTCGCCTGCTTCCAGCTGGCGTCGTCCTGCATCTTGCCGTCGATCATGGCCACACCGGAGCCGTCCGGGACCGAATCCAGAATGCGTTTGGCGAACCGTACCTCCTCGGGGTCGGGGCTGAACACCCGCCGGGCGATGGGAATCTGGCTCGGTGCCAGGGTCCAGGCGCCGTTGCACCCCATGAGGAAGGCGTTCCGGAACTGGGCCTCACAGGCCGCCTCGTCCGCGATGTCCCCGAAGGGTCCATAAAAGGCCCCGATCCCATAGGTCCGACAGGCGTCCACCATCCGGGCCACGGTGTAGTGCCAGAGGTCCTGCTGGAAGAAGGTCCGGTCGCTGCGGCCCTCCACCGTGTCCTCCAGGACGCCGTAGGCGGGGTGGCCGCCGCCGATCCGGGTGGTCTTCATCCCCCTCGACGCCGCCAGGTCCGCCGGACCCAGGCTGAGGCCGTGCATGCGGGGGCTGGCCCCGGCGATGGCCTCCACGTTGGAGACCCCCTGCGCCGTCTCCAGGAGGGCGTGGATCAGAATCGGACGGTCCAACCCGTTCCTCGCTTCCAGCTGGGCCAGGAGCTGGTCCACGAAGGCGATGTCCCAGGGTCCCTCCACCTTGGGGATCATCATGACGTCCAGCCGGTCTCCGGCAGCCTCCACGATCTGCATGGCATCGTCCAGGAACCACGGGCTGTCCAGACCGTTCACCCGGACCCACAGGGCCGTGTCTCCCAGCTCCGCCTCTCGTGCCACCTGGATGAACCCGGACCGAGCCGCGTCCTTGTCCTCGGTGGGGATGGCATCCTCGAGGTTCCCGCACACGACGTCGGTGCTCCCGGCGATCCGGGGAAGCTTGGCTCGAATCTTCTCGATGTGGGGTGGGAAGAAATGGATCATCCGTTCCGGGCGGACGGGCCGCGCTCGGAGAGGCGCCGGCGCACCCAGGGCCAAGGGCTTGTAGAAGTCGATTGGAGGTCGCATCAAAGGTCGGGTTGAGGTTCTTCGCTGCCGTGAGCGGCTTCGCGCATCAGCTCGGGGTCCGGGCCGGCCACCGTTCCCGCGTCGTGGAGCCGGCCCACCTCCGCCTCGCTCAGGCCCAGCAGTCCCAGGAGGATCTCGTCGGTGTGCTCCCCCAGGACCGGCGCCCGAACCGGCGGCAGCCGCGGCACCGCGCCGAAGGCGAGGGGGAGGCCGGGAACCAGCCACTCCCCCATCCCGGGCTGGTGGAGTCGGGCGAACATGGGATTGTCCAGAGAGAGATCCGGGTCTTCGGACAGGCCCCGCTTCACCGTCCGATACGGTCCCCAGGTCACCCGGTGCTCCTCGAAGAGGGGACGGATCTCCGCCAACGTCCGGGAGTGGATCCAGCTTTCCAGGACCCGGGCGATCTCCCGTCGGGCCCGGTACCGGTTCCCCTCCTCCGCCAGGTCCAGCTCGAGACGCTCCCCCAGGTCGTCGAAGCGGGCCCCCAGCCCCGTGGCCCGAAGCAGCCTTCGCCACTGGGAGCCGGTGAGCCCCACCACCATGATTCGCTGGCCGTCCAGCGTCTCGAAGTCCCGGCCCAATGCCCCGAACAGATAGTTGCCCTGCTTTGGCCGGTCCACCTCGGCAAGGCTCGCCTCCGCCAGGAACCCCAGGTGGCCCATGGTGGCCAGCGCCACGTCCTTGAGGGCGAGACGCACCAACTGGCCCTCTCCGTGGAGCCGACGGTGCCGCTCGGCCGCCAGGACGGCCGTCGCAAGCATCTGGCCCGCGATGAGGTCCCAGGCCGGGAGGACGTGGTTCACCGGGGCCGGATTCTCCTCGGGTCCCGTCATCGAAGGGAGCCCGGTCTGTGGATTCACCGTATAGTCCACCTCCGAAGCACCGTCCCGCCGGCCCACGAGATTCACCATGATGAGGTCCTCCCGATGGCCTCGGAGCACCTCGTAGTCGAGCCATCCCCGCGCCGGGAAGTTCGTGGAGAAGATCCCGCCTTCCGTTCCCGGGAGGGTGATGAGGTGGGTCAGAAGCTCCTGACCCTCGGGGCTTCGGAGGTCCACGGCGATGGACTTCTTCCCCTTGTTGAGGCCGGCCCAGAACAGGCTGCCCCTTCCCCCTGGCGCCAGCGGCCAGCGCCGGAAGTCGAGCCCCCCGCCCGGGGGGTCGAAGCGAATCACCTCGGCGCCGAGCTGGGCGAGGGTCATGCCCCCCAGGGGCGCCGCCACGAAGGCGCTCCCCTCCACGACCCGCAGCCCCGAGAGGATCCCGGCGCCTCCCGTCATATGGCGTCCTTCTCCCGGAGCTCGGCGATGGCCTCCTCCCCCAGACCCAGGAGCTCCCGGAGGACCTCTTCCGTGTGGGCGCCGAGGCGGGGCCCCAGGTGCCGGATCTCCCCGGGCGTCTCCGAGAGTCGGGGAAGGGTGTTGGGGACGATGACCGTCTCCCCCACCTCCTCGTCGTCGATGGCCACAAGGGTCCGTCGAGCATGCACCTGCCGGTGATCCACACCAGTCCCGCACGATCTCGTTGACGTCGTGGTGGTCTTCCAGGCGGACCTGCTGCCGTCCGTAGACGTGATCCGCGGCGAGCTCGGGCTTTCCCATGGCCTCGGCCAATCGGGCGAAGAGCTTGTCGGTGGGACAGGTGATGGCCACCCAGCGGCCGTCCCGGGTGGGAAAGAGACCGTTCGGGCAGGCGTATTCGTTGTTGTTGGGTCCCTTCCGCTGCCGCACGACCCCGTACATCCCGTAGGCCGGAGCCAGCTCCCCGGTGCAGCGGAAGACCGACTCGTAGAGCGCCGCGTCCACGTACTGTCCCTCGCCCGACAGGTCGCGATGGCGGAGGGCCATCAGGATACCGATGCAGCCGTAGAGCCCCGTCATGTAGTCGCCCAGCGTAGTGGACCCCGGCGTGACGGGCACACCCTTGGGCATCCCCGCCAGGTAGGCCAGCCCCCCGACGGCGTGGGCCACCCGGGCAAAGCCGGGACGGTTCCGGTACGGCCCCGTCTGGCCGTACCCGGTGACCCGCAGCATCACCAGACGGGGATTCCGCTCGTGGAGCACCTCCCAGCCGATCCCCCAACGTTCCATGGTGCCGGGCCGGAAGTTCTCCACGAGGAC
Source organism: Gemmatimonadota bacterium (assembly GCA_037382905.1). Taxonomy (GTDB): domain Bacteria; phylum Gemmatimonadota; class Gemmatimonadetes; order Longimicrobiales; family Gaopeijiaceae; genus Gaopeijia. Next base: position 12,877 of record JARRPL010000158.1, on the reverse strand, counting down.
GTCGGCCTGGTCCACGAGTCGCTTGAGGACCTGCTGTCCTTCCTCCGTCCGGAGGTTCACGGTGATGGACTTCTTGTTCCGGGACTCACTGAGCCACGTCACCGTGTCCCCCACCGGCGTGGGGGTTCCGAAGCGTCGGAGCGAGCACCCCACCTCCGGCTGCTCCACCTTGATGACCTCGGCTCCGAACTCTCCCAGGATCGATGCCGAGTAGGGTCCGGCAATCACGGTGGCCAGGTCCAGCACCCGGATCCCCTCCAGGGGAAGCTGCGTCTCCCGCCGATCGTCCGTCATGGCCGGTCGCCCCCGTCAGATGATCATCTGGGCCCGGAGGGCCTGAAGTTCCTCGTCACTCAATCCCAGCAGCTCCCTCAACACCTCTTCCGTGGCGTTGCCCAGTCGGGGGCCCAACCCGGTGATGCGCCCGGGTGTGGCCGAGAGCCGGGGCACGACCCCGGGCACCACCACCTCTCCGGCACCGGGGACCTCCACCGGCACCAGCATGTCCCGGGCCCGGAAGTGCTCGTCCTGGAAGATGTCGGCGATGCTGTTCACCCCGCCGCAGGGGACCTGGGCCTCGAGGCAGAGCTCCATCACCTCGCTTCGGGTGTGGGATTCCACCCAGGTCACCACCATGGCGTCCACCGCCTCCCGGGCCGCCAGTCGATTCGCCTGAACACCGTACATGTCCGCTTCCGCGAGCTCCGGTCGGCCCATGGCCTGGGCCAGCCTCTGGAACATGCGATCCGTGGTGCACGCGATGGCCACCCAGTGGTCGTCCCGCGTGCGGAAGTGGCCGTGGGGAACCGCCACGAAGCTACCGGCTCCCTGGCGCTCCCGGACCGTACCGAAGAGACCGTAGACGCCCGCCATCTCGTCCAGCGTACGAAAGACGGACTCGAAGATGGCCACGTCGATCACCTGGCCCCGGCCCGTCTTCTCACGATGCCGGAGGGCCAGGAGGACGCCGATGGCGCCGTACAGGCTGGAGATGTAGTCCCCCAGAGGCACCGAGCCCGGGACCACCGGAGACTCTCCCGGAAAACCCGCCAGATAGGAGAGTCCGGCGTAGGCATGGGCGATGTGGGAGAAGGCGGATCGCTTCCGATAGGGACCCGTCTGGCCGTATCCCGAAACCCTCAGGAAGACCAGTCCCGGGTTGGCCTCCCGGAGCACTTCCCACCCCAGGCCCCACTCCTCCATGCGGCCGGGCCGGAAGTTCTCCACCAGGACGTCGGAACGGGCCACGAGCTCCAGGAACAGCTCCACCCCCCGCTCCTGCCGCAGGTCCATGGTGACGGAACGGCGGTTGCGGGCCTCACTGAGGAAGGCCAGGGTGAGGTTCGGCTGGTCCGTCGCGCTGCCGAACCGGCGCAGCGGGTCGCCGGCCACGGGGTGCTCGATCTTCAGGACGTCTGCGCCGAACTCGGCGAATATCGACGCCGTATGCGGGCCGGCGATGAAGGTGCCGAGGTCCAGCACCCGGAGGCCCCGCATGGGAAGGGGCTGTTCGGGCCCGGGCGCCTCGGGGACGGCCTTGGACGGATCTTCGGGGGTCGGATCTCGCACCGTTGCTTGAGACTCCTCATCTTCAGGGATCCACGGCGGGCCCGGTCCGCCCGAACGCATTCCGGCCGCCGGGAGAAACCACAGGAAGGGGAGAGTATGGGGACCGAGACGCAGGAGCGCTACCGCGATTGGGTGGGTCGGCGGGTATGCATCGACGACGAGATGGCCCCAGCCACCGCCCGGGCCGCCGCCGCCCTGTTCGATCGCGACGACCTGGAGATGGCCACCGGGGATCCCCTCCCGGACCTCTGGCACTGGTTCTACTTCCTGCCGACGGCCCCGCAGCGGCGCCTGTCGGAGGACGGCCACCCGGAGCGGGGCGACTTCATTCCTCCCATCCCGCTCCCCCGCCGGATGTTCGCCGGGGCGCGAGCCCGTTTTCTCCGGCCCCTGGTGCTGGGACGCCCGGCGTCCCGGGAATCAGAGATCCTGGATGTGACCTTCAAGACCGGTCGAACCGGGGAGTTGGCCTTCGTCACGGTGGCCCATCGGATTCTGCAGGATGGAGCGCTCTGCGTGGACGAGGAACGGGACATCGTCTACCGGGAGGCCGGCGGCACGGTGTCCGCGCCGGTCCCGGTCCCGCCCCGCCCCGCCGGGCCCGGGAGCTGGGAGCGGGAGGTCCGCCCGGACTCCCGCCTCCTCTTTCGCTTTTCAGCGTTGACCTTCAACGCCCACCGCATCCACTACGACCGCCCGTACGCCATGGACGAGGAGGGCTACCCGGGACTGGTCGTCCACGGCCCCCTCACCGCCATGCTCCTGGCGGACCTGGTGCGGCGCCACGACCCCTCGCAGCTGGCGGCCTTCTCCTTCCGGGGCCGGGCTCCGCTGTTCGACCTGGGACGGGTGCGGCTGCTGGGCCGTCGGGAGGAGGGCCGGGTGGTGCTGGAGGCCCGAGGGCCGGACGATCGACCCGCCCTCACCGCCGTGGCGGAATGGCCGTGAGGGAAGGTCTCCGGCCGACCCGCCCCCGGGGAGCCGGGACCGGGAGCCCCCCTTGCCCCGACTTCCGGGTTCGCCGCATCCTGGAGCCCTGACCCTGGGACGTCGAGGGTCTTCCAGGGGACCCCACCCCTGGTCCGTTCAGCGTGAACTTCTCACCGAAAGGAACCCATGTCCGAGTACGATGACACCCTGAAGAAGATCCTCGCCAAGCTGGAAGAGGAGAGGGACGAACTGAAGCTGAAGTTCGGGCTCGCAAAGCTCGAGTCCAGGGAGGAGTGGCAGGACGTGAGCAGGAAGCTGGAGCGTCTGAGAGGCCGGGCGAAGGTCGTACAGGACGAGGCGGGGGAGTCGTCCGGCGATGTGGGCGCGGCGCTGGAGATTCTCGGCGACGAGCTCAAGGCGGCCCTCAACCGGATCCGCGAGGTCCTCTGATCCCAGGCGACCGAAGGCGTTCGCCGATCCTTCCCGACCCCGGAGGGAAGGACCGGAGGCGCCGGGGTCGCCGACCCGTCAGGCCGCCGGAAGCGCCTCCACCAGCTGGACCATCCGACGCACGTGCTCTGGTGTGGGGAGGCGGCCCCGCCCACCCCCGAGGTTGTCGATCATGTGCTCCGGATCCCCGGTACCGGGGCAGGCCACCGACACCGCCGGATGGGCCACCACGAACTTGAGCATGAACTGGGCCCACGTATGGGCGTCGAATTCGGCGGCCCACTCCGGGAGGGGCCGGTCGCCGATCCGCGCCCACATCCGGCTCCGGCCGAAGGGCAGGTAGACCAGGACCCCGATTCCCCGGTCCCGGGCCAGGGGAAGGATCTCCTCCTCGGCGGTGCGGTTGTCGATGGCGTAGTCGATGCCGATGAAGTCCAGCGGGTAGTCGCGCATGACCTGCGCCAGGCTTCCGTATTGACGCTCGCTGGTGGTGGTGATGCCGATGTAGCGGATCCGGCCCTCGGCCTTGTACTCCTGGAGGATTCCGAGCTGCGTCGGGGGGTCCCCCATATTGTGGACCTGGTTCAGGTCGATCACGTCCACCCGCATCCGCCGGAAGGAGCGCTCGATCTGGTCCCGGACGTCCTGGGGGTCCGCCGATCCACCCCCCCGCCCTGCCACATTGACCTTCGTGGCCCAGAAGATCTGGTCCTGGATCCCATCTTCCTCCGCCCAGCGCCCGGCATACTCCTCGGACCCCCCGCCGCCGTAACCGGCCGCCGAGTCGAAGAGCCGCCCGGCTCCCTCCGCACCGCGGGCCAACTCGTGGAGGACGGCCCGGTGGTCCGCAAGTTCCTCCGGAGACGAGTCTGCCGAGATCCAGCGCCCTCCCAGCCCGATGACGGGCAGGGGCTCCCCACTGGACGGGATGGGGCGGGTGAGGACCGGCCCCTCCTGCCGGGCAAGCAGCCGTCGCGGATCGAGGGCCAGGGCGGCTCCGGCGGTGGCGCTGAGTCGAAGCCATTCGCGGCGAGTGAACATCGGGAACTCCCGGAGTGTTGGGGATCGCGGTTCGGGACAGGACCGGCGTGGAGCCAATGCGGCGCAGGATGCCACGACGCCCGGACGATGTGCAAGGGGAGAACGCCCCCGCGCTATCCGACCCCCGCAAAGGGTTGCGCCTCCTGGGAGGCGGCAGCCTCTTCTGGCTCTTGTGGCCGCGCCGACGGCTCCGGTTCGTCGTGGGGCGTCCCCTCCGGTTGCACCCGGAACGGATGCCTGCCACGCGGTGCCAGCGCCCTCACGACTCGTCGCCCCGTCAGAGCCAGACCGGTCCACACCAGAAGCATGCCCATCAGGGACACGATTCCGGCAACGGTCTGGCCCGGCAGTCCAAAGAACTCGCCGGTGTGTGCGAATCGAAGGAAGGACCGCACTCGCGCCCCCGGGGACTGGTCCTGGAAGGTCGACCTCCCCTCTTCCCACCCCGTCGCCAGGTCGTAGCGAAGCTGGACCCTCTTCTGGGGTTGACCCGGCCGGCCCTCCTCGACGCGGATCTCCATCGCGGGCTCCCCCCGTCTGGGGATGGCGAGCTGGATTCGGCGCCAGCCCTCGGTCCGGCCCAGGGCCCGCCCGCCCACCGCATCGAGGCGGGCCAGGTCGAAAGAGGGATCCGCGGTCACGAGCCCCGGCGGGGTCTCCGACGAAGCGGACCCGGCCGGGTGCTCGTCCCCGACCGCTCGGTACGCCAGGGTCCGGGCCCAGGGACACGAGATGACGACACCCGAAAGGACGCTGAGCGCCATGGGGAGGGCGATCCAGAAGCCGGCGACGTGGTGTCAGTCGAAGTCACGGGCCCTGCCCCGCGCGCCCTTCCGGACCAGGAGTACGGCCCGGACGTGCCGCAGACTCCGGCGCCGGGGCACCCACAGATACCGCCCCGACACGATGAGGAAGAGGAAGGCCAGGTTGCTCCACCCCGTGACGGCCCGCCCGACGGCACGAGCATCCCCGGAGAGGTTGAACCAGCGATGCCACCCTCGCACCGCCCCGAAGAACGCCCTCACCTTCGGGTCTCGTTCGCCCCGTATCCGGGCGGTGGCGGGGTCGAGATAGACGGTGCGCCCGCGGCCCAGCGAAGCCTCCACAGGCGCCGAAGGATCGGCGTGGAAGACCAGAGACGAGACGGGGGTATCGGGATCCAGACGCTGCGCCGAGGCGATGAGGGTGGACAACGGAGCCACCTCCTGGGACGACGCTCCGGAGACCCACTGCTCTCGATCCGCCCACCGGACCACCTGCTTCTCGTAGGTGAGGACGACCCCCGTGGCGCTCATCATGACGACGACCAGACCCACCATCGCACCCACGGCGAGGTGGGCCCAGAACACGACCCGGCGGAGGGGGAGACGCATGGTGCTCGCTACGAGGTACACGGGATCGGCGATGGCCCGCCGAAGCTCCGGACCCCCCCTGGCATAAGCCCCGGGGTCCGGGATTGAGAATCATTCTCAATCGACGAGACGGTACGCTATGCGCACTCGCCGAGCCGCGCAAGCGCTCGGGACCGCCGCGTCAGGCGTCGAGCAGGGGGAGAGCGCGACCCGCCTCGTAGATCCAGTGACCGACCCGCTCCACCGTGGGCATCGTCGGGACCCGGCGCTCCTCGGCGTTCACCGTCTTCATGCTGGCCAGGAGAGCCGCCGCATCCTGCTCCGCGAGCGTCTGCACGTTGGGGATGCCCGAGCGCCAGAGGAGCTCGGCCCATTGGCCGTCGATCCCGGGAAGGCGCAGGAGGTCGGCCATGGTCACCCAGTGGCGAACCGTGTCCGGGTCCACCTCACACGTGGTGGCGATCTCACCTCGTCCCTCCTCGGTCAGCCCATCCAGCAGGAGCCGGCCGGTGGTGTCGATCCCACTCGCCCGGAGACGCTTACCGAAGCCCTCGCCGATGCCCTCGATATCCTCCACCGGATACCCGGGGATATAGAGGTGCGGCCTCCTGGATCCAGTGGGCGACCCGCTCCACGGAGGGCAGCTCCATGGGCACCCGGTGCTCGGCGGCGTTGACCTGCTCCATCCGGTTCAGCAACGCCGGTGCCTTCTGACGGGAGAGGGCCGGGACGTCCGACACCTCACATCTCCACAGGAGCTCTGCCCACTGTCCGCCGATCCCCGGGATCCGGAGGAGGTCGGCCATGGTGATCCAACCCTCGACGGTCTCCGGCTCCACCTCGCAGATCTGGGCGATGAAGGCGCGTCCCTCGGGCGTACGGCCCTCCAGGATCAGCCGGTCGGTGGTGGGGATGCCCTCGGCCCGGAGTCGTTTGCCGAAGCCTGCTCCGATCCCCTCGACCTCCTCCACCGGGTACCCCGGGATGTACGGCTCTGCAGCGTCGGCAGCCGCCGATGCCGCGGCGGCGGCCACTGCGCTGGCACCCGCGGCGATCTGGGCCTCGGCAGCGGCGACGGCACGAGCGGTGCTCGCCGACCGGGACTCGGAGGCCGCCTCGGCCCGGGCGGCCTCGGCGGCGGCCTCGGCTGCCCGAGCCCGGTCAGCCAGACCCTCGGCCTCGGACCGGGCTGCGGCCAGACGGGCCTCGAGGGACTCGATCCGGTCCCGGCATCCCGCACCCCGGAGCAGCCAGCCCAGGAAGAAGCCCAGCGCGAAGGCGGCGAGGAGGCACAGCAACATCTGCGTGATGAGATAAGTCATTCGAGGGTCTCCCTGACGCGGAACTCGATTCGTCGATTCATGGCCCTGCCCTCTTCCGTCTCGTTCGAGGCCTTCGGTTGCGCCTCGCCGTATCCCACGGCCGAGAGCTTGGCCGGGTCGAAGCCGAGGCCGACGAGGTACTCCACCACGGCCTCCGCCCGGCGCTGGCTGAGGTCCCGGTTGTAGGCCGCTTCACCGACGCTGTCGGTGTGGCCGGTGACCACCACGGCAACCTCGGGACACTGCTCCCAGACCTGCTCCACCGTCTCCAACAGGGCCCGTCCTTCCTCGTGGAGCTCGGTGCTGTCGAAGTCGAAGAGGACCTGTTCTCCAGGGGCCAGCATCTCGTTGTAGATGACCTGGCATGCCCGGGCCGCTTCGGACAGTTCGGGCACCGCAAGGTCGAAGGTGACGTCGAAGTCCTGCTGCGCGGCACCCTCCAACTCGTCGACGAGGCGGTCCCGGGCGATCTCCGACCGGATCCGGCCTTCCACCCGCACCTGGTCGTCCTCCAGCGTGATGCACCCTTCGTCGAGCTGAGGCAGCTCGCTGGACGCCTCCTGTATGAATCGGAGGTAACCCTGGGGTGGGCCGGCCCGAATCCCGAGATCGCTCGCCATGGGCACGTCGCCCACCCGCTCCTCCACGACGCTCTGGACGACGCCGCGGGCCTGGGGATCCGGCACCGACCCGGACATCTCCACTCCGCCGGGCCCGATGCACAGCGACGTGGTGTAGGGACCCGAGGGTGCCGAAGCCATCTGGTCCACGACGACCCGGGCGCCACAGTTCTCGGATACGACTGCCTGAGCACGGGACCTGGCGGCCTCGTCCGGCGCCGAACCCGTCAGGGTGACGTCCCGGCCGTCGACGGCGGCCATCACTCCCGGAAGGCCGGCGTCTTCGAGGTTGGAGCGGGCACAGGCCAGGACGTCGGCCTGAATGGCCGGTGCACCCCGACCGATGCAGAGGGCGATGAGGGCCGCCAGCAGGAGCAGCCCGATCAAGAGGGTGATGAGTCGACCCATGACACACTTTCCATGGAGGGCGGGGCGCTGCCGTGCGGCACCCCGATAACGCTACGACGCCTTGCGGATATAACGTCCATTCCGGATTTCGTGAAGAGGGTCGGGGTGACGGACTCCGGGCGCCCCGTCGATGTCCACAGCCCCTGATCTCCGCCGTGGTGGCCCGTGCTCAACCGTCCGGCTGGCTGCCCGGCCGGGGCCTCGGTGCCACCCCCGCCCGCTCCATCAGGGACCGGAGGGCCTCGTACGGCTGGGCTCCCACCACGGCGAAGCCGTTGGCCACGAAGGTGGGGACGCCCGTCACGCCCATGCGGCGCGCCCGCTCCCAGTGGGCATCGATGACGTCCCGGAACGGCCGCTCCAGGACCACGTGTCGAGCCTCGTCGGGATCCAGTCCCGCCGACTCCGCCGCCCCCGCCAGGACCTCGGGGTCGGCGAGATTGGCACCGTCGACGAAGTAGGCCCTGAAGAGGGCATCGTGAAGGGCGTCCGTGGCCCCCAGTCCATCGCCCCATACCGCCAGCTCCTGGGCCAGACGGCTGTTGTAGGAGTGGGTCCGGTCGCCGTACTCCAATCCCTCCGCCGCCATCCGCTCCAGCAGCCGCTGTCGCATCTCGGCCACCATGGCCTCCCTCCCGGCGAAGAGCTCCGCCAGGGGTCGGCCCTCGATGGGCGTGTCGGGGTGGAGAGGGAAGTAGGTGTAGACGACCCGGACCGGGTAGTCCTCCTTCAGGTCTCGAGCGCGCCCGGCGCTCAGATAGCACCAGGGTCAGACGAAGTCGGTGAAGACCTCCAGCACCCGGGGACTCGTGCCGGACGTTCCTGTGGAGAGGGCGCCGCTCATCCGTCCAGGGGCTCCATCCCCACGTATTTGAGTCCGCTCCCGGTGTTGAACAGAACCACTTCGTCCTCCTTGCCGATTCGCCCCGTCCCGCGGAGCTGGGCCACCGCCGCCGCCACGGCCCCTCCCTCGGGAGCGGCGAACACCCCCGTGTCCCGCCCCACGTGGTCCACCCACCCCGCCATCTCCCGATCCGCGATGGCCACCGCCGCGCCGTCGGACTCCCTAAGGGCGTCGAGGATGAGGAAATCCCCCACAGCCCCCGGCACCCGGAGTCCCGAGGCGTAGGTTGCAGCCCCCTCCCAGAAGCCCGCGTCCCGGCGACCCTGTTCGAAGGCGCGAACGATGGGTGCGCAGCCGGCGGCCTGGACGGAGATCATCCTGGGGCGCTCCGAGCCGATCCAGCCCAGCGCCTCCATCTCGTGGAACGCCTTCCACATCCCGATGAGACCGGTCCCGCCGCCGGTGGGGTAGACGATGACATCGGGAAGCCGCCCACCGAGCTGCTCGAAGAGCTCGTAGCCCATGGTCTTCTTCCCCTCCACCCGGTAGGGCTCCTTGAGGGTGGAGAGATCCCACCAGCCGTGGGCCTCGACCCCCTGCCGCACCACGGCGCCGCAGTCGCTGATGAGGCCGTCCAGAAGCTGCAGATCCGCACCTAGCGCCCGGATCTCCTCCAGGATCGGCAGCGGCGTGTCCTGAGGGACCACCACCTGGACCGGCAGACCCGCGGCGGCGCCGTAGGCGGCTGCGGCGCTTCCGGCATTTCCGGCGGAGGGGACCGCCAGCTCCCGGGCTCCGAGCTCCAGCGCCCTGGACACGGCCAGCGCCATCCCTCGGGCCTTGAAGCTCCCTGTGGGATTCTGACCCTCGTCCTTCACCCAGACCCGCCCCACCCCAAGTCGATCCGCCAGGCGTGGGGCGTCCAGGAGGGGCGTCCAGCCCTCCCCCAGCGACACCTGGAAGGCCGCGTCCCGCACCGGGAGCACCTCCGCGTAGCGCCAGAGGTCCGCACCTCGGCGGGCCACGACCTCGGGGGTGAACGAAGACCGGATGGATTCCAGGTCGTAGCGCGCGAAGAGGGGCTTACCGGCGGGAGAGAGGCCCTGGAGCTTCTCGCTCTCGTAGTGCGCTCCCGTGGCGGTGCATTCCAGGTGGGTGGCGCCGGGTCGATGGGATGGGATCATGAGGCTGGCTCTGGGCCGGGGACCGTGAAGAGGGTGGAGCGCCGCCGCACCTCTGCGAAGCGGACCGCGAACCTGCCGCACCACCCGCCGCATGACAAGCGGTCGGGGGTCGTTCCAGGCCTCGGAGCCTCCGAACGGGTCCTCGGAGGCAAGAAACCGTGGTGGACAGTCCGTGGCGTCACCGCAGCACCGGTAGCGCGCCGGAGGGGCCGGCAACCGATCCGTCCCCGGGTCGGCCATGATCTGCAAGTCGTTTCAATACAATAAGATACGGAAATAGACAGCGAGACCTCCCTCTCTTCGGGATGCCGGGTCCGGGAGTTGCACTTCTCGATTCGTCCAGACGGCGAACCCGTCTGTGAGGCCGTCCCGAGAGAGACTCCCGACAACCGAGGTGACCATGGATACGCCGTTGACCGCCCTGACGAACACGGCCGAGATCGAGACCCGTACGAGCAAGCTCGTGGAACAGCTCGTGGAGGCGGTCCAGAAGGACATGGACGACGCCGTCGTGGACCTGGAGAAGGGCCTCAAGCTCCTGGAGGCACTGGTGGGCGACACCAAGGGTGTGAACGGGCTGAGCTCCTTCCTCAAGGCCCAGAGCCAGCAGCTCGCCAAGATGATCGACGACATCCGCGACGAGTCCGATGCGGTGGCGCGCAAGCTCTTCGGCACGGGCCGGCCCGAGATCGTCGAACGGGTCAACCAGGAGAAGCTCGAGGAGCTTCGGGAAGCGGTCTGAGGAGGAACCTCCGGCCCGGGGATCGCCGCGGCACCCCAACGGCGCGGCACCCACCGACCCCTTCGGCCGCCCGCCGACGTTAGCTTCCCCCATGGCCAGCACACCTGCAGCCGACCAGGGACGCTCCTTCGGCGACCTCGGCCTCGGACCGGAACTCCTCCGCGCCCTCGACGGGCTCGGCTACGAAGAGCCCACTCCCATCCAGGAGGAGGCCATCCCCCATATTCTCGGGGGCTCCGACGTCCTGGGGCTCGCTGCGACGGGCACGGGGAAGACGGCGGCGTTCACCCTTCCGCTCCTGGAGCGCATCTCGAGAGGGGGGAGGACGCCTGCGGCCCTGATCCTCGTGCCGACCCGGGAGCTGGCGGTCCAGGTGGCCCAGGCCGTGCACCGCTACGGCAGGGAGCTGGGAATCCGGGTCCTGCCCATCTACGGGGGGCAATCGTTCAGCCAGCAGCTCCGGGTCCTGAAGCGTGGGGTGGACGTGGTGGTGGCCACTCCCGGTCGCGCTCTGGATCACCTCCGACGGGGAACGCTCTCCCTGGATGCCGCCGAGATGCTGGTCCTGGATGAAGCGGACGAGATGCTGGACATGGGATTCGCAGAGGACCTCGACGCCATCCTCGAACAGCTTCCGCAGGATCGCCAGACGCTCCTCTTCTCCGCCACTCTCGGACCCCGCATTACCGCCATCGCCGGCAAATACCTCACAGAACCGGTGGAGGTGCGCATCGCCGATGAGCCCGAGTCGGATAGCGACGGCCCCCTCATCGAGCAGCGCGCCTACCTGGTCCGGCGTCCCCACAAGCTCGCCGCCCTCGGACGGGTGTTGGATCTGGAGGCCCCGGAAGCGGCGCTGGTGTTCTGCCGCACCCGGAACGACGTGGACGAGCTCCTGGAGGCGCTGAACGCCCGGGGCTACCGGGCGGAGGCCATGCACGGCGGGATGTCGCAGGACGAGCGTGAGCGGGTCATGAAGAAGCTCCGTGCCGGGGCCGTGGACCTGCTGGTGGCCACCGACGTGGCAGCCCGAGGGCTGGACATCTCCCACCTGACCCACGTGGTGAACTACGACGTCCCCAACGCCCCCAAGGCGTACGTGCACCGGATCGGCCGGGTCGGGCGTGCAGGTCGCGAGGGGGTCGCCATCACCTTGGTGGACCCCCGGGAGCACGGGCTCCTCCGGAACATCGAGCGGCTGACCCGTGCCCGTATCTCGGTGGAGTCCCTGCCTACGGTTGCGGACATGCGGGCCCACCGGCTGGAGATGACCCGGGCGGCGCTGCGGGAGTCCATGCTGGAGGGGGGGCTGGATCACTTCCGGGTGGTGGTGGAGGCCCTGGGCGAGGAGTTCGACCTGTGGGACATCGCCGTGGGCGCCGTGAAGCTCGCCCACCAGGCCACGCTGCCGGATTCAGGACCCGAGGAGGAGATCCCCGAGGCGAGACTCCCCACCTCCGGGCCCCGGCGGGACACCGGGAGCCGAGGGGGTGGAAGAGATCGACCCAGGGGATCGCTGGGCACGCCAGGCCCGAGTCGCGGGCACCGCAGGACGCCGGGGACCACGCGACTCTTCGTTGCGGCGGGCCGCCAGAAGGGGATCCGACCGAAGGACCTGGTGGGTGCCATCACCGGGGAGGCGGGAATCCCCGGCTCGGACATCGGCACCATCTACATCGCCGACAAGTACTCCCTCGTGGAAATCGCCGAGGGGGTGGCGCCGCAGGTCTTCGATGCCCTCCGCAAGGCGACCATCAAGGGGAAGCGGGTCAAGGTGAAGATGGACGACCGCTGACGGCATGTCCCCGGCGGCGACGTCCGGTCGGCGGTCCCCCCCGGGTGCCTCCGGGAGTCGGGCCACGAAGTCCGGCGGCCTTCTCCAGGGCCACACGGTCCCTACATTTGGGTCTGGGTGATCCAGGCAGCGCTCGATCCGACGAAGGGAGGACCGATGGGACGGAGACGAGGACAGGAATACCAGCCTCAGGTGAAGGGCTTCAGGCCAGGCAAGGCCCCGGCCACTCTCCGCAAGAAGCAGGCGAAACAGCAGATGGGCGAGATGAACGCGGCCCAGGAGCGCATGGTGGATCTCTTCGCGGATCGCAGTCCGGAAGAGTCCCGTACGCTGATCTCCCGCTGGGTCACCGGGTCGCTCGTAGGCGGAATCGTCCTTTCGATCCTGGCGGTCCTCGCCTGGACGTGGACGTGGATCGCAGGACTGCCCCTGGCGATCCTGGCCGCGGTGGTCTTCTTCAGCCACTTCCGTCTGCGGGCCCAGCGAGCACAGCTGGAGGAGATGGCCGAGGCGGTGGCGAAGGCAACCGGCCGTCGACGCTGACGACCCCCTCCCCTGCCCCCCGAAGATCGGGGCCGCGCCCGTCGTCCCGAGGGGGGCCGGTGTCGCCCTGGGGCCTC
>JARRPL010000157.1:0-23089 GCA_037382905.1 Gemmatimonadota bacterium | reverse complement strand
CCCGGATGACGGTCCCGTCGGCGTCCAGAACCTCGATCTCCACCTCCCCCTCCACCTGGGATCCGATCCAGAAGTGCAGCACCACTCCGTTGGCGGCGTCGTCGGGCGCCCGGTCTCCCCCGGTGGCCCGGAAGCGGGCCAACGTCACGTCACGGGGCGGGACCAGATGGAGGGCCTCTTCGGTGACCTCGTCCCGCAGACCGTGGAGCGGCGTGAGGTCGTCCAGGATCCAGAAGGAACGACCCTGCGTCGCCACCACCAGGTCCTGCCGGTGGACCCGGAGGTCGGTGACGGGGGTCCGCGGCAGGTTGAGCTGCAGAGGCTGCCAGTGGTCCCCCTCGTCGAAGGAGAGGTACATCCCGAACTCGGTGCCGGCATAGAAGAGGCCCGGCCGGTCCGGGTCCTCCCGGACGACACGAACCGGGTGATCCTCGGGGATGCCGTTCTCGCCGTCGGTGAGGAGGTCCCAGTCGTCGCCGTAGTCGTCGGTGAGGAAGACGTAGGGCCTGAAGTCGCCGTCCCGGTAGCGATAGACGGCCATGACGGCCCGTCCTGGCCTCCGGGTGCTCAGGTCGATGCTGTTGACCGTGCCCTCCCGGGGCATGTCGTCGGGGGTGATCTCGGTCCAGGTGGCCCCCCCGTCCCGGGTCAGATGCACCCGGCCGTCGTCGGTGCCTGCCCAGAGCTCTTCCGGGTCGTCGGGAGATTCGCTCAGGACGAAGACGGTGTTGTAGACCTCCACGCCCGTGTGGTCCACCTGGAGCGGGCCGCCGGGGAGCCCCTGCTGCTCCTCGTTGTCGGTGGTGAGGTCCGGGGAGATCGTCTCCCAGGTCATCCCGCCGTCGGTGGTGCGGTGGACGTACTGGGAGGCGTGGTAGACCACGCCGGGATCGTGCCGGGAGATGAGGATGGGCGCGTTCCACTGGAAGCGATAGCGGGCGTCTCTGGGCGCCACGCCGTCCCCCATCTCGGGATAGAGGATCATGTTGCGCCGCTCGCCCGTCTTCAGGTTCACCCGGTCCACCTGGCCGATGTAGTTACCCGCCCAGACGATGTGGGCGGAGTCGGGGTGCGGGTGGACGGAGATGTGTCCGCTCTCGGCGCCGCCGACGCTGTACCAGTCCTGCTCCGGCGACAGGTCACCGTCGACGCGGGACGACACGGAGATGGTGGAGTTGTCCTGCTGGGCACCATAGAGCCGGTACGGCCACTGGTGGTCCACCTCGACCCGGTAGAACTCGGCGGTGGGCTGGTTGTGCATGGTGGACCAGCTCCGCCCGCCGTTCAGGCTGACCTGGGCGCCCCCGTCGTTGCCCACCACCATGGCGTCGGGGTCGCCGGGCTGGATCCAGAGGTCGTGGACGTCGCCGTGGGGCACCTGGATCCTCTCCCAGTCCTCGCCCCCGTCCACGGACCGGTACATGCCGGTGTTCAGGACGTAGATCGTATTGGGGTCCCGGGGGTCCGCCTCCAGGTGGGAGTAGTACCAGTGCCGCTGCCGGAAGCGCCGGTCCCGGTTCACCTTCTCCCACTGGTCGCCACCGTCGTCGGAGCGCCAGATGCCTCCGTGGGGGTCGGGGGCGTTGATCAGGGCCCACACCCGGTCCGGATTCGCCGGCGACACGGCGAGGCCGATGCGTCCGAAGAGGGTGCGGGAGGGGAGGCCGTTGTCCATCGACGGGTCCGTGAGCCGGGTCCAGTGATCCCCGCCGTCCGTCGTCTTCCAGACGCCGCCGTCCCTGGAGGCGTCGACGAGGGTCCAGGGCTTCCGCTGGGCCCTCCACATTCCGGCGTAGAGCACCCGGGGGTTGGAGGGGTCCATCACGAGATCCACGGCGCCCACCGAGTCGGCCACGAAGAGGACCCGGTCCCAGCTCTCCCCTCCGTCCCGGGTCCGGTAGACCCCCCGCTCCGGGTTCTTGGCGAACGGGTTGCCCAGCGCCGCCACGAAGGCCACGTCCGCATCCCGGGGATCCACCTGGATCTTGCCGATCAGCCCCGCGTCCGGAAGGCCCGAGAAGGTCCAGGTGTCGCCCCGGTCGGTGGAGCGCCACACGCCCCGGCCGATGCTCACGTTGCCACGGATTCCCGCCGAACCGGTGCCGACATAGATGACGTTCGGGTCACCCGGGGCCACCTCCACGGCGCCGATGGATCCCACGTCCAGGGCGTCGTCCGTCACATTCCGCCAGCGCTCACCGGCGTCGTCGGTCACCCACACCCCTCCGCCGGTGGTCCCCATGACGAAGCTCCCGGGTCGATCGCCGAAGCCCCCTACCGCCGTGACGCGGCCGCCCCGGAAGGGACCCACGGAGCGATATTCAAGCGTGGAGAGGAGGTCCGGGTGCACGATGTCGTTCTCGTCCCGTTCCTGGGCGGGAAGTGCGTGGGTGACGGTCGCGAGGGCGGCGACCACGACCCGTGCCCATCTGAATGCCGATCCCAAGTCGCCTCCGGTGGCTCGTTCGACCCGGCCCGGGGTGGATCCCCGTCGGCCCGTTCCGCAACCTAGACGCCCTGCGGGTGCCACGACAGCGGGGGTGGGGGTCGACGCCGTGATGGCTCCGAATCTGCTCCGGGGGACAGCGTGGGAGAACCGGCCCGCGCCCGGGGGCGTCTCAGCCCCCGAAGAGCCAGCGTACGACCTCCCGGACCACGGTGTACACGCCCCAGGCACCGGCGACCAGGGAGAGGGCCGTCACGCCCAGGACGGCTGCCACCCGCCATCTGCTGGCTCGGGCCGTCCGCGCCGGATCCGCCACGTGGACCTCCAGGAGCCGGAGGTTGCGGACATTGGCCTTCCAGCCGGCGTCGAAGACGTCACCGAGGATGGGGACCAGGCCGGTGGCGGCGTCAACCAGGATGTTGCCGAACATCCGCACCAGCAGGGGCGCTCCGGCCCCCAGCTGTGCGGCGGACACCATGACGTGGGTGGCGATGGCCCAGCCGATCCAGTCTCCGGTTCCCGGGAGCAGGCCCAGGAGCGGGTCGAGGCCGATCCGCCACCGGGTGAACGGAACGGGGATGGAGTCGTCCATGACCCGGGCGATGGATCGTGCCCGGGCCAGGGGACGGGGGACGGGTGTCGGGACGCCCACAGGGGCGTCGTCGTCGGCGTGGTCCCGGCGTCGGCCCGGTTCTGCCGGGGAGGGGGCGTGAGCGGTCATGGAGGTGAATCTAGGGCCATTCCCTCGTCCCCGGGGGTTCGTTAGGCTCCGAGCCATGCAGTCGTCCCTCCCTCTGAACGGTCCCGACTCCCGCCCCGACTCCGCCACGTCCCTGGATCCCGGGACGGTCCTGGAGGAGGTCTTCGGGTTCCAGGAGTTCAGACCCGGCCAACGGGAGATCATCGACGCCGTCCTCGAAGGCCGGGATTGCATCGGGCTCATGCCCACCGGAGCCGGGAAGTCCCTCACCTACATGCTGCCGGCCCGGATGCTCCCGGGCACGGTGTTGGTCATCTCGCCCCTCATCTCCCTCATGAAGGACCAGGTGGACGCCCTCAACGCCCTGGGCTTCAAGGCGGCGGAGATCAACTCCACCCTGGATCCCTCGGAGCGGAGCGCCCGCCTCGACGCCTTTCGTCGTGGGGACTACGAGCTGGTCTACCTGGCGCCGGAGGCCCTCGACGGTCGCCTGCGGGACTTCGTGGCCCGCTGTCCGGTGGCGCTGCTGGTGGTGGACGAGGCCCACTGTATCTCTCAGTGGGGGCACGATTTCCGCCCGTCGTACCGGCGACTCCGGGGCCTCAAGGACGAGCTGGGCGTTCCGGTGCTGGCGCTCACGGCCACCGCGACGCGGCCGGTGGCGGTGGACATCCTGCGGCAGCTCGGCATGCGGAAGCCCGCCGGCTACAAGGGGTCCTTCTTCCGCCCGAACCTGAAGGTGGCCTGTCGCAAGAAGGGCCAGGGCGGGAACACCCGGAAGGAGATCCTGGCGCTGGTCCGGGAGCACGAAGGGGACCCGGGCATCGTCTACTGCCTGAGCCGCCGCACCGTGGAGCAGACCTGTGCCTTTCTGGTCAAGAACGGCGTCCACGCGGTCCCCTACCACGCAGGGCTCGACGACGACGAGCGGCGGGACAACCAGGAAGCGTTCCAGCGGGACGACGTGGACGTGGTGGTGGCGACCGTGGCCTTCGGCATGGGGATCGACAAGTCCAACGTTCGCTACGTCATTCATCGGGACATGCCGAAGGACGTGGAGTCGTGGTACCAGGAGATGGGGCGGGCCGGGCGGGCCAGGGTCGAGAAACGAGATCGACGACCCGGAGGTGTGGCACCGGAAGCGGCAGGCCACGGTGGATCTCTTCGAGCTGGTGGAGGGCGGCGGGTGCCGTCACCAGGGGCTGATCCGGCACTTCGACGAGGTCATGGCGCCCTGCGGGGACGCTTGTGACGTCTGCACTGGCGAGACCGTGGCGGAGCGGGCCGCCGCTGCCATGCTCCGACAGGGAGGGCGGGGTCGGGGGGCCGTGTCCCGTCGGGCCACCACCGGCGCCGCGGCTCCCAAGGACTATCTCTTCGGCGGAGCCGACCGAGGGGCCTTCGAGGAGCTCCGGGCGGTCCGGAAGCGCCTCGCCGACGAGGCGGGGGTGCCGGCCTACATCGTCTTCAGCGACAAGGTGCTCCAGGAGATGGCGAGCCGCCGACCCGCCACCCCTGCCGAGCTGTTGGAGGTCCCTGGGGTGGGGCCCGCCAAGTTGGAGCGGTACGGGGCCGTCTTCCTGGAGGCCCTGTCCCGTCTGTCCTGACGGGTACGGCTCGTTCCGGACCCGTGAGAATCGAAACCACCGCCTCGGCGCCGAAGACGGGAGCGGGGCCGTCTCCGCAACTCCGACGCCTCTTCCCGGTACTCCGATCCATGAGACCCTTCCACGCGGTTCTGGCCCTGGCGCTCCTCCTCGCGGCCGGATGCGGTGGCGACGATCCCACGGGTCCGGGGGACCTCCCCGGTGTGGTGGACCTTTCCGAGCCCTGGCGCGCCAGCACGCCCGAGGCCGAGGGTATCGATCCCGCAGGTCTGGCGGAGGCGGTGGACTCCGCCGCGGAGCTCGGTTTCGTTCGGGCCCTGCTCGTGGCCCGGAACGGGCGCCTGGTGGAGGAGTCCTACTTCGGCAACGACAACGAGCGCACCGTCTTCGATGTGCATTCCGTGACCAAGACCGTGACGGGACTGCTGGTGGGTATGGCTGTGGACGACGGGGCTCTGGACGTGGAGGACCTCATGGTCGACTGGCTCCCCGCCGACGACGTCCGCGCTGAGCACGGAGGCATCCGCGTTCGTCATCTCCTGACCATGACCTCGGGGATCCAGTGGTCCGAAGAGGAGGACCTCCGGCCCTGGATCGAGTCCGGGCGGCCTGTGGGATACGTCCTGGATCGACCCGTGGTGGCTGAGCCTGGCGAGCAGTTCACCTATTCCAGCGGAAACTCGCACCTCCTCTCCGCCATCGTGGCTGCGGCAACGGGCGGGGACGGGCTGGCCTTCGCCGAGGAGAGGCTCCTGGGACCCCTGGGCATCACCGAAGGCAACTGGATCACCTTCGGGGGACAGCCCCTGGGGGGGTTCGGCCTGCGCATGCCGGCCCGGGACATGGCGCGCCTCGGACAGCTCGTCCTACAGCGAGGGCGCTCCGGGAGTCGGACGCTGGTGTCGGAACGGTGGATCGACGAGGCGTTCTCGGAACAGGTGATTCCAGGCGGGTCGGACGGGGTCCTGGACGGGGAGGGGTACGGATATCAGGTCTGGACGGCCCGGACGAATCCCCGATCCCTGGTGATGATCGGCTTCGGCGGGCAGTTCGTGTGGATGGTGCCGGAGCTCGACCTTATGGTGGTGGCGACGACCCGATGGAGCACCTCCCGGCCGGAGGAATCCCAGGAGCAGACGGGCCTTCTGGCCGCCCTCATCCGGGACCTGGTGATCCCCTCCGTCGAGGGGCCCTGACCCGTCGGGTCCGTGCGGCTCGAGCGCCCTCGGGTTCGGTAGGTGTCGAAATCGGAGCGCCTCGAACGTAGGTAGGGTGAAGAGGCGGCGAGAGGCCGCTTCCAGAACCCGACTCGGGAGGCCCCGATGCAGTACATGCTCCTCATCTACGAAGACGAGAACACCGCTCCCCACGACGACGCCGAGATGGCCAAGTGGTTCGAGTACACCGACGCCATGGCGGAGGCAGGGGTCATGCGGGCGGGTGATGCCCTCCACCCGACGGCCGCCGCCACGACGGTCCGGGTCGAGAACGGTGCCGTGGTGGCCACGGACGGTCCGTTCGCCGAGACCCGGGAGCAGCTCGGGGGCTACTACCTGATCGATGTCCCGGATCTGGACGCCGCGATCGAGTGGGCCGGGAAGATGCCGAACGCCCACCGGGGCTCCATCGAGGTGCGCCCCGTCCTGGTGTTCGACCAGGGCGAATGACAATGGAGTCGCCGCGGGGCCGGGACGCCGTCACAAGGGCGGCGGAGCGGGTCTACCGGGAAGAGCACGCCGGCATCCTGGCGGGTCTGATCCGGCTCTGCGGCGACTTCTCCCTGGCGGAGGACGTGGTCCAGGAGGCCTTCTCCCGGGCGTTGGAGCACTGGTCCGACGCCGGCGTACCTCCCAACCCGGGAGGGTGGATCACCACGACGGCTCGGCGCCTGGCCATCGACCAGCTTCGAAAGGCTCGGAGGCACCGGGCGAAGGAGGCCACGATCCTGCGCCTCCAGGAGGAGCGTTCGGTGCCGCCCGAGGTGACCCTTCCTGGAGAGGACGGGCCCCAGGATGACCGGTTGCGGCTGATCTTCACCTGCTGCCACCCGGCCCTGGCCGTGGAGGCCCAGGTCGCCCTGACCCTCCGCACCGTCGCGGGCTTGTCGACCCGGGAGATCGCCCGGGCGTTCGTGGTGCCCGATACCACCATGGGCCAGCGGATCGTCCGGGCCAAGCGGAAGATCCGGGATGCCGGAATCCCGTTCCGGGTCCCTGCCGGAGCCGCTCTCGAGGCGCGCCTTGGGGCGGTTCTGACCGTGATCTACCTGGTCTTCAACGAAGGGTACGCCTCGACGGAGGGGGACGGGCTCATGCGGCCCGAGCTCGGTGCGGAGGCGATTCGTCTCGCCCGGCTCCTTCGGGAGTTGATGCCCGGGGAGCCCGAGGTCCGGGGCCTTCTGGCGCTCCTGCTCCTGCAGCACTCTCGACGGAAGGCTCGGACGCTCGACGGGGATCTTGTGCTCCTGCCGGATCAGGATCGATCCCTCTGGGACGCTGCGGCCATTGGGGAGGGGTGCGGCCTGGTGGATGAAGCTCTTCGCGAGGGACGGGTCGGTCCGTACCAGATCCAGGCCGCCATCGCGGCGCTGCATTGCAGCGCAAGAACGGCCGCGGAGACGGATTGGGCGCAGATCTCTGCCCTCTACACCGTTCTCGAGCGGATCCACCCCACACCGGTGGTGCGGTTGAACCGAGCCGTGGCCGTGGCCATGGAACGAGGACCCGAGGTGGGGTTGGAGATGCTGGATGCCCTGGAGTTGGCCTCGGCTCTCGACCGGCACCCCCTCTATCACTCGGCCCGGGCGGATCTGCTCCGTCGTCTGGGGCGGGCCACCGAAGCCCGAAACGCCTACGACCGGGCCCTCGCCCTGTGCGAGAACCCGGTCGAGCGGCGCTTCCTGAGGGGGCGCCTGAGCGAGCTGGAGTGAGTCCCCTCAGCCCCCCTCCGCCTCGAGGCCCGCCTCCAGCGCCTTGTGGATCCGGGCCCGGGACTCCTCCAGGTGGGCCGCGGTGTAGGCGTCCGTGGCGCTCACCCCGTCCATGCGATCGGCGAGGCGGATGAGCTCCCACCGGGCCACGGCCCGGGCGTCGGCCGGAGTCCCCTCCGCGGGGTTCACCACGAGGCCCGTCATGGCATCGAGCCAGGCCCGCTGGAGGTCCCGCCGGTTCGCCGAGATGGCACCCGACTCCAGGTCGCTCCAGACCGCGCCCCTCAGCGCCTCCATCATCTCGGGGATCGTCACGACCTCGCCCTCGCCGAAACGGGCCTCGAAGGTCCGCATCCGCTGCAGCCGGGAGGGGTTCAGCATCTGGTTCATGACGGAGCGCTGCAGCCCCAGGACGTTCTCCAGGTAGGGAAAGTCGTACCGCCCGCCGAAGGTCCGGCTGCTGCCGAAGTGGGAATATCCGTTGGTGCCGAACATCTCCAGCGTCTCCGGCGGCAGCTCCAGGGCCCCCTCGGTGAAGAGGCGGTCCACCAGCAGCTCCAGGGCCGCTTCCTGCTCGGCCCGGCCCGGATTCTCGAAGGGGAGGCGGCCGTCGCCCACATGGTCCCGGTTCATGTAGGCGCCCCCGAGGTACTTCACCGCAGGAGCCACGGCCCGGGCGTACTCGTTCATCAGGCTCATGTACGTCTGGGTGACGGCGTAGTACTCCTCGTCGTCGTAGATCACGTGGTCAGGCAGGTCTTCGAGGAGCTCCAGGATCAGGGCGGAGCGCTCCGTCCCCCAGGCCAGGGGGTCGCCTCCCAGGTCGTAGGTGTTGATGGTGGGGTCCAGCGCCCCGCTCCCCCCGGACTCGTTTCCGTACAGGTGGGCCCGGTCCGCCACGTCCCGGGCGATCTCTTCGGCGTCCTCCGCCTCCCAGGTGTAGGCGTAGGCGATGGCCCACCGGTCGTAGGAGCCCACGCCGGGGTTGAAGTACCAGCCCTCGGACCCGTTCGGGTCGAGGTTGATCCCCGGGTACTCCATGACGGAGCTGAACACCCCGTTCTCCGCCGTCCAGTCCCGGTCGTACATCCGGTCCATGGGGGTGCTGGCGGAGGAACGGAAGTTGTGCTGGAGCCCCAGGGAGTGGCCCACCTCGTGCATCACCACCCACTTCACGGATTGGGAGATGAACTCCTCCGGCGCCGGATCCTCGGGGTTCATGAGCCCCCGGGCGATGAGGAAGGAGTGGGCTACGGCGTCCTGGTCGGTGAAGGCCGAGGCGAAGCCCGGAAGCTCGACCCCCATCGTGCTCGCCGCCTCGGGATCCACCTCGAAGGCCCCGACCCCCAGGGTGGCCTCGAAGGCCTCGGCGGCGGTGCTGGGGTTCACCAGCCGGCGTCCCGCCGCCCGGCGGCCCAGCATCATGTTGGCCTCGAAGAGGATGTCGGCGTCGAGGATCTCTCCGGTCCGAGGGTCCACCTTGGAGGGGCCGATGGCGCCGTAGCCCGTCTGGTCCGATGTGTTCCAGCGCAGGGTGGCGTAGCGGATGTCGTCGGGGTCGGCGCCTTCCGGGAGATCCAGGGCCCGGATGGCGTCCACCCACCCCGCGGACTCGAAGGCGTCGTTCCAGGCCTCGACCCCGGCCTTGAACTCGTCCCGGTACTCCTCGGGGACGTTTTCGTCGTTGTAGAAGGTGATGGGCTCCACGGGCCGCCACAGGTCACCGACCCGCTCCCCGGGCTCCAGGCGCCAGCGGTTCACCATGCGACGGAAGAAGTCCCCGTCGGTGTCGTCGCTGAAGTCCTTGTGGACCGTCCAGAAGTTCCCGACCCGGTCGTCGCCTACCCGGCGCCGCATGGGCTCCTCGGGGAGGGCGGCCAGGGTGTAGTGCATGGTGACGGGGATGTAGCGCCCATCGGGGACGGAGGGGAGGCCCACCGGGCTGCTCGTCCGGAAGGTGAGCTTCGCCTTGACGTTCACGTTCTCCTCGAAGCTCTCCGCCTCGGTGAGGTAGCTCCGGCTCCGGTCGAAGCTGGCGCTCCCGGGCTGGCCGGGCCGGGTGGCGGCCACGCTCCGCATGCGGTCGCTCATCCCGCCCAGGTCGCCCACGAACCAGTCGGTCACGTCGATGACCAGTGCCGAGTCGGGGCGGGTGGCCGCCACGTCGGCGCTCTCCACCACGGACGCCCCGAAGGTGATGTCCACGGCGTCGGCGACCCGCTCGTCGGTCTCGGCGGTGAAGCGGTGTGGCCGCTTCACCAGGTAGAGCTTCTCCCCGTGCTTCTCCAGGGCCATGAGGTCCATCTCGAAGAAGCTCGTGGTGGTCCCTCCGTAGAGGCCCCGGGCACCGATCCCCTCGGCGACCCGGTAGTCCACCAGGAAGTCCATCCCGAGCTGCTCCGGCGCCACGGCCATGAGGAGCTTGCCGTCCTTCAGGTAGAGGTCGAAGAAGCCCTCCCGGGTCTCCGCGCCCTCGACGAGCTTCTCGAAGTCCTCGAAGGGGTTCTCCTGCTCCTCCTCGGTCTCGGGAGCGTCCTGGGCGGCAAGCGGGATCGCCGGTCCCAGGGCCATCAGGGCGAAGGACAGGAGCCAGCGCTTCATCGTCGTCGTCGTCGTCATCGTCATCGTCCTCTCATTCGAATGGTTCCGGGTCCGGTGGCTGTGGGGCGCCAACCGGTCCCTTCGCTTCACGGGTCGTCGACTGCCGAAGACTCCACACCGGGACGGACGGTGGGGTTCCCCCGCAGGGGCGGGAGATTCAGGCCGTGACCCAGGGAGAAGACGGACGCGGTGGAATTCGCCGACCGAGGTCGAGACTCTGACGAAGCTGTGGCGACCGCCCACCTGCCCGGGGGCGGCTCGCTGCCCTCCTGAGGCTCAGCCCCCGCCCCGGGCCTCGCCGATGCGCTTGTGGGCCGACCGGACCTTGAAGGACAGGAAGACCAGAAGCAGACCCAGAAGGAAGGCGTACCCGCCGATGAGCCAGGAGACGGCGACGGCGCCGGCCCCGGGCCTCAGGGCCAGCAGCACACCGAAGGCCACCGAGACGAGCCCGGCGACGATGAGCATCCACTCCCCCTCGATCTGCTTTCGGAGACGGAGCGCTGCCACGATCTCCAGGATCCCCGTCAGCACCGCCCATGCGGCGATGAGGAAGATGAAGGAGGTGGCGACGAGCCCCGGCGCCAGAAAGGCCACAGCGCCGGCGGCGAGCCCCGCGATTCCCCAGAGCACAAGGACCCAGCGGTCCTGTGTGCCCTTCGGACCCGTCACGGCCCCCCAGATGCCCAGCACCCCGTCCACGAAGACGAAGGCTCCGAAGAGAAGGACGAAAACGGTGATGGAGAGACCGGGCATGAACCAGGTCACCAGGGCAAAGGCGATGGCCAGGAGGCCCCGGAGGAGGAGGAGCCACCAGTTCCGGGTGAGGTTGTCGAGCAGGCGGAGGCCCGCGGTCAAACCTCCGAACGCTCGAAGTGGCCCTCCCTCGCGTCAGCGCCCGTCCCAGGCCCGGATCCAGGCGAGCTCGAGCTGGAACGGTCCCTCCTGCCCGTCGGCGATCATTAAGCCCACCTGCCGGATGCGGCGGGGGTTCAGCGGGGGGGCGTCCGGAGGCGTGCGACCCCGCAACGACGCCCGGAAGCCGGCGAAGGGGAGGTGGATTTCGGCCCACTCGTCCTTCGGCGGGTGGAAGCCCTGGAGGTAGTTGACGCCCGAGAGTCGACGATCGTTCCTCAGGCTCAGACGATACCGGTGCCCGTCGCCCCGTACCCGCAGGAGGACCCCGGGGGCCATCCCCAGGTCGGTGTTCGGGATACCGCATCGGACCGAGGCGAACCCGCCGCCATTCTCGCGGCTCACGATGCCCTCGAAGACTCCGGTCCCCTCGCCGGTGGCGCGGAAGCGGCTGGCGGAACGGCCGCCCATCACCCGGTCGTCCACCGGCTGCATGCGGAGTCGGTCCGGCCGACTGCAATCCAGGAGTTCGGGCAAGTGCGTCATGACGCCATCAACCCCTCGCCCGGGGCCAGGGTCCCCGGGCCCGGCATCCGCGAAGCCTCACCCTCGAGCCGGGCGTCCGGAGCCCGCACCCTTTCGGGAGCGCCGGGTTGTCCAGACTATTCCCCGATCCCCCGTATCCTCGTCGCGGGAGGGCGGGGTCGATCGCATTGGACGTGCCTCGCACCAGGGCGGCAGCCGTGTCGGATTTCTACGTGGGCTCGGAGGTGGGCCGCCTCCGCAAGGTCATGGTCCATCGCCCGGACCTCGAGCTGCGTCGCCTGACGCCCCAGAACCACGACGAGCTCCTCTTCGACGACGTCCTCTGGGTCCGACGGGCCCGGCAGGAACACGACGCCTTCGTGGATCTCATGGAGGAGCGGGGAGTGGACGTCTTCGATCTCCAGGATCTGTTGGTGGAGACGCTGGAGGAGCCCGACGCCAGGGCCATGGCGGTGGAGCGGGCCATCACCCCCCGTTCCGTGGGACCGGGAGCGGTGGACGAACTCCGGCGCATGGCGTTGAAGGCCGACCCGGAGCATCTGGCGGGCTACCTGGTGGCGGGGATCACCCGGGGGGAGTTGGAGGAGGCAGGGATCGACGTGGAGGGCATGATGCGCCACTCCATCCTGGCGGCGACCCTGCCGGACACGGAGTTCATCCTCCGACCCTTGCCGAACACCGTCTTCACCCGGGATTCGTCTTCATGGATCTACGGCGGAGTGACGCTCAACCCCATGGCCTCCGACGCCCGGTACCTGGAGACGGTGAACGTCGCCCTGGTCTACCGGTGGCATCCGCTCTTCCGGGACGCATCGTTCCGGCTCTGGTACCCCGACACCGATCCCCTCACCGGGCTCAAAGCGCAGGACTTCGGTCACGCGACCCTGGAGGGGGGCGACGTCATGCCCATCGGCAACGGCACCGTTCTCATGGGCTGGAGCGAACGGACCACCGGTCGCATGATCGAGCTTCTGGCCCACCGCCTCTTCCAGGAGGAGGCGGCGGAGCGGGTGATCGCCTGCCGGATGACCCGGGACCGGAGGCATATGCACCTGGACACCGTGTGCACCTTCCTGGACCGGGACGCCGTGACCGTCTACCCCAAGGTGGTGGACGAAATCCAGGCCTTCAGCCTTCGGCCCGGCGAGCGGGAGAATACCTTGGACGTGCGGCGGGAGCCCTCGTTCCTGGAGGCGGTGACCGACGCCTTGGGGCTCGACCGGCTTCGGGTGATCCCCACCGGCGGCGACAGCTTCCAGGCCGCCCGGGAACAGTGGGACGACGCCAACAACGTGGTGGCGCTGGAGCCCGGCGTGGTCATCTCGTACAGCAAGAACGAGTACACCAACGCCCAGATCCGGAAGGCGGGGATCGAGGTGCTGGCCATCGAGGGTTCCGAACTGGGCAAGGGGCGGGGCGGAGGGCACTGCATGACCTGTCCCCTGTTGAGGGACCCGGTCTGAGGCCACCGCGCTCCCATGCCCACTCGAGCCCGAGGCGATTCGACAGCAGGGTCTCGGGGGACGCGACGCAATCGGTACGTGGATTTCCTCCGAGCCTCCGCCATCACCGTGGTGGTGCTGGGACATTGGCTCATGGCCGCACCCACCATGGGCCCCCTGGAGTTCACCCTTTCGGACATGCTCCACGTGTCTCCCTGGACCCAATGGCTCACCTGGGGCTTTCAGGTGATGCCGGTGTTCTTTCTGGTCGGGGGCTGGGTGAACGCCACCTCGTGGCAATCGGCCCGCCGGGACGGCCGGGGGTACGGCGCGTGGATCTCGCATCGCCTGCAGCGACTCGTCTGGCCGTTGGTGCCCTTCGTGCTGGTCTGGGCGGCGCTCGCCATCGCCGCTCCCCGGCTGGGTTTGGATGAGACGTTGGTCCGAAGCGGCTCCCGCATCGCCTTCGTTCCCACCTGGTTCCTTGCGGTCTACCTCCTGGTGGTGGTGCTGGCGCCGGCCATGCACCGGCTCTGGGAACGATGGGGCTGGGCGGGATTCGGAGTCCTGGTGGGCGCCGCCGCGGTCGTGGACGGCGTCGTTGCCTTCACCGGCCAGGATGCCGTCCGCTGGTTGAATTACGTCTTCGTCTGGCTGGCGCTCCACCACCTGGGCTTCGCGTGGCAGAGCGGCCGGCTGGCGGCTTCCCGCCGATGCCTGGCACTGGCCGGAGTCGGCCTCCTCACACTGGTCCTCCTGGTGACCGTCGCCTCGTACCCGGTGAGCATGGTCACCGTCCCGGAGGAACCCGCGGCGAACGCCAACCCTCCGACGCTGGCGCTCCTGGCCCTGGGAGTCGCCCAGGCCGGCCTGCTCCTGTCCTGGGAGGAGACGGGCCGCCGGTGGCTTCGGCGCCCGGGTCCCTGGGCAGCCACGGTCCGGGTCAACGGGGTCATCCTCACCGTCTACCTGTGGCACGCTTCGGTGATGGTGACGCTGGTGGCGCTGGCGGAATGGCCCGGCGGGATCGGTCTGGGATTCGAGCCGGGGACCGCAGTGTGGTGGGCGACCCGTCCCGCCTGGATCCTGGCGCTCCTGATGGGCCTCCTGGTCTTCGTCGCCGCCTTTGGTCGGGTGGAGGCCCGCCCCAACCTCTGGCTCGAGTCCCCGCCCGGGGCCTGGCGAAGCGCCCTCGGGGCCCTCCTGACCTGTGTGGGGCTGGTGGGGCTGAGCGCCGGGGGGGTCACCGGGACCGGCCCCCTGGGGCTCCGGGTGGAGCCCGTTCTCGCCGCGCTGGCAGGGGTGGCGCTGGTGGTGGTGCGTCCGTCCAGGGGTCAGCCGGCCGCACCCGTCAGCTCCGAGAGCCCCACGACCCGGTAGCCCCGGGCCAGCAGGTCCGGCAGCACGTCCCGGAGCACCCGGGCCGTCCGGAGCCCCCGGGCGGGCCCGTCGTGGAGGACGACGATGGAACCGGGCCCGACCCGGCTGCGCACGAACCAGCTGGCGAAGGTGGGGAAGGGAAGCTGGGCGTCGAAGGGGTAGACGGACCCCAACACCGTCCGGTATCCCCGGCTCGCCGCCTCGTCCACCATCCGGTCGTCGTACCAGCCGGACGCGGGGCGGAAGAACCGGCTCCCTCCCAGCTCGTCCAGAATCCCGGCCATCTCCTCGAACCGGTCCCTGAAGGTCTCGGGTGGCAGGTCGATGGAGGGCTGGTCCACCATCATGTGGTGCCCCAGCTCATGCCCCTCCGCCAAGAGTCGCCGGACGAGCTCCGGGTGGGCACGCACCTGCTCCCCGATCACGAAGAAGGTGGCACGGACGTCGAACTCGGCGAGGATATCCAGGATCTCGCCGGTGGCGTCCGAGGGTCCGTCGTCGATGGTGAGGGCCACGGATCGCGCCCGGGTGTCGACGTGGAAGAGGACGGGGGAGGCGTCCCGGCGGATCCAATCCAGCACGTACGCCGGCACCGCCGCCAGGACGGAGCCCGCCAGAATCACGCCCACGATCAGAAAGCCCACGGTTCTCACGGACTGTGGTACCGTGGGGGGGCCACCGATGGTCCGGAGTCCGGTGGGGCGACACGGCTCCAGAGGGCCGGCCGGCGGCGCCTCACCAGGGATTGAAGGTGTACCCCCGGGTCTGGAACACATTGAGGGCCGTCATGGCCGACCACCCCACCTGAACCCCCGGGATGAGCTCGTCCCGGTCGATCTGCCGGGCGCCGGCGGTCTGTCCGCACAGGACGATCTGGACCCCGTTGGCCAGAAGCTCCTCCACGAGCTCCCGGGACGGGTTGGTGGCGCCATCGTAGCGCTCCCCGTAGGCGTCGTCCCGAAGCAGGGCCCTGAACCCTGAGCCGTGGACCACGGCCGCCGCGTGGACCCGCTCGTCGGGCACTCCGTGACGGGCGTGGAGATTCAGGAAGCGGGCGATGGTCCCCATCTGCATGTTGCTGGCATCCTCCGGCGAGCCGTCGTTGATCTCGAACACCGCCCGGAACACGTGATCCGCGGGAGCCACGAAGGTGGGGTCCTCGACGGCGATGGTGGGGCCACCGGAATGGATACGGGGGCCGGACATCTGCATCCCCGGGATCTCGTCCATCCCGGACTGTTGGGCGGCGAGGGTCTCCGGAAGGACCAGCGCCGCGGCGACGAGGGCAGCGACCGTGGAGGTCCGTAGAACGAGGTGGCGGGCTGCGATGGAAGGGGACATGGTCGGCAACGGTGGAGGTGGGAATCGGCGAACGCCCCATCATCGGGCCCGGGGACCGGGACCACAATGCGCGGGCTCGACCGTGGACGACGGCGAGGTCCACGGAGAGGTCGAGGTTTCCGACGGTCCGTGCGGCCCCGGGAAGCGACCGTACGATCCCCTACCGCACCACCCCCGCCGGCTCGTCCGGCACGAAGCCCCGGAAGGGCAGCGGGCGCTGGCGGGGCCACTCCTCGTCCAGGGTGTCGGCGTCGAAGAGCCGACCGTTCACCATGACGTGGGTCAAGGATTCGGTGGCCCGGATGTCGTCCAGCGGGTTGTCCGAGAGGATCACCAGGTCGGCCAGCTTTCCCGCCTCGATGGACCCGAGCTCCGACTCGAGGCCGATCCCCCGGGCCCCGAAGAGGGTGGCGGACCGGAGGACGTCGTGGTTCGACATCCCACCGGATGCGAGCATCCACATTTCCCAGTGGAAGCCCAGGCCCTGGAGCTGTCCGTGGCTCCCGACCCCGGCGTAGCCTCCCGCCTCCACCACGTCCCGGAGGAAGCGGGCGTGCTCCTCGAAGACGAACTCCTCCTCCACGGCCCACGCCACGGCCCCGGCGGCCCCGGCCCGGCGTCGGGTCCGGCCGTCCAGGACCTCGTGGGGCGTGAAGCGGGCCAGCCGTTCGTGATCGTGCACGTCG
Source organism: Gemmatimonadota bacterium (assembly GCA_037382905.1). Classification (GTDB taxonomy): domain Bacteria; phylum Gemmatimonadota; class Gemmatimonadetes; order Longimicrobiales; family Gaopeijiaceae; genus Gaopeijia. The sequence goes on along the minus strand of JARRPL010000157.1, from coordinate 6,556 downwards.
GTGCGGGTGAACCAGTAGATCTCGCCCATGGGCCCGCCGAAGGAGACGATCAGCGTCGGCGTGTTCACCACCCCGGTCTCGGCGAACAGCGTCACCACGTCGTCGAACAGCGGATAGACCGGGAGGTTGTGCTCGATTCCCGGATAGCCGTCCATGGCGTGGGTGAGGTCCAGGGCGAAGTCGATGCCCGCCTCGGTGGTGGGCATGAGCTCGAGCTCACGGGCGGCCATGACCAGCCACTGCCGCTGCTGCCGGTTGCCCGCCAGGTACATCTTGAAGGTCTTGGTGTCGTAGTAGTCGGAGTAGCGACGCAGCACGTCCCGGGCGTGGTCCAGGTCCCGGATCGCCTCTCCCTGGTAGCTCCCGAAGACGCCGGGACCGGTGGAATAGATCCGTGGACCCAGGATGTCGCCGCTCCGGACCCGGTCCGCGTAGGTCAGGACGTCCGAGACGCCGGTCTGAGGATCCCGGGTGGTGGTGACCCCGAAGGCCAGGTTCGCCAGGTATTCCCAGGGTTGCTCCGCGTGGATCCCGGCAGCGGGTCGAAGATGCGCGTGGGTGTCCACGAACCCGGGTAGCACGGTGGCCCCGCCCAGGTCCCGGAGCTGGGCGTCCGCCGGGACCTCCAGGGACCCCGCCGGACCCACGGCGGCGATGCGGTTGCCCTCCACCAGGATCTCTCCCCCCTCCAGGATCTCGTCACCCTGCATGGTGACGACCCGGGCGTTTCGCAGGAGGAGCGTGCCCGTGGGGCGATCCCGGGGTGCCCGGAGCTCCACGCGCCACTCGTCGGGGCGGTAGCCGGTCTCCTCGTCGTCCCCTGGGACCGAGTCCGGCAGCGCTGCCGCAGCCCGCTCCACCGCTTCGAGGCTGTCCGCCACCGTCCGGGCCCGATCGATGTCGTAGCGAAAGACGGCGTTCCCCAGTGCCCAGAGAAGCTCGTTTCCGTCCGCCGCCCACGAGGGAAACTCCCCTCCGAACTCCGTGACCCGGGTCACCGGCACGGAGGCCCCTTCGGGATTCCGGACCGACACGGTGGGCGCCTCACCCCCGACCCGGGGTACCGTGACCAGATAGAGGTCGTTCTCCACCCGTGCCAGAGCCCGGTCGCCCCTGGGTGCCATGGCGATCCAGGAGGCGGGGGCGGGAGAGCCGCCCGACGCCCGGGAGAATCCCGTCACCTTGAGGTGCGCCTGAGGGTCGGTCCCGTCCCAGCGGATCGAGACCAGGCCGTCGCTCCGGTGATGCAGATAGATCCGCTCGGGGTCGTCTATCCGGAAGTGGGGGGAGCTTCGTCCCCGGGCCGGAGCGATCACCGTGGCGGCCCCGCCCCCGGCGGGATACCACGCGAGCTCCGACAGGCTGCCGGCTCCGGCCCAGGCCGGCGTCTCCACGAGGCGGGGCGTGTCGGAGAGCCGGAGGGATCCGCCGTTCCGGTCGACCCGCCAGAGATGACCGCCCTCGGGTTCCTCCCAGCTCACCACCGCCACCGACTCCCCGTCGGGGGCCCAGGTGGGCTGGTGAAGCGCGCCGACGATCTCCTCACCCATGCGTACCGGCTCGCTGCCGGGCTCCATCCGGTACAGTCGCCCCATGGCCGTGAAGGCCACCTCGTCGCGGGTGGGTGAGAGGACGGGATTCCGGACCTGGCGGAGCTGGAAGGTGGGCGTGTCCTCCACCGGGTAGTCGAAGTCCAGCTGCGGCCCCACATGGAGGGTGACGTCGACGGTGAAGGGGATGGAGGTGGGATCGGATCCGTCCAGGGGGAGCCGCCACAGCCCGCCGTCCCAGAACGAGATGACGGCGGTTCCGTCGGGGGTGAAGGTGTAGCCCGGGAGGATGTCCAGCGTCGCCCGGCTCTCCATGTCGTCCCGCTGGACGGGATAGCGGAGCCAGCGCTCGTCTCCCGTGGAGAGCTCCCGCACCCGCAACCCCGTGGCGTCCTCGTGGCGGGTCCCGTACACCAGCAGCGTCCCGTCCGGCGAGAGGGCGGGGCGGAAGGCGGAGCCGTAGCGGGAGGTGAGGGTGGTCCGTTCCCCCGTGTCCCGGTCGTAGCGGGTGAGCTGGTACTCCGGGAAGCGGGCGTCGTACGTCCAGTCCCCCTCTCCTTCCGCCAGATAGAGGTACCGGCTGTCGGGCCCGAAGGCGGCCCCCAGGAGCTTGAGGTCGTCGGGCTCGTCCACGAGAGCCACACCCGAACCTCCGTCCCGGTGGAAGAGCCAGGGCTTGGCGGCGCCCCCCAGTGGCGAAAAGGTGCGAGATGCCACCAGGTACGCTCCGTCGGGAGTCCACTCGGGAGACGTGTAGAGGTGGTCGTTGCCCCGGGTGACCTGCGTCGTGTCGCTCCCGTCGGCGGCGACGACCCAGAGGTTCTGGCCGCCGCTCCGGTCCGAGACGAATACGATCTCCGACCCGTCGGGTGAGAAGCGGGGCTGGGCCTCGAAGGCCGGTCCGGTGAGGAGGGGCGTCGCCTGTCCGCCGGAGGCGGGCATGGTGTAGAGGTCACCCAGCAGGTCGAAGACCAGGGTGCCGCCGTCGGGGCTCACGTCCACCGAGATCCACGATCCCTCCGTGGCGGTGAAGGAGATCTCCCGGGTGGGCTCCAGGGGAAGTCCTTCGGTGGTGAGACCCGTCGTGTCGGCGGACGGGCCCTGGAGGGTGGCGGCCAGGGTCGCGGCGAGGAGTGGAAGGGAGGGGGCCATGGACGGGGGCGTGGAGGGAGGGGGAGGACCGCGGGATCATAGGATTCGCCGGTCCCGGCGGAAAGCGAGTGGCCCCCCCTGGCTTGCCAGCGGCTCCCCCGGTCCGGCATCCTCCCGGCGTCCCGAATCCCTGGAGGTGACCCGTGAGACGTCGTGGACACCGTCGTGCCCGGCCCCGGAGGGCCCAACGCTTCCGGCTGCGGCCGCCCTGGTTCCTGCTGGCGGCGGGGCTCATCCCCGCCGCCTGCGAGCCCACCGGGGACGTGCCGCCGGAGGCGGGATCCGTCGTCCGCCCCAACATCCTCCTGGTGGTGGCCGACGACCTGGGCTACGCCGACCTGGGTGCCTTCGGCAGCGAGATCCGCACCCCGAATCTGGACGCCCTGGCGGCGGAGGGCGTGGTCTTCACCCAGTTCCACACGGCGCCCATGTGCGCCCCCACCCGGGCGATGCTCCTCTCCGGCAACAACAACCACGTGGCGGGGATGGGCGCCCAGAGTATCCGGCTTCCGGTCCCGGGCTACGAGAACGCCCTGTCGGACCGGATCGTCCCCTTTCCCCGGCTCCTGCAGGAGGCGGGATATCGGACCTACACGGCAGGCAAGTGGCACCTGGGCAACGACGAAGAGAACAGTCCCACCGCCGCCGGGTGGCGCCTACTCCACCGAGCTCTTCACCGACCGGCTCCTGGAGTTCCTGGAGGAGGGACGGGAATCCGGGGATCCCTTCTTCGTCTTCGCCGCCTATACGTCGCCCCACTGGCCCCTCCAGGTCCCGGAGGAGGAGCTGGATCGCTACGCCGGGCGCTACGACCAGGGGTACGACCGGCTCCGGGAGGAGAACCTGGAGCGCCTCAAGGGGGCCGGGATCGTGGCGCCGGATCACCCGCTCCCGCCGGCGAATCCAGCGGTGACCCCCTGGGAGGAGCTCTCCCCCCGGGAGCGACGGTACGAGGCCCGGAAGATGGAGCTCTACGCCGCCATGGTGGAGAATCTCGACAGCCACGTGGGCCGCCTCGTGTCCTGGCTCAAGGATGCCGGTGAGTACGAGAACACGCTCATCGTCTTCATGTCGGACAACGGTGCGGCAGGGGAGGACTTCTACAACGACGAGTCCTTCCGGGACTACGTGCGGACCCACTACAGCGCCGCCTACGAGGACATGGGCCGCCCCGGCTCCTGGATCTCGTACGGCGTGCCCTGGGCGGAGGCGGGTTCCGCCCCCTATCGGCGCCACAAGACCCACACCCTCGAGGGCGGGATCGTCGCCCCCATGATCGTGTCCGGCGCCGGAGTGGAGCGGCAGGGGGAGATCAGTCACGCCTACGTCACCGTCATGGACCTGGCTCCCACCTTCCTCGAGGTGTCGGGAGCCCGGTACCCGGTGGATCGTGGGGTCCGGCCCCTCCTGGGGGAGAGCATGGCGGGGCTTCTCTCCGGTGGCGCCGACGAGGTTCACGGGCCCGACTACGTCACCACCCTGAGCCACGGAGGCCGGAGCTTCCTCCGGCAGGGGCGCTGGAAGCTGGTGGACCCGGAGGCCCCGACCCGGGAGGAGGACTTCGAGCTCTACGACCTCTCCGTGGATCCCGGAGAGGTGCACGACCTGAGGGACGCGGAGCCGGAGCGGTTCGCCGCCATGCTGGAGCTGTGGCGCAGTCAGAAGGAGGAGTTGGAGCTGATCCTCATGAGCGAGGCGAGAGGGGCGGCGGGCGGGGATCCCTAGCGTTCCCGGGTGAGTTGGAAGCCGGGTTCGCAGGTGGCGTCGGGACGGGACCGAGGGAGGTCCCGGGCGCTGTCGTCTCCTCGTGTTTCCGGGTTAACTTGCCCCCCACGTCCGACGCCCAACCCCACTCATCCGCTGCATGATCGACGATTCGCAACAGCCCCATGCCGCCCCCCTGCCGGAGGAGGGCGACGGCGTGGAGGTGCCCTGGAGCAGGGAGCCCCGCTTCTGCCTCCTGGAGGTCCTCACGGACACCCGGGGGAGACCCCACGACTGCCTGGTGCTCCAGTCGAGCCCCGCCATGGACCGACACCTGGAGGTGGAGTCCGCCGCCGGGATGAGGCTTCGGGAGATCGTGCCGGACACCCCGGAGGAATGGTTCGAGCTGTATGCCCGGGTGGCTCGGACCGGACGGTCTCTGCAGTTCGTGCGGCCGTCTCCCCTTCACGACACACCCATGGAGGTGACGGTGGTGCCGGCGGGCCCGCCGGGTTCGGGACAGGTGGCGGTGCTGGCGCTGGTGGTGGGGGAGCGGAAGCGGATCGAGGCGGAGCTCCGTCGTGCCGTCGTCCTGCTGGAGGGGATCGCCGAGGGCACCGGGGATCTGATCGCCGCCGAGGACCGGGACTTCCGATACACGTACTTCAATGAGGCGTATCGGCGGGAATTCGCCCGGCTCTGGGGTCATGAGCTCCGCATGGGCGACAGCATGATCGAACTCATGGCGGACTGGCCCGTGGAGCAGCGCAAGGCCCGGGAGCTCTGGCAGCGGGCCCTGGACGGCGAGACCTACCGCACCGAGATGTCCTTCGGCCCGACACCGGAGGAGCGCCGCATCTACGATCTCCGTTTCAGTCCCGTTCGCGACGACCGGGGCCGGATCGTGGGGGCGGCCCACATCTTCCGGGACGTCACCGCCCGGGCGCGGGCCGAAGACGCCCTGCGGGACGCGGACCGCCGGAAGGACGAGTTCCTGGCCCTCCTGGGTCACGAGCTCCGCAACCCGTTGGCGGCCATCCGCCACGCCACGGACGTCCTGCGGGACATGACCCTCTCGGACGAGGACCGGAGGCGGGTCCTGGACACGCTGGAGCGCCAGTCGAAGCAGATGGGGGGGCTGGTGGACGGTCTCCTGGAGATCTCCCGGGTGGTGAGCGGCAAGATCACTCTGGAGCCGGAGCCGCTGGACCTCCGAAGGATCGTCGCCGAGGTGGTGAACGATCAGGTGGGGCGCTATGCGGAATCCGACGTCACGGTGGAGCGATCCACCGAAGACGGGCCGGTGAAGATCCAGGGGGACCGGCTGCGAATCGGCCAGATCGTGGACAACCTTCTGATGAACGCGGTGAAGTTCACCGACCCGGGGGGACGGGTCTCGGTGGAGGTGGATGTAGAGGGGCCCGACGCGGTACTCCGGGTACGGGACACCGGGGCGGGCATCGACCGGGAGCGACTGGAGCGCATCTTCGAGCCCTTCCACCAGGAGACGGCAGACCGGCAGGACGGTCTCGGGCTCGGTCTGTCCTTGTCCAGGGCGTTGGCCGAGCTCCACGGAGGGAGTCTGGTGGCCCGGAGCGAGGGACCGGGCCACGGTTCGGAGTTCATCCTCAGGCTTCCCCGTCTCGGCGGGACCGCCGGAGGCGATGCCGCTCCCGAGGCGAAGACCGAGCCCGCGGCGGCGGTCGAGGACGGAGGCGGCCTCCGACTCCTCCTGGTGGAGGACCACCTGGATGCGGCGGAGATGCTGACGTGGCTCCTGGAGTCCAAGGGCCACACCGCCACCGCCGTGGCCACCGGCGCCGAGGCCCTCGAGGCGCTGGAGCAGCAGCGGATCGACTACGTCTTGAGCGATATCGGTCTGCCGGACATGTCGGGCTACGACCTGGCCCGACGAATTCTCGGGGATCCCCGGTGGAGCGGCATCGGGCTGATCGCCGTGACGGGGTTCGGTCAGGCGTCGGACCGTGAGCGCTCCCTGGAGGCCGGCTTCGACGCCCACCTCACCAAGCCGGTGAATCTGCAGGACATCCAGGAGGTGCTGCGCAATCTGGAGCAGGCGCGTCGCTGATCCCCCCCGGCGGGGGCCGCATCCGCGGCCTCGTAGGAGACACCCACTGCGGAATACGAGT
>JARRPL010000156.1:0-6981 GCA_037382905.1 Gemmatimonadota bacterium | reverse complement strand
CCAGGAGGTGGAGCCGTACGTGGAGGCGGAGCGGTTCAACGACCTGCGAGGCCGGCTCGTGACGAGGACGGTGAGGGGCGGGGTGTTGGCGACCTTCCTCTCCGGCGCCCGGTTCGAGGCCCAGGTGGCCGATCGCTTCGAGGCGGTGACCGAGTCCTTCACCGTCGGCGGGCAGACGGTGGACCCCGGCGAGTACGACTTCGTGGAGGGCTCCGTGAGCGTCCAGTCCTCGGCGGGGCGCAGGCTGTCCGGGAGCGTGACGCTGGGAGGCGGCTCGTTCTTCGGCGGGGACCGCCGCTCGGTGGGGGCGTCCTTCCGATGGCTTGTGAGCCCCAAGCTGGCCATTCAGGGGTCCGCCGACTACAACCGGCTCGACCTGCCGTCGGGACGCACCAACTCCTCGGTTTACGCGGGCCGGATCAAGTACGGGTTCTCCACCAAGGCGTTCGCGGCCCTGAACGTCCAGTACAATCAGGTCACCGACCAGCTGGTGACCTATGCCCGCTTCAACGTCATCCACGGCCCGCTCTCGGACCTCTTCCTGGTCCTGACGGAGCGTCGCCAGCTGGGAGCCTCCGGCGGCGTGCTGGAGCGGGCCATCACCGCCAAGGTGACCCGGCTGCTGACCTTCTGAGGCGGCCGTCGGATCGGCGGCCGCACACCTTGGCATGCGTGAGGGGAACCGGGACCGCATGGTCGGCCACGCGGTCCACGACCGCGGGGTCCCATCCGGGAGGGAGGGCCCGGTCGACGTTCATGCGCGTCTGGTCTCCACGCCCTCCATCGTCGCGGCGGCTCCCTGGCCCGAGACGTCGGCTCCCGGCTGCCCAGGACGCCCCCGGCCCTGCGGCGGCCGTCGACCCGACGGGAGTGGAAACCTCCGGGGCCGGGGACTCGTAGCGACGAGTGGCGTGCGATCCGGGATCGCGGAAGCGCGACGCTCACGCCACGGCCCCACGGTCACGGGAGACCCTGTGCCCGGATCTCGGGTCGGCTTCCTGCCCACAGAAGAACGGAGTGACCCCCATGGCCGCGACCGCCAGACCCATTGTGATCTCCGCCCTGCTGGTGACGGCTCCCGCCCTCCAGCCTCCCACGGTTTCCATGCCCCACCTGGACACCGACGAACGAGCCCGGATCGAGGTGCCGTTCGAGATGAGCCCTCGCGGACACATCATGGTGGAGGTGTCCGTAGATGGCGGCGAGGCGGTTCCGTTCGCGCTGGACACCGGTGCGGGCATCACGATTCTGAACCAGGCCCGGCTGGGCACCCTGGGCGTCACGGAACGCGCGTCGGGCGAGGTGGCCCAGAGGGCGCACGGGACCGTTTCGCTGGGCCGGGCGGAGGTCGATGCACTGTCGATGGGGGAGGCCGTGTTCGGCGGCATGGAGGTCGGGGTGATGGACCTGACGGACGTGGAGGCCGGGCAGATGGTGAGTTATGGCATTCTCGGCTTCGACATCCTGTCCCGATTCGACGTCTCACTCGACTTCCGGAATCGGACCGTGGCCCTCTATCCCCGGGCGGATGATCTCGCGAGCTGCAAGGTGTGCGACGGTGAGATCTCCACGCCCTTCGAACGGGCCGGGGGGACCCACATTCGGTTCGACGTGACCATCAGTGATCAGTCGATCCCGGCGATCCTGGACACGGGATCGGGCCGCAACGGGATGAACCTCCTCGCAGCGGCGGCCATCGGGGTCGACCTGCCCGCCACCATCCCGGGCGGTCACGCGCCGGGCCTGAACGTCGGTGCGATCCATATGGGCGGCGGAACGCTGGCCCGGAACGTGCCCGTGGGGGTCATCGACCTCCCGGCCTTCGCGGCTCTGGGCCTGGCAGACGGACCCGCGATCCTGTTGGGCACCGGCGCCCTCGCCGGCCGCCGGGTCGGGATCTCCTACGGCCTGAACCGGATCTCCATCGAGTAGGGTTCGGATCCCGCCTTCCCGGGGGACCACCGGTGGGTGGGATCGAGGGGCGAGCTTCCGCTCTTGACATAAGATTCTTAGGCCAGGATCTTCGACCCTTGACCTAACAGTCTTAGGTCAAGCGTACGCAAGGGCGTGACGATTCCTCCCGACCCCGATCCTGCCATGGGTTCCGACGGCCTGCAGATCCTCAAGGGCACCCTCGAGTTGCTCGTCCTGAAGACGCTGGCGCGCAACGAGGAGTTGCACGGCTTCGAGATCCTCGACTGGATCGAACGGGAGAGCGGGAAGGCGCTCCAGATCGAGGAGGGCGCGCTGTACCCGGCACTCCATCGGATGGAGAAGCGGGGCTGGCTCGCGTCCGCCTGGGGCGTCTCCGAGAAGGGACGGCGGGCGAAGTATTACCGACTTACCCCCGAGGGACGGCAGGCCCACGAGGACGAGACCCGGACGTGGAGCCGGTACGTCAACGCGGTGGCCTCGCTGGACGTGGGTCCGGAGGGTGTCGGCGGATGATGGGCGACCGGCAGGGTGACGGCGGAGGCCGCCGGACCCCGCTCCTCCGGCCCGGCGTGCACGAGGGGATCGACCTCGAGTTGGAGCACCACATCGCAGAGCGAACGGAGCGGCTGATCGACGAGGGATGGGAACCCGAGGCCGCACGCCGGGAGGCGGAGCGGCGCTTCGGAGTGAAGAGGAGGTGGAAGAACGAGCTCGTCGCCGAGGCGAGGGGCGAAGTGGGGAGGCGGTGGTTGATGGGAATCGTGGATTCGGTGGTTCAGGACGTGCGGTACGCGGTGCGGGGAGCCCTCCGGCAGCCCGGCCTCACCCTCACGCTGCTCGGGACGCTCGCCTTGGGAATCGGAGCGACCGGCGGGGTCTTCTCGGTGATCGACACGGTCCTGATGCGCCCGCTCCCCTACGAGGAGCCCGACCGGCTGGTCGATCTCGAGCCGTTCCGAGAAGGCGCGAGGGTCGTGCGGCGGGAGTTCTCTGCGGCACAGGTGGCGCCGTGGATCGAGGGGGCCGACTTCCTGTCGAGCGTCGCACGGCACGACCGGCTGTCGATGCTGCGCACCGGTGAACAGGGGCCCACCGCGTTGAGTGCGGTGGTCGCCTCGGCGAACCTGGACGACGTGCTCGGGGTCGGGACCGCGCTGGGGCGGGCCTTCGTCCCCGAGGACGTCACCGGGGACCGCCGGGTCGTCCTGCTCAGCTGGACCTATTGGCGTGAGACGGGCGCCGACCCCGACATCATCGGATCCGAAATTGAGCTGAATGAAACGCCCTGGACCGTGATCGGGGTCCTGGAACGCGGTGTGAAGTTCCCGGTCGCAGGGACCACCGAGATCTGGGTGCCGTACGCCGCGGACGGGTCGGTCGTCGGAGAGGCTCGTCGTGGCGTCCGGCTTCTGGGCCGGTTGGCGGAGGGGGTTTCGGTGGAGTCGGCGCAGGCCCGGGCCGATGCGCTGGCCGTACGCCTCGAGGAAGCGATTCCCGGGGACTTCGGGTGGGCCGTCAAGCTGTCTCCCGTCGGCGAGTGGCGGGCGAACCGGGACATCGCCCGGGGCCTCTGGATCCTGGGAGCCGGTGTCCTTCTGATGCTCGTGATTACGGTGGTGAACGCGACCAACCTGCTCCTGGTCCGGGGCCAGGGAAGGATGGGCGAGTTCGGAATCCGAAAGGCGCTTGGCGCTTCCCGAGGACGCGTCGCCCGCCAGGTGGTCTTCGAATCGCTCCTTCTCTCGCTGGCGGCCGGCGTCGTGGCGACTTGTGTGGCCTGGGCATCCGTCGCGGGGATCGCGTGGCTCGCACCGCGGGAGATCACCTTCGGAATGGCACACGAATTCGGACTCGAGGGACGCGCCCTCGGCCTCGTCTTCGCGGTGGCTTCGGCGGCCGGGCTCGCCGTGGGGGCACTCCCAGGGATCCGACTCTCGCTGGCGCGGGTGGCCGGCTCGGGCTCGGCCTCGGCGGTGGGTCGGGACCGATCGGCGGGACGTCTGCGGACGGCGCTGGTCACCGGGGAGATCGCGGTCTCGGTGATTCTCCTGGTGGGAGCCGGGCTCTTCCTGAGGTCGTTCGGGAACGTCCTTTCGGTGGACATGGGGATGGCGACCCATGAAGTGGCGTTCGCGACCGTGGACCTCCCGGAGAGCCGATACGCCTCGGGTGCCGACCGGGCCGCCTTCGTCGACGATGCGCTGCTCCGGCTCCAGTCGATCCCGGGTGTCGTCTCCACCGCGGTCTCCACCGGGGTGCCCCCGAGCGGCGGGGCGCTCCACTTCTCCCCCATCCGGGCCGAGGGTGGTGATGCGTCGATCGAACAGGTCACCCCGAGCGTACAGGCGGGGCCCGGTTTCCTCTCCACCCTGGGGGCCGAACTCGTCGCTGGTCGGGAATTGACGGAAGGGGACCTGGACCGGCACGCCGTCGTGATCGACCAGGATCTCGCCGACCTGCTCTTTGAAGGGGGCCCTGTCGTGGACCAACGCTTCACCTTCGACTCGGGCGCCGACGAGGTCCGCTGGCTGACGGTCGCCGGTGTGGTCGAGGAGCTGGCGGTTGGGGGGGCCGACGATCGGACCGGGGCCACTGTCGTGATCGAGCCCATGAACATGGACGCCCCCGGTTCGTGGCTCGTCTTCACCGTCCGGACCGCCGACGACCCGGCGGATCTGATGGCGCCGATCCGCGCCGTCTTCAACGATCTCGACACCCGCCTGCCCCTCATCCGCCTGGAGACCGCAGAGGCGGCCTTCGGGGAGTCGCTGTCCCGTCCCCGCTTCGTCGTCCTCCTCTTCTCCGTCGTGGCGTGGCTCGCGCTGGCGTTGTCGGCCGTCGGGATCTACGGCGTGGTGAGCTACGCCGTGCGGCAGCGCCGTCGGGAGATGGGGATCCGCATGGCGCTGGGGGCCCCGGCCTCGAGGGTGCGTGGAGCCATCTTCCGCTGGGGACTGACGATGGCCGCCGTGGGCATCGGCGCCGGGGTCGGTGTCGCACTCCAGCTCGACGAGGCCGCCGAGGCGCTGCTCTTCGGGGTCCAGCCCGGCGATCTCACGACGCTGATCGTCGTGGGCCTCGTGATGTTCGGGGTGACGGCGCTGGCCTGTCTCCTCCCGGCCCTCCGGGCCACGCGGCTCGATCCGGCGGAGGTCCTGCGGGTGGAGTAGCCCGGGGGTGGAGGCGTGATCCGGGGAGGCCTCGCCGACCCTTCCGCGTCAGAAGATGGTGTAGATGAAGGGGGCGAGCACCGATGTCTGGGCGAAGATGAGGAGCGCGCTCACCAGGACCAGGATCAGGAGGATCGGTGCCATCCACCACTTCTTGCGCTCCTTGAAGAACAAGAGGAGCTCGGACAGGATCCCGCCTTTGCCAGCCATGGTCGTCCTTCCGTCAGAACTGTCGTTGGAGGTTGCCGCGTCGGCTCCCTTCTTCTCGTCTCTTCCAGTAGGAACCCTGTTCCTCCCGGTGGACGATGGCGCTCCGGCTCACGGTCCGCCGGATCAGGCCGGCAGGGGTGATGACGAGAAAATACACGATCGCCATGAAGATGGGGGTGGTGACCTTGGAGATCAGCATCGCCAGGGCCATCCAGCCCCGGTAGACCGGGCCCAGTCGCCGGGGGATGAGGAGGCCCGCCAGGATCAACGAGCCTCCCAGGGCCCCGAGGATCTGGGCCGTCAACAGGTGGTCCCGCCACCAGAAGACTCCGGCGATGGCCGCGAACACGCCCCCCACGGGGAACGCGAAGCGCCGTCCCTCGGACGCCGTCAGTCGAGCTGGAACTCTCTCCTCCAATCTCCCTCCTCCTTCCATTCGGGTTGAGCGGCCTTGGCCATGAACAGGTTCCCGACCGCCAGGAAGTCCATGTCGGTGCGCATGAAGCAGCGATAGGCATCTCCGGGAGTACAGACGATCGGCTCGCCCCGGACGTTGAACGATGTGTTCACGACGACCGGACAGCCGGTCCGTTCGTGGAAGCCGGAGATGAGCTTGTGGTACCGGGGATTCGTATCCGCGTGCACGGTCTGGATCCGGGCCGAGAAGTCCACGTGCGTGACGGCGGGGATGTCCGAGCGGAGCACGTTGAGCTTCTCGATTCCGAACTTCTCCCGATCCAGGGCCGACATGGGAATCTGGCGCTCCTCCCGCACCGGCGCGACCAACAACATGTAGGGAGATTCGCAGTCGATGTCGAAGTACTCGCCGGCGTGCTCGGCGAGCACGCTGGGTGCGAACGGCCGAAAGCTCTCCCGGAACTTGATCTTGAGGTTCATCTGGGACTGCATCTTCGGGCTTCGCGGATCCCCCAGAATGCTGCGAGAGCCCAGTGCCCGGGGCCCGAACTCGAGTCGCCCCTGGAACCACCCCAGGACATTCTCGTCGGCCAGGACGTCGGCACACCGTTCGATGAGCTGATCCTCCGGCAGGACCTCGTACACGGCCCCCAGCTCATCGAGCTCCGCTCGGGCTTCGCCCTCGGTGAATCCAGGCCCGAGGTAGGACCCCCGCATGAAATCTCGTCGGTCCCCGAGTTCCCGGGTCGACTCGTGGAGCCGGGTCCAGGCCAGCAGGGCCACGCCCAGGGCACCCCCGGCGTCCCCCGCTGCAGGCTGGATCCAGATCCGCTCGAAGGGACCCTCCCGGAGGATTCGACCGTTGCCCACACAGTTGAGGGCGACTCCCCCGGCGAGACAGAGGTGGGGCAGCCCCGTCTCCTTCCGTGCCGTCCGGGCCATACGGAGCATCACCTCCTCGCACACCTCCTGGACGGAACGCGCCAGGTCCATCTCGCGCTGGGTGATCCGGGACTCGGGGGCCCGGGGCGGTCCCCCGAAGAGGCGGTGGAAGGCGGGACTGGTCATGGTCAGCCCACCCAGGTAGTTGAAGTACTGCTGGTCCAGCTTGAAGGAACCGTCCTCCTTCAGGTCCATCACCTCGGAGAGGATGAGGTCCACGTACCTGGGCTCTCCGTAGGGCGCGAGGCCCATGACCTTGTATTCACCCGAGTTCACCTTGAAGCCGGTGTAGTACGTGAACGCCGAG
>JARRPL010000155.1:0-11426 GCA_037382905.1 Gemmatimonadota bacterium | reverse complement strand
GCGCCGGCCGGCGACCGCCGCCGGACCACCGGGAATCGACAGGGACGGAGCGGCATGGGTGCCTTCACCCGTGCCGCTCTTCTCGTTGGTTCCAGGGGACGTTGTACGTTGTCCGACCTCGCCTTACAGCATCGGTACACTCGCCCTACAGCATCGGTATACCCGCTGCGGCACCGGTCAGAGGCCCAACTCCCTGAGCCTCTCGAGGGAGAAGCGCGTCGGGTACGTCTCGCCGGCCGGCGCCAGAGCGTCGGCTTCCATCGGGCGAATCGTCTGCCGTCTCTGGCGACGAGCGATGAAGCTCGCGAGAACGGCGGCTGCGCCCACCAGGCTGGCGGTGATCTTGTGCATGGCACGGCTCCGGGTCAGGGTGATGGATGACCCGTCGTTCGTGCCAGAACCATGCCGTGCTTCCGGACTGACACAAAGACCCTGAATTCCTGGGGGTTCGGGCGGGTGGACACGTCGACATCACCAGGAGGGTGTGGATGAAGGAGAACGCTTCCGTGCCTCGACGCGACACTTCCGGCTCTGCGGCTGCGGTCCCGGATGCAGTCGACTGGACCCGGCGACTTGTGGCGATCCCGTCGGTGAATCCGTCTCTCGAGGGCGGAGGCGGCGGTGAGGCCCGGATCGGGCGGGAGGTGGCGGCGTGCCTTCGTCAGATGGGGTTCCACGTGCAGGAGCAGACGGTGGATGGGGAACGCCGCAATGTGGTTGCCCGACTTGGGGTTGGAAGTCCTCGCCTGCTCCTGAACGGGCACCTCGATACCGTGGGCGTCGACGGAATGACCGTGGATCCGTTCGGCGCCGATTCCACCCCGGAACGGATCGTGGGCCGTGGGGCCGCGGACATGAAATCCGGGCTGGCGGTCATCCTGGCTGCGGCGGGAGCCTATGCCTCCGATCCTGGTCGGGGAACGCTGGTCGTCGCCCTGACCTGTGACGAGGAGCACGCCTCCGTGGGAATGCAGCGCCTCGTGGCCCAGGGGCTCCGGGCCGACGCCGCCGTGGTGACCGAGCCCACCGCCCTGGCCGTCATGCCCGCCCACAAGGGGTTTGCATGGGTGGAGGTGGAGTTTCGGGGGCGAGCGGCCCATGGGTCCCGGCCCGACGTGGGCGTGGACGCGATCCGCCACGCCGCCGCCTTTCTGCAGGAGCTGGACAGCCTGGAGGTCTCGCTACGGGCCGTCGACCCCCACCCCCTGTTGGGGACGGGCTCACTGCACGCAGGCACGATCCACGGGGGCTCCGCCTGGTCCGTCTACCCCGAACGGTGCGTGGTCACATTGGAACGCAGGACCCTCCCGGCAGAGGAGCCCGGCTCCTTTCTCGACGAGGTGCAGGGGGCGCTGGACCGACTCGCTGCCCGGGATCCTTCGGTGGATGGCGTGGCCCGGCTTGATCTGGTCCGGCCGGGCTCGGACGTGCCGGAGGATGCCCCGGTGGTCCAGGCTCTCCTGGCCGCCCTCGAGGCGGAGGGAATGCCCCGAAAGGTGGAAGGGATGACGGCCTGGGTGGATGCGGCCTACCTGAACGAGGCGGGGATTCCCGCGGTATGCTTCGGCCCGGGATCCATCACCCGGGCCCACGCCGCCGACGAATGGGTCGACGCCAGGGAGGTCCAGGCGGCCGCAGCGGTCCTCACCGCCTTCGTCCGGCGGTTCCTGGAAGCCGCACCTCCCCGCTAGGGGGCACGGGTGCTCAACTCGATGGCTCCACCCCCGTACCCCGTGCCATATCGCGTGGTGGCGTCCCGTCCGTTTCTGAAGCGCATCGAGGTCAGATCCCCGACCTGGATGCTCCGGAGGTTCTCCACGCCACCCATCAGCGACCCGTTCATGACCACCCGAGGGAGATCCTGTCCCGCCCGGGCCTGCAGCCACTGGGGGCGGAGACGTTGGATGGCATCGAAGGCGCTCAGACTCGACACCTCGGCCAGGTCCTCGGAGGTCAGGAGGTTCGGCCCGCTCCCTGTGGATCCGGAAGAGCCGCTCGATGCGCACGCCGAGAGGACGAAGAGGAGGACGAGGGTCGGCAGATACCGCGCTCGACGCTGCATGGGGGCTCCCGCGCTGAGTGAATATGTCCCAGTAGGGCCCCCACGGACCGGGAGTGTCAAGAACCGCCCCCTTCGATCCGGGATCGAATCGCCGTTGGGGATCCCGGCCCGAGGGATCGGATCGCAGGTCGAAGCGGCGCTGCGGCAGGAGGGCGCCCCTTCCGGGATTCCCCGGGGCTTCTGGCCGTCGGGATCGGCATCCGGGAGATCAAGATGGAGCTGATCATCCGGGGCGGCCGGATCTGGACCGGGGACCCTGCCAATCCATGGGCCGAAGCCATGGCCGTCCGGCACGGTCGGATTCTCGCCGTGGGAAGGGAGGATCAGTTGCAGGAACTCCCGCGCCCCGGAGCCCGACGGGTGGATGCGGAAGGAGCCACCATCCTGCCGGGTCTGGTGGACAGCCACACCCACTTCCTCACCGGTGGCTTCCAGCTCGCGTCGGTGGACCTTCGGGACGCGGGCACACCGGAGGAGTTCGTGGAGAGGATCGCCGACTTCGCCGACACCCTCCCTCCGGGAGCCTGGATCCTCGGCGGGAGTTGGGATCACGAGCGATGGGGCGGAGGGCTTCCCCATCGGGAGTGGATCGATCCGGTGACACCGGAGAACCCGGTCTTCGTCCGCCGGCTGGATCTCCACATGGGACTGGCCAATACCCGGGCCATGGAGCTCGCCGGGTTCGACTTCCTGAGCAGCGATCCCGCGGGAGGTGAGATCGTGCGGGATCCCGTCACCCGGGATCCCACCGGCATCTTCAAGGACGAGGCGATGAAGCTGGTTCTTTCTGCGGTGCCCGTCCCCTCCACGGCGGAGTGGGATCGTGCCCTGGCGGCTGCCGTTTCCCATGCCCTCTCGTTGGGAATCACCCAGCTTCACGACGTGGACGGATGGTCGTCCCTGACGGTGTACGAGCGGGCTCGGGCGGAGGATCGGCTCCCTCTCCGGATCTACTCGGTGGTACCCATGGCGTCCTGGGAACGGTTACGGGACCGGATCCGCCGGGCGGGGCGGGGAGACGAGGGGCTGTGGTGGGGTGGGCTCAAGGGGTTCGTGGACGGCTCACTGGGCTCGAGCACCGCCTGGTTCCACGATCCCTACATCGACGCTCCCGACACCACGGGCCTCATGGTCACCGATCCCGATGCGCTGAGGGAGTCGATCCGGGCCGGGGACGCCGCGGGGCTGCAGGCCGTGGTCCACGCCATCGGGGACCGGGCCAACGACTGGTTGTTGGGTGTCTACGGCGAACTGGCGGAACGGAATGGACCGCGGGCGCGCCGGCACCGTGTGGAGCATGCGCAGCACCTGAGCCCCGGCGCGGTCCACCGGTTCGCCCGGCTGGGCGTCATCCCCAGTGTCCAGCCCTATCACGCCGCCGACGACGGTCGGTGGGCCGAGAGACGGATCGGCCCGGAACGCGTCCGCCGGACGTATCCCTTCCGGTCGCTCCTGGATGCCGGTGCCCGCCTGGCCTTCGGGAGCGACTGGACGGTGGCCCCGTTGGACCCCTTCCTGGGGATCGAGGCCGCCGTGACCCGCCGGACCTTGGACGGCGCTCACCCGGACGGCTGGGTGCCGGAGGAGCGGATCCGTCTGGAGGAGGCGTTGACGGCGTATACTCTCGACGCGGCTCGAGCGGGGATGTCCGACGGATTCAGCGGGTCTCTGACCCCGGGAAAGGTGGCGGACTTCGTCATCCTGGACCGGGACCTGTTCGCCCTCCCCGAAACGGAATTGGCCTCGGTTCGCGTAGAGAGGACGTTCGTCGGGGGCCGTGAGGTGTACCGAAGCGAGGAGTCACCATGAGGAGCAAGGGATGACCGGAGACGGCGGTGGAACGAGCCCCACGACCGATGCGGGGCGGCAGGCGGCGGTGGACGTCCTGTGTCAGGCCTTCGCCGAGGATCGGATCGACGTCGAGGACTTCGAGCGCCGGGTGGAGTTGGCCCACCGGGCCGATACGGTGGGAGAGCTCCGGGTGCTCCTGGCGGATCTGCCGAAGCCCCTGCCGGTGCCGACCCCGTCAGAAACGGACTCGCCTGCGGACCGGGCCGCCGGGGAACGCTGGCGCCTGGCGGAGCCGGTACACGTGCCGGAGCAGAGCGCCATCATGGGCGTGCTGGGTGGCGGGGTCCGGAAGGGGGCGTGGCATCCCGCCCGATACAACTACGCCGTGGGGATTCTCGGGGGTGTGGAGCTGGACTTCCGGGAGTGCGTCCTTCCGGCCCACACCGAGGTCCGGTGCTTCGCCACCATGGGAGGCGTCGAGCTGATCGTACCTCCCGATGTGATCGTGGACGCCTCCGGGATCGGAATTCTCGGAGGGTTCGACCATGCTGCGGAGGGCCAGGAGGCGCCCCCGGGTGCCCCGGTGATCCGCGTCACGGGTCTGGCCTTCCTGGGCGGCGTCAGCGTCCAGGTCCGACGATCCGGGGAGTCGGCCCGGGATGCGAAGCGGCGCCTTCGCGGCGAGCGGAAGCGCCGCCGTCGGCTTACCGACTAGGCGCCCCTCCCGCCGGCCCGGCAGAAGGGGCCCCCGGTCAGCAGTGCTCTGCGTACGCCTCCTGAAGCGCAGCCGCGATCTCCTGAGGGCTGGACGCCTCGATCTGGTGCCGCTCCATCATGTACACCAGCTCCTGGTCCTTGAAGAGGGCTACGGCCGGGGACGAGGGCGGGTAGCCCACGATGTACTGCCGCGCCCGCTCCGTCGCCTCCAGGTCCTGTCCGGCGAAGACCGTGGTCAGAACTTCAGGCTTCTTCTCTCCCTGAAGCGAGAGGTAGACCCCGGGACGGGCGGCGCCTGCGGCACAGCCACACACGGAGTTGACCACCAGCATCGTGGTCCGGGTCTCGGAACCCAGGACCTGATCCACGTCTTCGGCCGTCTTGAGTTCAGTGAATCCGACACGGACAAGGTCGTCCCGCATGGGAGCGACGAGCATCTCTGGATAGGGCATGCAAGCAGGCCTCTGCCTCTGATGGAACGAAGCCGGAAGCCGTCGTTGGCTCCCGGCGCGGGTCCGAACTCGTACCCCGGAGGATCGCCGGGTTCCCCGGGGGTATGGCCTCCCGGGGCCCGCAGGATGCCTTGCTCTCCCCGGGATCACCCTAGAAGTTTCAGATCCCGTACCTGAAGCCGAGGCCACCGTGCCCGAAGTCACCGACCTCGTCCGTCTCCACATCAACGGCGACCGCCATCTGGTGGGTGTTCCGGCCCACTTCACACTCCTGGAGGCGCTCCGGTACGTCCTCGGTCTGACCGGCTCCAAGCAGGGATGTGACAAGGGTGATTGCGGGGCGTGCACCGTGATCGTCGACGGGCGGGCCACCCTCTCCTGCCTCCTCCCGGTCATGGAGGCGGAGGGACGGGACGTCGTGACGGTGGAGGGGCTGGCGGGACCGGAGGGGATCCACCCGCTCCAGGATGAGTTCGACCTGAACGGGGCGGCCCAGTGCGGTTTCTGTACGCCGGGGATCCTCTGCTCCGCCGCCGCCCTCCTGGATCGGAACCCCCGGCCCACCCTGGACGAGGTGAGAGAGGCTCTCGCCGGAAATCTCTGTCGGTGCACCGGATACACGATGATCTTAGAAGAAGTCCTGCAGGCGGATGCGCGACGCCGGTCACCCACCCAGGTTCAGGAGCCCTAAACCGATGTCCGACAACGGTATGGATGGCCTGACGGTCATCGGCAGACGCATGAGGAAGGTCGACGGTCTGGCGAAGTCCACCGGGCGTGCACGCTATACCGACGACATCGTCCTTCCCGGCATGCTCCACGGGCGAATTCTCCGGAGCCCCCATCCCCACGCCCGGATCCTGTCGGTGGACACGTCGGCGGCCGAGTCCCTGGAGGGCGTTCGGGCGGTCGTCACCGGCGCCGACATGCCGGTGCTCTACGGGATCATTCCCTGGACCCAGGACGAGTACCCCCTGGCAGTGGACCGGGTGCGGTATGTGGGCGATGCGGTGGCGGCGGTGGCCGCCGTGGACGAGGACACGGCCATCCGTGCGTTGGACGCCATCGAGGTGTCCTACGAACCCCTCCCGGCCTGGCTGGACCCGCACGACGCGATTGCCGCCGAAGGCGACTACGAGAACGGGGACTACATCCACCCGCCTCGGAAGGAGGGCTGGAACGGGAACATCACCAAGAAGGTGAAGCTGGCATTCGGGGACGTGGACGGCGGCCTCGAAGCGGCGGAGCACAAAATAGAGGCTTCGTACTATTTCGAGGGGACGACCCATGCCGCCATCGAGCCCCACTGCGCCTTCGGCCGCTGGGACCAGGACGGCAAGCTGACGGTGTGGTCGTCGACCCAGGTTCCCCACTATCTGCACCGGGAGCTGGCCCGGGTCTTCCAACTCGACCCGGCGGTGGTCCGGGTGATTCAGCCGCCGGTGGGAGGCGCCTTCGGAGGAAAGAGCGAACCGTTCGATCTCGAGTTCGCCGTGGCGGCGCTGTCGCGGAAGAGCGGACGGCCCGTAAAGATCCTCTACCCCCGGGAGGAGGTCTTCTACGCCCACCGGGGACGGCATCCGTTCCACATGACCTATCGCACGGGGGTGGATCGCGAAGGGCGCCTGACGGCGGTGGATGCGGAGATCGTCCTGGACGGAGGCGCATACGCCTCCTTCGGCCTGGTGACGACCTACTACTCGGGTCAGCTCCTGTCGGCAGGCCTGGATCCCTTTGAACTGCGTCGGCGGACCTTCATCGGGGCCAACACCCGGATGGTGAACGAGCTGCGGATCACCTCGAACGGCTTCCTGGAGTGCCTCGCCGCCGTGGAGCGGGCGTCCGAGTGGACGTCCAAATTCCGCCGCCTCCCCTTCGGACGAGGGGTCGGCGTCGCCGGCTCCACCTACATCTCCGGGACCAACTACCCCATCTACCCCAACGACATGCCCCAGTCGGGGGTGCAGATCCAGGTGGACCGGTCGGGTCGTGTGGCGGTCTTCAGCGGGGCCTCGGAGATCGGACAGGGGACCCATTCCATGGTGGCCTACATCGCTGCCGAGGAGCTGGGGGTTCCCCTGGAGCACGTCCGTGTCATGCGTGGCGACACGGACTCCACGCCGGTGGATCTCGGGGCCTACTCGTCCCGGGTCACCTTCATGCTGGGGAACGCGTGCATCGATGCCTGCCGGAAGCTGAAGCGTCAGGTCCAGGAGGCGGTGGGAGCCCAGTGGGAGGTACAGCCCGAAGAGGTCCTCCTGGCGGAAGGTCAGGCGTTCTTCGCACGGGACACGGAGCTCAGGATGCCCATCCGCGAGGCCTTCAACCTGGCGGAGGCGAAGTTCGGGACGTTGGGCTCCACCGGCTCGTACAACACTCCGAAGGACGTCCACGGGGACTATCGGGGCGGCACGATCGGCGCCAGCCCCGCCTACTCCTTCACCGCTCATGTGGCGGAGGTGGAGGTGGACGTGGACACCGGGGTGGTGGAGGTCCGGAAGATCTGGATCGCCCACGACTGCGGTCGGGCGCTCAACCCGGTGCTGGTGGAAGGCCAGATGGAAGGTTCGGCCTACATGGGATTTGCCGAGGCCCTCATGGAGGAGCACGTGTTCAAGGACGCGGACCATGGCCGGGCCGGGCTCCACAACGCACCGTCGCTCCTGGACTACCGGATTCCAACCAGTGTGGACACCCCCGAGCTGGAGTCCTTGATCGTGGAATCGCTGGACCCCGAGGGACCCTACGGTGCGAAGGAGGCGGGGGAGGGGCCCCTCCACCCGTCCATCCCGGCCATCGCCAACGCCATCCACGACGCCGTGGGCGTGCGGGTGGACCGGCTTCCCTTCTCCCCGCCCCGGGTGTGGAGAGCCGTACAGGCGGCACGGGAGGCCGGTGTCCTGGAGAAACCCCGGGCTCCCGACGCGGCCCCGGCACGGGTCCAGGTATGAGGAGTCGGATCGCCCTGCTACCGCGATTCCCCGGCCCGGGATCGGGTCTGGCGGCGCTGTGCACGGTCATGGTGGCCTGCGGATCCAGCGGGGGCGAGCCGTCGACCTCGGAGGTGTCTGGCGAAGACCGGGGCGTCGAGGTGAGCGCGACGCGCCCCGCCGCGACGGAGGGTTGGCCCGCCGCCTCCGACTCCATCGAGGGGACGCCCTGGACACGCCAGGATTGGGAGATCTTCCAGGCAACGCTGCACACCGCCCGGGGGAAGGGGCTGGACACTCTTCCGCTGGGAGAGGCCATCGCCGAGATGGGGCGCCTCTTTCTCGGTGCCCCCTACGTGCCTCGCACGCTCGAGGTCCCGGGTCCCGAACGGCTCGTAGTGAACTTCCGGGGGCTCGATTGCGTCACCTTCGTGGAGAACGTCCTGGCCCTCACCCGGTTCTCCCGGGTCCATGGCCTCGAAGCCCTGGATGATCCGGTCCGGGCTCGTGAGCTGTACGAGACGGACCTGGCTGCCCTGCGCTACCGGGAGGGAGCACCCGCCGGATACGCCTCCCGGCTCCACTACTTCTCGGACTGGCTCGCCGTGAACGAGGCCGCCGGACGGATCGCCCTCGAGACCCGGAATCTGGGGGGCGTCCCGGATTCCGAGGTGATCGACTTCATGTCCACCCACGCCGAGGCGTACGAACAGCTTGCGGATCCGGCCATCGTCGACGAGGTCCGACGCATCGAGGCGGGCCTCCAGGCCCGGGGGCCCCGGTATGCCCTGCCGGAGGATGCCGTCGGCAAGGCCGCCGGCGGGATCCGGACCGGCGACGTCATCGCCGCAACCAGCACGGTGAAGGGCTTGGACGTGGCCCATACCGGGATCGCCGTCCGGGTGGACGGGACGCTCCACCTGCTTCACGCGCCTCTGGTCGGGAGCACGGTGGTGCTCTCGGAGCGCCCCCTGGCCGAGCGGATCGTGGCGATCGAAACGCAGGACGGCATCATGGTCGCCCGGCCCGGCGGGACCTGGTTCGGGGAGGAGCGATAGAATGCTGAGGCTGCCACCCTTCGCCTTTCATCGGCCCGAGCGTCTCGAGGACGCCGTAGGGCTTCTTGCAGCCCACCCCGGCGAAGCCCTCCCGATGGCCGGGGGGACGGATCTGATTCCCAACATGAAGCACCGGTTGTTCGAACCGGCCCACCTGGTCTCCCTCGGCGGCATCGGAGAGCTGGGCGAGGTGAGGGTCGGCACGTCCGAGCTGGTGCTGGGCGCGACCGTCACCCTGGCGGAGCTCCATCATCACGCCGAGCTGGCCCGGGTGGTGCCGTCCCTCGCCGAGGCAGCCGGGTTGGTGGCAGGCCCCCAGATCCGCAACCGGGGGACGGTGGGGGGGAACCTCTGCCTGGAGACCCGGTGCACCTACTACAATCAGACGGCTTTCTGGCGGGAGGCGCTGGGCTACTGCCTCAAGAAGGACGGCGACGTGTGCCACGTCACCCGCGTCGGTCGAAAATGCGTGGCCGCCCACTCCGCAGACACGCCTCCGGTCCTCATGACCCTGGGGGCATCCGTGGACCTGGAGGGTCCCGACGGGGGCCGCACCGTCCCGGTGCGGGATTTCTTCGTCCCGGATGGAATCCGCAACACCCGCCGCGGGCCGGACGAGATCGTGGTGCGGGTGCGGATCCCTCGCCCGGACCCCCGCACCCGGATGGCCTACGTGAAACTCCGTCAGCGGAAGTCCATCGACTTTCCCCTCCTTTCGGTGGCCGTCGCCGGGGAGATCGAGCCCGACGGGTCGGTGGTGGATCTCCGGGGGGTCGTCACCGCTCTGGGCTCCCGTCCGAGGGAGCTGTCGGGTTGGGACGACCTGGCCCGGGGAGAACGTCTGACCCCGGAGCTGATCGATGCCCTCGCCCAGCGGGCTCACAAGCAGTGCCATCCGTTGGAGAACATCATCGTGGATCCGGACTGGCGGCGCGCCATGGTCCCGGTCTATGTCCGCCGGGCCCTGGAGCGACTGGATCCCGGGTCCGGCCCGGAGCGGCAGGCCGTGGGTCCGGCTGCGTGAGGACCGGGAGGGCCCCCTGACCGCCGTCGTCCTGTTCGCGGTGCTGGCGGTGGTGCTGGTGGCCCTGGACCGCCTGGCCGTGTCGATGATGCGGCCGCGGATTCGCCCCCCGGAGGTCACACCCGCCTCCGTCGGTCTTCGGGCTCGGGACTGGGTGATCCAGGGTCAGCCTCCCCTGAACGGGTGGTGGATCGACGGCGAGGACCCGGGAGGACCCGTGGTTCTGGTGGTGCACGGGTGGGGCGCCAATGCGGGAGTGACCCTTCCCCTGGCCCGTTGGGCCGTGCCCGCCGCCTCCCACGTCCTGACCTTCGACGCCCGGGGCCATGGCCGGAACAGCGCCGTCCCCCAGGTGAACCTCCGGACCTTCCGGGACGATGTGGCCCGAGCGGTGGAGGCGGTGCGGGAGGTCGCGCCGAGACGGCCCCTCGTCGTGCTGGCCCACTCCATGGGCGGGGCGGGATCCATCCTCGCCGCCGCCGACGGCGCACCCATCTCGGGCCTCCTAGTGGTGGCCGCACCCTATCACCTCTACGACAGCATCATCGGGTATCTGGATGACCGGGGCCTCCCGGGTCGCGTTCTGGTCCCCCTGGTCCGGCCGTTCTGGCGCCTTCGGGTCGGACTGCCGGAGCGGGCGCTCCATCCAGGCCGGGCTGCGGAGCGCCTCCGAATCCCGTTCCGGGTCCTGCACCCCGACCAGGATACGCGGGTCGTGCCCGAGGAGGGTGAGGCGCTGGCCCGGGCCGCCGGGGTCGAGCGGGTGGCCATCGCCGGCGCCGGCCATACCGACGTTCTCTCCCGGCCCGAGGTCGGTGAGGAGATCGTGGAGTTTCTGCGACTGGTAAAACAGGAATCAGAGCGCTAGTTCTTTTTCTGCAGGGTCCCTGTCCGTGGGGTGAAGCTCAGGGGCGGACGGTGTCCGGCCCTGGACCGGCGGGAACAGCACCGTCGGCGTTCCGACTCCACTCCGTTCGCAGGATCCGGGGACCCGTGCCTCAGGAGGGGAAGACGAGGGGGAGGAGGAAGCGGGCCACCAGCGTCACCACCCCCACCGCCAGGAGGTTGAGCACGAGCCCGGCACGGGCCATCTGAGGGATGGTGAGGTAGTCGGAGCCGAAGACGATGGCGTTGGGCGGGGTGGCCACCGGGAGCATGAACGCCATGGAGCTGGCCAGGGTGGCGACGATCATGAAGGGGATGGGTTCCGCCCCCATGGCCGCGGCGGCCCCCACCAGGACCGGCATGGCCATGGTCGTGGTGGCGGCGTTGGAGGTCAGCTCGGTCAGGAAGACGAAGAGGAGCGCCAGGACGCCGAAGAGCACCACGTCCGGGACAGCGGACAGCCCAGCCACCGACGATCCGATCCAGCGGGAAAGCCCCGAGGTCTCC